>JAYENK010000031.1:0-12819 GCA_034722035.1 Patescibacteria group bacterium | reverse complement strand
AAACTTATTTCAGTATTCGGACACAGAGTATAGTAAAGACTCGCGTTGAGCGTACCGGGTTGTTTTTGCGCCAATAACTCATAGGTATTGCTATCCACTTTAGAAGGCAGGCGATAACGCAGAACAATGGTCTTGCTCTCACCCGGATCAAGCATCAGCCAATTGGCAAAAACCGTTTTGTTGTTTTCGTTATAAATTTTGGTACCGCTAATGTGCGTTGTTGCCATCCCTTCGGTGCCGGCGATATACTCATTATCTTCCAAAAATTCATCCGGAGTTTCGAAAAATTTCTCATCCGGCACAACAAAACCCTCAGCCTCCAAAAGAACCGCTCCGCGCGGAACATAAACCCGTAACCAATCAACATTGCGCACTCCAACCAGCTTTTCATTTTTGTAAGCCATATGATGACGATTGATCTTTAGAATATTTTCCACGCTATTGTCGGCTTTTATAACTGACTCAAGTTCATAAGTGTCCGCAATTTTACGATCGCTCTTGCCTCCGCCAATATTGGTGTTTACCACCATCAAATAATCTTGAGCCGAATCTTTTTGCTCACCCGACCAATCAAGCTGACTGATTACCGCCTGATTGTCTTCGTCGCTAAAATATAATAGAATATGCTTTTCATAAAAATTATTAATTAATAATTGCCCCAGTTTAATAATCATATCCTGATCCAGTCTTTCCGGAATTTGTTCGAGCATAGCGTCAAAAACGTCTCCGATTATTTCTTTGGGTTTTGATTCCTGATCGGTGGAAGTCGCGACTGGGTAAAGCGTTCTGTCTTCAACAATCGACTGAACTGTAGTATAAAGATTCTCACTGTTTACTTCCAAATCAAATTTTCCTTTAACTTTTATTGGTCCGCTTACCGCAAGTAAGCGCTCAATAAAAGTCGGGGTCAAACTGATAACACCGTCCACGCTTGGGCCATTGCTTTTTTCCAAAAACCAAGCCAAATGCTCTGCACTTCGCTCCCAATCCGGCCACCAATTCGCGTCCCAAAAATACCAGCGTGACTTCAATAATTGTAAAGGATCCGGGCTTTTGATCATTTCCTTGAGTCCGGCTTCGGTATCATAAGTACCGCCAGTCGGTACTTCTAGATTTTTAATCTCGGCATTATGAAAATCAACTAAAGCATAAGAACCGATGAATCCACCCGAGGCTCTGAGTTCACTGTTGTTTTGAAAAACCAATAAATGGCGAGTATCATATTCAAAACCCAAAACCTCTCGCAACACTTTGAACAAAGCAATAAATTCCCGCGCTCCGCCGCTCAGTGTAAGTCCTTTATTCTTCGCGTCAACAACTAGCGGGCGATATTCTTCAGGGATTAATTCGGGGCGAATTTTATTTAATGTAAGCGCTAAATCATTATTGGTTTTTTCAATCGTTGTTAAATATAGATCAATCTTTTTTATTATTTCGGAAAAATTCTGCCCTTTAGCGGCGCTAACTTCGGCCAAAGTGTGGCTAACATGCGCGGCCAAATCTGTACCCAGTATTCCGGCTCGAATTAACAGGGCAACTTGCTCGGCCAACAAAGTTTTCTCTTGCGAGGCAATTTGATTGACATATTCGGCCACATTAGTCAACCAGGATATTTCTGCCTGTGCCTCACGCAAAGCGGATTGAGCCGATTTGAAATATTTTTCGGCTGTTCGAAAATCTTTTAGTTTAATCGCCTCGCCTCCTGTCATCAAGTCATCAATCGCCCCTTCGGTAATTCCCATAACTCGTCCTTCCAGGGCATGAACTTTGCTAAATTCCAAAAACACTTTAAAGGGTAAAACCAAAAACGAAATAATAACGGCAAAAGCAATGGCCGGGCGCAAAAGCGCAAAAAAACGACGAATAAAACCTTCTTCCGGCACATCTTCCTCTTCCGGCTCTTCGTCAATTTCTTTGGTGGTTTCAATATTGATTTTATGATTAATTTTTTGTCTTTTCTTAAAATTAAAATTGGGTTTAAATTTTTTAATTTTTTTGAATATTTTCCAAACAAAAGCAAGGATTGAAAATATAAAAACCAATTTTTTGCCTAAAACAAAAACGCCCTTGATTATTTCAAAAATAAACAGGCGCTCATATATTTTTTTCTTCTTTATTTTTTGCTCTTTTTCAGCCTCACTAACTAAACCTGGCAAATCAACCAAAAAACGGCTTGGTTTGTGGCCATTAGAACGATTGATTGTATTGTGTTTTTGCATGGGGGAAATAAATTTTCAATTTTCAATTTTCAAACAATTTTTTAATGATTCAATTTCCAATGTTTAAAAATTAATTTAAAGCTACAACAAATCATATAATCTTACAATTTTCTTATTACATTTTTCCCAATTATATTTCTTGACTTGCGTGTGTCCAAGCTGGATTAATTTATTTTTTTCTTCTTTATTTTTTAATAAATCAATAACAATTTGCGCCATTTCGCTCTCGTTCTCAGGATCAAAATATTTAGCGGCTTTGCCCAGCACCTCGGGTAAACAAGTTTTATTGGATGAAGCTACGACGCAACCATGCGTCATTGCCTCAAGCGGTGGTAAGCCAAATCCTTCAAATAAAGAAGGAAAAACATAAGCCTCGGCTTCTCTATAAAAACTAATCAAATCTTCATCCGAGACAAATCCGGCAAAAATAATATCATCAAAAAACTTATTTTCCAAACTTTTTTTAAGCCGTTCATAAAAATAATCCTTTTTACCAACCAAAACTAACTGCAAATCAGGCATTTCTGCTTTAATCTTAGAGAAAACTTTAATCAATTGCTCTAGATTTTTATGTGGATAAGCATTACCCACATATAAAAGATAGGATCTGTGTATATTATACCCTAAAATAACTTCTTTGTCATCTTTCTGCCGGACTTGCAAAGACGAGGCCACTCCTTCATAAATTTTAATAACTTTTTCTGTGCTAACTTTAAATTTTTTAATAATATCTTTACGCGTATATTCGGAAACCGCGATAATGTAGCGCGCACGCTTAGCCGCTACATAAATTATAATCTGATAAATTAAATTTTTAATTTTATACATTAAAGGGCTGAGCGTGCTGGCTCGCTTGGTCGGATGCTTGGTCAAAATTAAATCGTGAATCGTAACAATAAATTTTATGGGTGTAAACAAGGGAACGTTAAAATGCAAAAAATGAATAAAATCTAATTTTTCCTGCCAAATCAAAAAAGGAAAAACTAATTGTTCTTTAAAAGTATACCAGCGGACATTGGCCTTAACTTTTTTTACTCTGGGATTATTTGTTTTAAATTTGTCAAAATTGTCTTCACGTAAAAAAATTACATACTCGTTATTCTGATCCATTGCAATAATGCCGTCCACCACTTCCTGGGTATAACGCCCCAACCCCTTATTCTCCGGCCCATAAAACCGAGCATCAATCCCGATACGTTTTTTTTTATTATTTTTTGTCATACTCTAATTATACCAGCCCCATTACCTTTATTCAATTTTTAAAAGTTGATACAAAGCAAAAGTTGGGGTGACGTGTTCGATTAATTTAATGGAAAGACCGAATTCTTTTAAACGGCGTAAATTTAAATAGTCTATATCCTTCTTTGGAAAATGAAAATTATAATAATAAACCGGCAAATAATCGACCAGGCGGGTATAGCGCTCAATCATATTTTTGTCATCAAAAAGACCTACAATTACTTTTCGCTCCGGAAAAAATAATTTATCATGATAACGGGTAATAATTACAGAATTATTTTCGGTAATTTCTATTACTTTCTCCCACTCATACTTATCTTGTCTCTGCTTGGCAGCCAAAAAAACCAAACCTTCTTCCGAGCCCTGATAAACAAAATTGAGCGAGCTAATTATAATTAAACCAACTGATAAAAAACGCATAATAAAACGAGCCGTGCTGGCACGAAAATATTTTTTCCGGGAAAACAAACGCAATTGTCCGACTTCTTCTTTGTTTTTATCTCTAATTTTAATAACAGACAAAGCGCGAGTGACACGAATTATAAAATAAGAAGCAAAAGGAATTAATCCCAAATAAATCGGCAGCCAATAACGAGTGTAGGAATTGCCGATAGTGTGAGCCGTTTTGTCGGGATTATCAAAGAAATGCCAGGAGCCGTAATAAATAATCAAAATTGCCAAAACCAAGCTAAGACCAAAAAAAAGCCAATAATGACGCACTCGTTTCTTGCCATTACCAAAAAAATAAACCAAAAACCCGGCCAAAGATAAATAAGAAAGCACAGAAAACATTTGCCTAATATAAATATCCGCCATGAGTAAACTTTGCCGAGGATGAAAACCAAAAACAAAAATAGAATCAAAAATATTTTTGATATACTCTTTGCTTGCGCTAAATTGTCCTTGAACCGCTTCCGTCAGTAAAGAAGCGCTAGAATCTTTGATCGCAACAATCGAACGATTCATGTCAGCATAACCGCCAAGGAATATAGAATTATAAAGAATCTGATTATAATAAAACATAGGTAAAAGCACCAAAATAATTCCGCTTAGAATTAAAATTATTTTTTTAAGACCCAATCGACGCAAATTTAATAGTGCCAAAAATCCAAGCAAGGGCAAAAGCCAAATTAATTCTGAGGTTCGCGCGATAATAGCCAAACCAAAAAACAAACCAGCAATCAAAGCAAAAATCATTTGTTTATAGTCCCCTTGCAAGCTAACAAACTTATTTTTCTTTAAACTATTTTTAAAATAAGTAAATATTTTTAAAATCTTTATTTTATGTTTACGTTTTTGACTAAGACAAAGCACGGCAAAGTACAAAGCAACAATTAAAGCAAGTGTAAAAAGTACATTATGAAACATACTTCTAGCCGTATAATAAATATAAACCGGAAAAGAGGCTAAAATAAAAGTAGAAATAAGCGCGTTTGTGCGCGTGAATACTTTTTTGACTAATAAATAATAAAAAATAAGCCCGAGTGAAGCAAAAAAAGGCGTCAAATATGGAATAATCTTATAGGTCGTAAATTTGGCAATAGTGCCAAAGAATAAAATTATCCCAAGAAAACTGACCGGCTTAATCTCACCATGATCCGAACGCAAGCTCCGTGGCCGCATGATATCGTCAGTGTATAAATTATACGATTCAAAAATACTAAGCTTACCGGTTTGCGCGTAAAGCTTAGCAAAAATATAATTAGCAGTTTCGTCCGGGCTGGCCCATTTGACATAATCCGCCTGTTCCAGACTCTTAGAATAGTCCTGGGTAAAATAATTTAAACTGGAAGTTCCGACAAAAAAAACAATCACCAAAGGCAATAACAAATACCAGGGCCAAATTTTTTTTATTATTTTAATAATTTTTTGCTTTTTTATCATATTTCTGAATCAATCCTAGCAAATTCATCTAATTTTGGCAAATAAAACAAAAATCGCTCTAATTAAAACCAGAGCGATCTTTTTTATTTAAAATTAATCAATACTTCACCCCTCTTCAACACAAAGCTCTTTGTTTTTGATTGCACGCACTGTCCGATACACCAAATAAAATATTATTATCAATAATAACGCCAACAAGGCTTGGCTCAAAACTCCAAAAAATAAAAATTCAGTCTGATGATACATCAACATAGTCGCAATTGTGATCGCGGCCAAAGGGAAAGAATAGGCCCACCAGGACAAATAAAATTGTATTCTAGAAAACATTTTAACCTGAGTCAAAATCAATATTAATAAAAACAAAGCAATATAATACAAGATTCGAGCGAACGAATCTAAACTCCCGGTTAATTTAATATAAGCAATAAAAGCAATTGCCGGCGGGGCAAATAATATAAAGAAGGTTGGAATAAGCTTATCCGGAATGGGATCGTGAAAAATAATTCGATTAAATACTATAATAAATAATGTAAGCCACATTACAAGGCCAATACTAAAGAAGAACCAGGAAAGTTCAACAAAACCATGCGCGGTGCCGGCAATCGGCATTATAATATTGCCCACGATTGGAATAAACCAGGCCGGACTCAGGTGCTTGGCTTCAAATTTTGAATGCCTAATCCAGATTGACAAAATAACTATTGAAAAAATAAACTGAAGAGCTGTTCCCAAAAACCAAAAATTCCGAGAAAAAACCATATTTATATCCAAAAATATTATACTTAATATCAAAAATATTTTAGCGATAATCGGAAAAAAATTTATTTTAATCGGATGAAAAAATTCTTTTTTGACTTCGCTTGGATATTTGACAATCTTTAAGCCATATATTGTTAAAATGCTTAAAAATATTATTAACGTAAAATATAAAAAATAACTAAAGACGGAAAAAGAAAAAGAAAAAATATTTTCCGCTTTTTGCAAAGCAAGAGTAAGGCCGATTAAGCCCAAAACAATTGCAAAAAAACTAATGGAAAAATCTTTTAAGCGACTACATTTATTTTTTGACATAATAAAAAATTTAAATTACTCATTAATAATCTTAATTGCTTTGCCTTTAATTAAGGCATTGGCAATTTTTTGTACGCCGAAGAAAGTATTCTCTGCAGAATGGCGGGCGAAGTATGCATATTCTTAGCACATTCACGCTGATCCAGTTTTTTTATATTTTTTAATCTAATCGCTTCCAGCTCCTCTTTTTTTAATTCAACTATCTCCAAGAAAAACACTGGAACTCCGCGTGGCTTAAAATATTTTACTTTTGGATCAAATTTAACTTTTCTTTCTAAGCAAGGACGTCCCATTCTTTGTTTGTTTCTATTTCTCATAATTTTATTATTGACCATCAAGCCCTAAAAGACTTAAAATATTAAATCTTTTATGGGTTTGGCGGCTAAATTAATTTCCAGCTCTGCCTCGTCCTAGACCCAGTCCCCTTCTAACATATCTGGCGCCTCTGCGCAGTCTTGAATCCGTAGCTTCTGTCTGTGCAGAATCAGATGCAGTACAAGTACCCATTCCTCTTCCGGTTTTAGGACCTTTTCCTTCTGGCCCGGTTCCATTTTTATTTGGCATATTTATCACCTCTTTTCTAGAAATCAAGAAAAATTAATAATATTTTCTCTATCTATTTATGAGTATATGCCCATTTATATTTTTTGTCAAGTTTTTTTTGTTTTTACTAAAAAATTACAATTTTTCACTAAAAAACTGTTCTAATTTGTCCAATTTCACTCTTTTTTGCTCCATCGTATCACGATCACGAACGGTCACAGAATCATCCTTTTCAATCGTATCAAAATCAACCGTAACGCAGTAAGGCGTACCAATCTCGTCCTGTCGGCGATAACGCTTACCAATATTACCATTATCATCAAATTCACACATATAATTCTTTGATAATTTTCTGTAAATCTCTTTTGCCTTATCCACTAGGGCCGGCTTGTTTTTCAACAAAGGGAAAACCGCAACTTTAATCGGGGCTATTTTTTTGGGAAATTTCATCACCACCCGCTTATCTTTTTTTTCTAATTTTTCTTCTGTATATGCAGCGGTTAAAGCGGTAAAGATCAAACGGTCAACACCAACAGTCGGTTCTAAAACATGCGGTGTATATTTACGATTATTAGTGGCATCAAAATATTCCAATTTAACATTCGAAAATTTTGAGTGCTGACTCAAATCAAAATCTCCGCGATGCGCCAAACCAAAAAGTTCGCCAAAACCAAAAGGAAACTTATATTCAATGTCAATTGTTTTTTTTGAATAATGCGACAATTTTTCTTTTGGATGCTCATATCGTCTCATATCTTTTTTTTTCGCGCCAATCGCAAGAGCAAATTCCTCTTGTTTGTCTAGCCATTCATCAAACAAAGGCTCCCATTCTGTTTCCGGATCAATATAGTATTCAATTTCCATTTGCTCAAATTCGCGAATACGAAATATAAAATTACGCGCCACAATTTCATTGCGAAAAGCTTTGCCGATTTGCGCCACGCCAAAAGGAATTTTGACTCGCATTGAATCTATAATATTTTTAAAATCAACAAAAATTGCTCCGGCTGTTTCAGGGCGAAGATGCATGTCACCCTCAACTCCGTTCATCTCAGTTTTAAACATCATAGCCATGTTTTTAACCTCAGTCCAATCGCTTGCCCCGCATTCCGGACATTTCATTTCTTTATTCGAAAGAATTTTATTCATTTCTTCCAACTCTCCTTCCATGTCTTTTCCGGTTAATTCCCGGACTAAATGATCGGCTCTGAATCTTTTATTACATTTTTTACAGTCAACCATCGCATCATTAAAACCGCTGGTATGTCCGCTTGCCTCCCAAAGTTTGGGGTGGAGAAGAATCGGCCCGTCCATTCCCACCATATCATTCCTTGTCTGAACAAATGTTTTCCACCACAAATCTTTAATATTCTTTTTAAGTTCCGCGCCGTATGGTCCATAGCTATAAGAATTAGCCAAGCCGCCATAAATTTCACAGGCCGGAAAAACAAACCCCCGTCTTTTTGCCAAAGACGTAATTTTTTGCATTAAATCATCTTTTTTTTCTTTTGTCATATTTATATTTTATTAATAAAAAAATCTCGTTCTAAAATATTAAAATAAATTAATATACTAGAACGAGATTTCTCTCTCGCGGTTCCATCTAGCTTGCCACGTCGTAGCTTTAGCGAAGACGGGCCTCTTATTTTTTATCAATTACCGTTATTAACGGAGCAGGGCGCCAATCTCCCTTAATTGATATAATCATTATAACTGAATATTGAATTTTGTCAATAAATAAAATAGTGTCATCTATAGATGACACTATTTTATTTATTCGTTCGAGTGTCCGTCCCTAAACATAAAAAATATCTCTAGAACTAGAGATATTTTTTTAATGCTCCCGGGGCTGGAGAAAGTTAGAACCTGTTTTGTATAAAAAAAACCCCGAGAAATGAATTCCTCGGGGGTTGAATTTAAAAATTATTCCAAACATCATCTATATACCAATTTTTTGCCAGATGAATAAAAATAAATATCTTCACCTGGTTTTTGCACACACACTATTCTTTTTTTCATTGGTGGATCACCAATTTTAAAATAAGGTGTGGTTGTTTCAAGGATGAGATAACTCTCGCCTCTCCACTCAAAATAAGCGTCTCTGTTTGAAAAGCTTTCACTACAGGCAACGCCAAGAGTAATATGCCCATCAAAATACACCAACCGATAACTAAAGCCCAGCTGCTCGATAAGAGAAGCAAGGAGAGTGGTTTTTCCTGAACAATCCCCTCTCCCTGCCATCAAAACCTCATTAGGCCGTTTCATGGTTTCATAATCAACGAGTGTTTCCTGCAAATTGTTTTGAATTTCATTATTAACAAAATCAAGCAAGGCCTGAATCTTGTCAATTGAGCTCTTATGTGATTGTGTGATCCTGTTTACCAAACGAGTAAGCGACGCTTCCTTTTTAGCTACCCAGGCACCATGATTAACCATTACAACTCCGCTTTTAAGCATGGCTAATATTTTACCATTATAAGTGTTAACATTCCTTCCGAAAGCGTCCAATTCACTCAGAGTTATATCATAGCTCATACCCCCAGAAAATTGATAAACAAATTTCTCTCTGCCAACTCTAAAATTATCGAATCCAATCCGAAAGAAATAATTGTTAAAAACCAAATATTGATATTTACCCAGGATAATGGGTCCATCATCATTTTTTTTGATTTTTAATTCTTTCGAATATTTCGTTAGCCCAAACTCAACTCTATTAATAGAGTTGGCTAATTTCCCGAGCTCTTGTCTCGAATAATCTTTTGAGGGTATGGAAAAATAAATCACCTCCTCATCAAAATTAACCATCTCAACATTTGCGATCTTGCATCCGGTGACTTGATGTAAAAAATTTTCTCCACCAAACACTGGTTGCCCAAGATACATAATCACCATTCTGGCATTATCACTTAAAGCAAAGCAATTTGACACAAACAAAGTCGCAACTACAATCATAATAGCAAAAACTATCTTCTTCATTAATTTTCCTCCTATATATTTTAAAAAAACGATACACTTATTGAAATTATATAAAAACTTCAACTAAAAAGCATAACATATTTATTAAACTTTGTCAACAACAAGCTTTAGCCCCTTACACTCAGTTCAGACTCCAGTCCGGGGTATAAAAAAACAAGACTAAAATTAGCCTTGTTTATCACCGCTCCCGGGGTCGGATTCGAACCGACGACCAATTGATTAACAGTCAACTGCGCTACCGCTGCGCTACCCGGGAATAAAATTAATATTATTTATTCCAGACAACCCATGTAAACCCCAAAATACAAACAAGATAGCTTGTCCTGAGCCTGTCGAAGGGCCATCCGGGAATAAATCATATAAATAATATTTAACACAAAAATCTGCCCCACTAGGCAGTGCTTATATAATAGAAAAAAATAATAAAATAGTCAAGAAAAATAAGCCAAAAAAACTATAATACTTGACAAAACCTCAAATTTGTTTTAATATTAGGGCAAATATTATAATGTACCTTAAAAAACAAGAAAGGAGCGGATTAAATGAAAATAAGCTTTGATGAAGTTGTAGTAGTTGATGGCAAGATAATTTACGTATTAGCTAGACATAATAATAAAAAAACTTATTATTATACAGCTAACAAAAAAAGGAAGATAATTAATAGGGTTGGGCCAAGACTGCCTGATATTTGTTATAAAAATGCCGGAAAAATACTTTTTGAGAAAAATTTTAATTTTCAAATTAAAAAACTGTTAAAATTAAAAAAAACAGACCTAAAAAGAATAAAACCAAACGACAATTTAAACGATGTTTACATGAAACGACTTGAGCTACTTGACCAATTTGGAATCCAATATTTAAACTTTGGTTTTATCTTGATTAAAAGTCAGCGCCATAAAGGAAAAAATTGCAAATTAACACGGATAAAGGATTTGGATACAGCCATTAGACAGCAAGGGTATATTTTGCAATCTTATAATCGCAACAACGCTGTTGTCTCCCATCGCCATACTCTTTTGGGCAATGAACACAATTGGCTCAAAGCTGACCTGAAAAATGCGGCCGCTAAAATACGTACTCTGGTTAATCGAAACAATTCTTTTCTCAATAAAAATCAAACAAAAGTTCTTGCGCAGTACATATTTATTAAAGGGCAGATAAACAATCTTTGGCCAGCGCCTTATTGTTATCGCGCCTACGAGGCTATGCCTCGACTAAAAGTTGCTCAGCAATATTTTGAAGATAAACATTATCGAGAAATGCGACGCGTTTTGGCTGAAGCCCATCGCTGGCTTCTAGAATACTAATCTTTCCACTCTTTTTAAAAAAACAAATCAAAAAACCCCGCCAAGCAATCGCGACGCGGGGTTTAAAATATCTAAAAAATAAATTATCAATCCAAATACTGCTTGCTACCAGCTACTTTCGACTCATTAAAACTAATAATCTCTCAACTTCTGAATCCCTTCATGTCCTTGAATCTTCTCAAGCGCCTTCGCCTCAATCTGTCGAATTCGTTCGCGGGTCACGTCAAATTCTCGACCAACCTCTTCCAGGGTATGGGCGACACCGTCTTCCAAGCCAAAACGCATTTCCAATATTTTCTGCTCTCTCGGGCTAAGTTGAAAAATTACTTCTTTTACATAATCCTTTAAAAGTTTAAGCGCCGCGCTCCGATCCGGCGTCACGCTTTTTACATCTTCAATAAAATCTTCCAAAGTAGAATCTTCTTCGTTTTCACCCACACTGGTTTTTAAGGATATCGTATCCTGGCTAATCTTTATAATATGCCGCACCTTGCTGATTTCTTCCCCCATTTCCGCGCTAATTTCTTCGGGAAGGGGCTCGCGTCCGAGATCCTGAATCAATTGACGCTCAATCTGAGTGAATTTATTTATCGTTTCCACCATATGCACCGGAATGCGAATTGTACGCGATTGATCGGCCAAAGCACGAGTAATCGCCTGCCGAATCCACCAAGTAGCATAAGTTGAGAATTTATACCCCTTGCGATATTCAAATTTTTCTACTGCTCGAAAAAGACCAATATTCCCTTCTTGAATCAAATCTAAAAGAGACAAACCTTTAGCACCGGTAAATTTCTTGGCAATTGACACTACCAGGCGAAGATTGGCCTCAATTAATTTTTGCTCAGCCGCTCGATCACCCTTTTCTTTACGCTTAGCCAATTCCACTTCCTCTGTCTGCTTCAATAACGGAACTTTACCAATTTCTTTCAAATACATCTGGATTGAATCAGAGGAAAGCTTGGATAAATCGGTAATTTTATTATTTAAAACATCATTAAAAGCACTATTATCAGCCTGATCGGTTTCGACATCTAAAATTCGACCAGTATCCTCAATGATCTGTACTCCATTCTTCTGCAAATTCTCCAAAAATACTTCATAATCAAAAATGTATTCTTCTATTTCCGGAAAAACATACAAAAGCTCAGTTTCGGTAACAAAACCACGTGAACGTCCCTTGGCCAAAAGATTTTCTATCTGTATCTCTACAGGATAAACAATCTCATGTTCTTTCTTTACAACCTTTTTCTTTTTAACATTCTTAACTGCTTTTTTTGTTGTTTTTTTCTTAACTACCGGCTTTTTTGCAATTTGCTTATTCGTAGTTTTTTTTACAGCTTTAGGCGTTATTTTCTTAACTGCTTTTTTTGTTGTTTTTTCCTTGGGCACAAGCTTTTTAACCTGTTTTTTAGCAACTTTCTTTACTGTTTTTTTCTTAGCTACTGGCTTTTTTTTAGTAACTTTTTTAGCCGTCATTTATAATTCTATAGTTTAATTTTAAAAAAATTTAATCCAAATCTTTTGTCTCTTCCATTAATATTTTAAATTCCTCCATTAAATTATCTACATTATCTTTC
>JAYENK010000030.1:0-13521 GCA_034722035.1 Patescibacteria group bacterium | reverse complement strand
CAGATGAGCCAGGGCGACAGGTTTTATCTATTGAAGCCCAGCTCTTTGAGTTGCAAGAGTATGCGAAGAAAGAGGGACTGAATATTGTTCGTGAATTTGTGGAGAGCAAGACAGCCAAAGAGCCGGGCAGAGATATTTTCAATGCTATGATCGCTCGCATAGAGGAAGGAGAAGCGGAAGGAATTGTAGCGTGGCACCCTGATAGATTGGCGAGAAATAGTATAGATGGTGGAAAGATAATCTATCTCATAGATACTGGTAAAATATCCACGCTAAAATTCCCAACTTTTTGGTTTGATTCCACTCCACAAGGAAAGTTCATGCTCAATATCGCTTTTGGACAATCGAAATACTATGTTGATAATCTTTCGGAAAATATAAGGAGGGGTATTCGCCAGAAGCTCCGTAATGGTATATGGCCTGCTTATGCTCCACTTGGATATATAAATGATAAAGAAAAGCGATGTATTGTGGTAGATAAGGAGAAAGCAAAGTATATCCGCAAGGCTTTTGAACTCTACGCTACTGGCGAATACCCTCTGTCTGAAATCCGAAAGAAAATCAACCTAGTCGGCTTGGTGGGAAAGAGAGGAAAAATGCTTTCCGTTTCAAATTATCAGTATCTGCTCAAAAATCCGATTTACTATGGTGTTATCAGATACAACGGTGAATTTCATGACGGAAAGCACAAACCGATTATCACAAAGAAACTTTTTGATTCAGTTGCCGAAGTGATGAAGAGAAAATCGAAACCAAAGGGGCGAACATTGAAACCGTATGTGTATCGCGGATTTTTCTATTGTGGAGAGTGCGGTTGCTTTATCACTACTGAAACACAAAAAGGTCATAACTATTTGAGATGTACCAAACGGAAAAATCCTTGTTCGCAGAAATATACAAGGGAAGAAATCATCACTTCTCAAATTCAAGAGGAAATCAAAAATGTTTCTTTGTCTTCCGCTTGGGTAGAAGCGTGCGTTAAGGAACTAGAAAAGGAACGCACACAAGAGAGACAAGCGGAAAGCTCTTTTGCATTGAAGCTACGTAATAAGTTAGTTGAGATTGAGAAAAAATTGGATAGTTTGCTTGATTTGCAACTTTCGGGAGCCTTATCGCAAAATGAGTATGTTGCAAAAAAGACAAAACTGCTTAATCAAAAAATCGACATTTCGGAGAAAATCACCGCTTCAAAGCAAAAGAGCGATAGTCGGTTCGAACCTTTGATCAATTTCCTAAAAGCCACCAACCAAGCCGAAAAAATCGCTTTACAAGAAAATCCCGAAGGGATTCGGGATTTTCTCAAAAAGATTGGTTCGAACTTCCACATCGCCGAGCGCACGCTCGCCGTGGACTTGAAAAAACCTTGGCGCGTAGCGCGTTCTTGGCACTCTGTGTCGCTTTGCGACACTCCACATTCTGCCGTTTCGGGCAAAAGTGAAAATTGGCGGAGAGAGAGGGATTCGAACCCTCGGTGAGCTTGCACTCACATTGCTTTTCGAGAGCAACGCCTTCAACCACTCGAGCCACCTCTCCATATTTATTTCACTATTTTTCATTATTAAATCTTAACACATTTTTACTTTTATTTTCAAGTTGAAAAATTCCTAAAATTCCAACAATCACCCAAAATAAAACCGAAATATCATTTTTAAAATAAGGCACATCAACAATTCCATGCACAACTATTACTATTACCGCGCCGATTACTCCTAAAATCAAGTGTCTGTTTTCTCTGCTTTTGTCTAAAAGCTTAAAGCTAACAGCTAAAGGTTTTATAATTATCCAAACAAATAAAAGCGCTCCCAAAAGCCCAAGCTCAACCCAAAAATTTAGAAAAAAATTATGCGGGTACATATAGATTTCAACTGGTTGCCAGTGTTTGGCCTTATATTCTTCGTTAAACCAGACAATTTTTGTTCTAAATTTTTTGTCACGTTCAAAATTGAAAAATATTCCTTCTTGGTGGATCGGTTTAATTGTTTTTTGATAATTGGATAAGCCAAGACCAAAAATAAAATTTTTCGGACTCGCAGTAAGAACTTGCCAGGTTTCGCGCCACTGTTGTTTGCGGATTTCACCGGAAATATCTTTGAGCATAGCCTTATCCGTTATGTAATTAAATATTTTTTTGTCAAAATTGAAATATTTGTATTCCGGCACTATCTGCAAGAAAAAAATTGAACTAAATAAAGCTCCACCGAGAACAAATACAATTAAACTAATCGGGAGCCATTTTAAATTTGGTTTTTTTTGTACGCGCAATAGAAATCCGACAATAATCATCGCAACAATAACACCGAAAGCGGCTCCTTCGTTCTGGGCGAGAGCAATGGCTGAGACGGACATTAGGATTACAGTAGTTATAAATAAAAATTTAAAATTTAAAATTTTAAATTTTAAATTTTTATTTATTGATATTGTTTGCATGAACCAAGCGGTCATTATTAAAACCAGCGGTGAGAGTAAAAGGCCGAGTGCGTTGGGATAAGTAAAAGGACCAGTAACGCGGGGCCAAAAATTTTCTGGTGAAGCCAAAAATCCGATACGCTGTAAAATAGCGGACAGAGAAACCCCAAAAGACAATATCGTTAAAGACCAGATTAATTTATTGACGCTGTGTTTATTAAAAACATTTACGATTAAGATATAAACTAAAATCGGTTCAAAGAAATATGCTTTCCAGATGCCGAGAGCAGAGTCGGAAAAGCCGGCAATGGCGATTGCGATCCAGGAGATTATTAAAAGGAGGAAAATTTCGGTGTCAAAAGGATAACGGATTTTAATTTTCCAGCCCAAGGCTGGTCCGCCTCGGGCGGATAATTTAAAATTTTTAAATATTTTTTGATGATTTTTTATAGCCCAGACTGTGAAAGCGATTAGGATCATTAATTCTAGGACTGTAAACGGAATATTGGTAAAACTAAAACGGATCTGATATAAAGGCAGACCGATAATCATTGCCATGATTGCCCAGTCAAGTCGTCGCCAAGCAAGCGCAGCGTATATTAAACTAAATATAAAAATAATATAGAGCATTTAATTTTCTATTAAGTTATAAGCATGTAAAGTCCTAATACAATTAAGATTGTTCCGATTATTTTTTGAAACAAGATGCCGCTCCAAAGATTTTCTTTTAAGATTTTGGGAAAGCGATGAGATAAAAATATAATAATTATTAATAAAAAAATATACTGCACTCCTTGAAGTGAATTAATCATCGCAACATTGCCTAAGCTGATTGCCCAGTTAAGCATAATAAAAGCGACTGCTGCCAAGAGGCGCACGGACAAGAAAAAGGCTAGATTTTTTGGTTGTTTGGCATGTTGTTTGTGTTTGTTGATCAGGCGTCGCCAATCCGGTACCAAAAGAATCAACAAAACGCCAATAAAAGAGCCCATCCGGCTCCAGACAAAAGCGCCAATGAATGGTTGAGCAGAATAAATATATTTAATCAAAACATAATAAGAAGCAAAAAATAAAGCACTCCAGATGGAATTAAAAATCAAGCGCCGGGTTGGATGATAGCGCACATGAACTTGGCCAAATAAATTACCAAATACTTCACGGAAACGCTCGCTTGTCTCTTTGAGATAATAAAAGCGAGTTTGTCTAACCGAAATCAAAACTCCGCCGATTATCAGCACTAAAAAAGCCAGAAACTGGCGCTCGGAAAAAGTTGCGTCGAGAAAGACGTAAGAAAGAATAAAACTAAAAATTGGAATAAGCGCGCCGACAATCGGTGCAACTCGAGTGGCCTCTGATTGATGCAGGGCTTTATACCAAAAGACCAGAGTTAAAAGAAAAAGGCCGCCAGCCAAAAGGTCAATGCTTAATTCTTGAAAGTTTGGTAACCAAGGATCAAAAATTAATATAACAAAATTAAAAATACTCCAGATCCCCACATAAAAAGCATAGACGATTGAGGAATGAAGTCTTTTGGATAATAAAAATTTGTCAGCAACATAGACACCGGCGTTTATAAAATAAGATGTTATTGCAATTGCTAACCACATAATATTACAATTCTATTTCATTGTTCTTACAAATTTTTCCGTATTCCTCCGCACTTGGCCGAGCGCTTCGTTTAAAAGTTTTCCGATTCACCTCGTGCAGGCCGAATTTTAGTTTCCAGCCGTAGGACCATTCAAAATTGTCGAGCAGGGACCAGTGCATATATCCCTGGACATCAACTCCTTCTTCAACCGCTCGGTGGACATAGCGTAGATGTTCTTTGATAAATTTAATTCTATTTTTATCTTTTTTGTCTGACAGGCCATTTTCGGTAATAAAGATCGGCTTATTATATTGACTTGCCAATTTGAGTACGTGATACATTCCCTTCGGGTATATTTCCCAGCCATTATCATTGACCCACTCATTTTTGTTCGCACGAAAAGGCGGATACCAGGCGATTCGGTCATGAAAATAATAATTTATGCCAACATAATCTTGGTATTTTTTTATGCTGTTTAAAAAACGTTTATTCCAGTACCAGCCGGCTGTTTTGGAAATCGCTTGTTCCAGCGGATTCCATTTGTCAGCCGGTTCAAAGTAGTTCAGCATGTTGGCACAACCGACTTGTGCTTCATCAAAATATTCATGAATCATTTTGTAGCTTTCTTTGTGGGCAATTGCCAGATTGTTAAAAACTTTATTGGCCAAGATTAAACTGCGTTTTTGCGGCGGGTGATAGGCGCGCAAGTAACCGCCAAAGATTTTCATAATCGGTTCATTAAGGATGACCCAATAATCAATGTTAGCCCCCATTTCTTTAATAACGAGATCTACGAAATTTAGGAAATATTTTATGTTTTTTTTCTTTTCCCAGGATTCAAGTTTGGTAAACCAGCTAGGCTCTGTCCAATGCCAAAGTGTGACAAAAGTTGTCAGGCCTTTTTTCTTGGCAGTTTCAAGCATTTTTCGGTAATGTTTGATCGCATAGACATTCCAAGTGTCTTGGCGTGGTTGAATCCGAGCCCATTCAATCCCCAGGCGGATGCAATTGTTGTGCATTTTTTTGGCCAACTTAAAATCTTCATCATAGCGGTTATAAGAATCACAAGCGTTACCACAGATAAAGTCGTTTAATTCTTCTCCTTGCTTTTCTATTTCTTTTTTTCGCTTATCGGATTTTTCCCACTTGCTCCAATTATTTACAATTCCGCCTTCAATTTGGTATGAACTTGACGCCGTACCCCACAAAAATCCTTCTGGAAATTTTAATTTTTGTGTTTTTTTAGGCGCATGGCGATGCATCTTTACGGTGGTTTTTTGTTTTTTTAAATTGTCAATTGCGGATTTTAATTCTTTGATTTTATTTTTAATATTGTTTATTTTTTCATTTTTTTCTGTATTTAATTTTTTTTCAGTGCTAAGTTCTCTATTTTTATCTTTTAAATCAATCATAGCCTCTTGTTTTTCTTCTTCTGTAATATTCTCGACTCTATCGATTGTATTTAATAAACCCTTTTTTTGCTCAGATTGAGCAACCCGCGCCAAAAACTCTTCCGCATGAGTACTGCGCAGTTTTTTTGTTTTAACTTTTTCTATTTTCTCTTTCATTTTTCTTATTATCATTACTCTTCAAATTTAATTGAGCATTAGACATTTTACGTAAAGCCATATTATGAAATTATATTTATTATTAATTTTATTATACCATTTTGAGCACATGAATAGCAAAAAGGCAAAATAGTGTAAAACCTGTGTAAATAATGTTTAAAATTGGGATTATTTTTTTTATTTTTTAATTAAATATAATAAAATTACTATAAATTAGCCAAATGCATAAATTTAAAATTTATCTAATATCATAAAAAAACGCTAATCTTAAATAAAATATTAAATAATTCTTAATTTTTAATCCTTAATTTAATTAAAGTAAAAACACTTGACAAGATAGTGGTTTTAGCTTAACATTATTAATGCAATTTAGTTTTCATATTTTTTTAAACATATGAAATCATAAAGTAAAAATTAAAATTTATTAACTTACGAAGACAGCAGGCTTCTTGTAAGGTCTGTTTTTTAGTCATTTCGCTTCGCGAAAGTCCCGCTACAAATGGGGCACATGCGAATTAGTAATGTACTTTGACAATTGAATTTATTATTTGATGCTAACAAGCGTCAATTTGCAACCAAAAATCATACATATCAAGAAATTTATATTTCTCAATATATTCCTTTTTGTATTTTTCGTCGAAAGACAAAGATGCAAAACTTGGCAAGTGAACCAAGTCAAAAACTTATAGAGAGTTTGATCCTGGCTCAGGATGAACGCTGGCGGCGTGTCTAAGGCATGCAAGTCGATTGGGTTTAGACCCAAGGCAAACGGGAGAGTAACACATTGGTAACTTACCCTGAAGACGAGCATAACCCGGAGAAATTCGGGATAATACTCGATGGTCGTGGGGGGGACATAAGTCATTCCCACGTAAAGATTTATCGCTTCAGGAGAGGCCTACGTCTTATCAGCTAGTTGGTGAGGGTAAAAGCCCACCAAGGCTATGACGGGTAGCGGGTGTGAGAGCATGACCCGCCTCACTGGGACTGAGACACTGCCCAGACTCCTACGGGAGGCTGCAGTCGAGAATCTTCCCCAATGCACGAAAGTGTGAGGGAGCGACGCCGCGTGTATGAAGACGCTCTTCGGAGTGTAAAATACTTTTTTATGGGACGAATTTTTGACGGTACCATAAGAATAAGGGGCTGCTAACCTCGTGCCAGCAGCAGCGGTAATACGAGGGCCCCAAGCGTTATCCGGATTTATTGGGCGTAAAGGGTCCGCAGGCGGTTTTGTGCATCTTCTGTTAAATCTACCGGCTTAACCGGTAGGCCGCGGAAGAGATGGCAAAACTAGAGGCCGGGAAAGGCGAGTAGAATTGCTGGTGTAGGAGTTAAATCCGTTAATATCAGTAGGAATACCAAATGCGAAGGCAGCTCGCTGGAACGTGCCTGACGCTCAGGGACGAAAGCGTGGGTAGCGAAGGGGATTAGATACCCCCGTAGTCCACGCCGTAAACGATGGATGCTAAGCATTGGCAGTTTCGACCCTGTCAGTGCTGTTTATTTAAGCTAACGCGTTAAGCATCCCGCCTGGGGAGTACGGCCGCAAGGCTAAAACTCAAAGGAATAGACGGGGACCCGCACAAGCGGTGGAGCGTGCGGTTTAATTCGATAGTAAGCGAGGAACCTCACCCAGACTTGACATCTAGCTGCAGACCCTGGGAAACCAGGGAGCCTTCGAGGGTGCTAGACAGATGATGCATGGTTGTCGTCAGCTCGTGTCGTGAGATGTACCGTTAAGTCGGGAAACGAGCGCAACCCCTATCCTATGTTTTATATGTCATGGGAAACTGCCCGCTTTAAGTGGGAGGAAGGTGGGGACGACGTCAAATCAGCATGTCTCTTATGTCTGGGGCGACACGCGCGCTACAATGGGAAGTACAAAGGGACGCCAAACCGCAAGGTGGAGCAAATCTTCTAAAACTTCTCTCAGTTCGGATTGGAGTCTGCAACTCGACTCCATGAAGTTGGAATCGCTAGTAAACGCATATCAGCCACGGTGCGTTGAATACGTTCTCGGGTCTTGTACTCACCGCCCGTCATACCAAGAGAGCCGGCAATGCCCGAAGGTCCAACCTAGTTGGAACGAAGGCAGGGCTGGTAATAAGGGTAAAGTCGTAACAAGGCATCCGTAGCGGAAGCTGTGGATGGATCACCTCCTTTCTAGGGAGTAATCTAAGTTCGAAAGTTCATAAAGTTAAAAGTTCATAAAGTTGTTACTTTATAAACTTTTTACTTTCAAACTAATGATTGTCGACCCTCGTCTTAATCAATTGATGAGACGAGGTGTAAGCAAATTGGCGCCTGTTAGCTTCAAATTTCCTTTCCCTCGCCAGAGCTTTAGCGAAGGTGAGATGAGTGGATTTTATGGGGTCGCTCTTTACTTTATAAGCAAAAATAGATTGACCTCAAGTCAGTCTTTTTTGTTAAGGGCGTATAGCTCAGTTGGTTAGAGCGCTTCTCTGATAAGGAAGAGGTCCATGGTTCAAATCCATGTACGCCCACAGAAGCAACAATTGACTATTAACAATTAACACTGTGCTAAAATAGTTAAGGGTTAATTGTTAATAGTCAATTGTTATAAAGACGCGGGGTAGAGCAGTGGCAGCTCGCCAGGCCCATAACCTGGAGGTCGTCGGTTCGAATCCGACCCCCGCAACACTAGAGTTAGAAAGTAAGAAAGTTTATAAAGTTAAAAGTATTATGGCCGGTTTTGCCGACCGAAGCTTTAGCGAAGGCCGGGGTAGCTCAGTGGTAGAGCAAAGGACTGAAAATCCTTGTGTCGAGAGTTCGATTCTCTCCCCCGGCACCAGATTAGTTAGAAAGTTAAAAAGTTCACGGGGTGTAGCCTAGTTGGCTAAGGCGCATCGTTTGGGACGATGAGATCGGAGGTTCGAGTCCTCTCACCCCGACTTAAAATTAAATTTGCGAGTATCGTATAGTGGCTTATTACCCCAGCCTTCCAAGCTGGTGACGGGGGTTCGATTCCCCCTACTCGCTCCATTTGACAAAAATCAAGTTTTAAGCTAATATTTAATAATTAATTACAAATAATCTAACAGCTAATACCTATAAGCTGACAGCTATATATTATGTTAAAAATCAGACTTACCAGAATTGGTAAAAAAAATAAACCAATGTATCGCCTGACAGTGTCAGAACAAAGCAAAGATCCGTATGGACAGGCTTTGGATATTTTAGGTTCATATAATCCTTACTCCAAAGAGCTTGATTGTAAAAAAGAGCGAATTGAATATTGGTTAAGCAAAGGTGCTCAAATGAGCCCAAGTGTTAATAATCTTTTACTAAATAATGAAATTATTAAAGGTAAAAAAGTAAAAAGTTTTTATCCTAAGAAGAAAGACAAGGGGAAAGAGGATGAAAAAAAATCCGCCGACGTTGAAGCTTCAGAAAATAAGAAAGAAAAGGGAAACTAAGGGCCCATACTTGACAAAACAATAATATTCTGATATTATACAGACAATGTCATAATCGTGCAATACGGTGAAAGCATATTATTAAATAATCGAGATCTTGCAAATTTGATTGATCAAGAAATATTCTTAAATCTTCATTTTTGGAAGAAAAGACAAAAATCTATGACTGACAACAATTCAGATCAAAAGTTTCTGGAAACAATCGTAAAAGAAATCGTTGCTCATCCCGAGGATGTAAAGACTTCTCGTACTGTTGATGAGCGCGGAGTACTTCTAACTCTCGACATCAATCCGGAAGACATGGGTTACGTGATTGGCCGAAGAGGTCAAACCGCTCAGGCAATCCGCACTTTACTCAAAATCGTTGGTGCTAAAAACAATGCCAGAGTTAATTTGAAAATCACTGAACCGGAAGGATCTCAAAGAGGCCCAAGGGCTACTTCTGCTCCAACAGAAGATATTGATACTTCTAGTGTTGATGATTTAAAAATCTAAACAAACAAAAAACTTACAATATAATAAAAAACCACAACTAATTAGTCTGTGGTTTTTTATGTATTATTTATTATTATATTTTTTTATGAATTTTCACATTATTACAATTTTCCCGGAAATATTTAATTCTTATTTTAATGAGAGCATTATTAAGCGCGCACTCGAAAAAGAAAAGATTAAAATTAATATTATTAATTTGCGTGATTTTACTACTGACAATCATAAAACCGTGGATGATACGCCTTATGGCGGTGGGGCGGGAATGGTGATGAAGGTGGATGTTTTGTATAAAGTTTTAAAATCTTTAAATTTCAAATTTCAAATTTCAAATTTTAAAACAATTTCAAATGATTCAATGACTAAATCATTAAACAGAGTAGTTCTTACATCTGCTAAGGGGGGAACTTGGAGTCAGCAAAAAGCTCAAGATTATTCAAGACTTGATAATGTTGTTATTATTTGTGGTCGTTATGAAGGAGTGGATGAACGAATTGCAAATTATGTTGATGAGGAAATTTCGATTGGGGATTATGTGATGACTGGGGGCGAGATTCCGGCGATGACTATAGTTGATTCGATTACTCGTCTTATTCCTGGTGTCGTTGGTAATGCGGAGAGTCCGATTGATGAGTCGCACTCCGAGCCAGGAGTACTCGAATATCCGCAGTATACTCGTCCGGAAGTTTTTATTGATGATGAAGGCAATGAACATTCTGTTCCAGGTGTATTAAAGTCCGGTAATCATGCTGAAATTGAGAAATGGCGGGAAAGTAAGAAAAAAGTAAGAAAATAATATAAAATAAAAAACTGACGAGATATTATCGCCAGTTTTTTTATTTTCAATTTTCAATTGTTAATTTTTAATTGAAGATTTCCCCCAAATTTTCTTAAGTAATTTCCAACCGTATTTTGCGGTTAAAATTAGAATCAATAGGTATAGGCTAAATTGGAAGATATAGAATATTAGTTTTACAATACCGATGCTTGAGTTTTGAAAAATGGTGTTTACTTCCCGCACAAAGCGTCTTACTTCATTTTTCCAAGAGTCAACAATTTGCTCTTGGTCGATGAATTTGTTTTCGTAGATGTTAATATAAAAATAGATGTAATCAAGCCGGTCAAGTTGTTCCGCCTTGGCGCGTCCGAGCCTGTCAAGCTGTTCATTGATGTTGATTCTTTCTTGCGACAGTCTTTCAATAATTCTTATTTTTGAATCGATAATCTTTGCCAAGCTTTCTGCGTCTCGAGCCTGGGTGGCAATTGTGGCAATTTCATCATATGATTTGATTGCGTCATTCAAGGTATCTTCAATCGTTTCTTTTTTCTTTATTAAAATCGCTTCTTCACTGGTGTAGTCATCGACTAATTTTTTAATCGTGCGGGTGTTTTCACTTAGATCTTTTGGATCAAGCTCTTCAATGATTGTGAGAATCTCGTCTTTATAATCTTTTTTGACTTTAAAGTTGTAATTACAAGCAGTGTCATATTCGTTTGAAGTTTCAAAAATAACATAGTCGTTGGTTTTGAGAGAAGAAATAACAGCACAAGTTTTTTCCAATTGTCTGGTTTCGATTGAGCCACGGTATTCAGTCACTTCAAAGTCTTCGGCAGTTGCTCCGGTTGAGCCTCGCATCTGTGGCGACATCACATTTCTGGCTGATATCTTGTCACCATATCCAGCACTGTTAGCCATTGATTCAAGAGCCATTCCTCCCTTGTTAAAAGACATGCCAGTGCTACTTTGGCGAGTCAAGCTTCCGAAAGAAGCGCTAATGATCTGGAAAGCAAGTCCCAAGAGGATAAGCCCCAAAAAAATAAGACCAAAGACCTTAAGAATTGTCTTGAGCCGAAGATTATATTTGTTTAAAAATTCCATAAATTTGCTAATTCGAATACTACAAATAGCATCCGAATATTACGAATAATTATATATATTTGTATTATAGCATATTTTCAAATCATAAAAAAGTAACAAAAAACAACCTTAGATAGGGTAATAAAATTATGCAAGAAAAAAACCGTAATTCCTGGGAGGAGATTACGGTTTTATGTTTATAGATGTTTTGTGAAATTTTTGGAATCACCAATAATCATGTACTTGCCAGAGTAGACAACCGCCTGCCTGTCTTCTTTTAGGAGCCAGGAAACCTTTTTTGTAGTTTGTATTGTTTTAAAAAAAGTCTTTTTGTCTATAGTTTTATTTATTTCTCTAAATTCAGTAATGCATTGAAACCATGATAATATAGTTTTTTAGTTTTTAATTGGTTTTACCAATTATAGGTTATAATTTGTCTTGTTGTGTTTTTGTTTTTATATATTTGCAATAAACCAAACCGGTCTAAAATGGACTTGGCAATTTTTGTATTCTTCATCTTTGATAATAGACCAATTAAGAACATATGCTTCTTTTGGTTGATAAGCGCGAATAAAAGATCTGAGTCCGGAAGGAATTGTTTTTTGATTACCACCTTTTATTTCGATAGGGGTGGTTTTGTTTCCGTTTTTCAAGATGATGTCAACTTCTTGTTGGCGAACTGTTCTCCAAAAATGAAGTTGATCTGTAATTCGTTTATTCTTTTCCAATTCAGTCATGGCTATATTTTCTACTACATGGCCAAATTCAGTTGTTTTAGTTTGGATTAAAAATGTATTTAGTAAGGAATTTCGTAAACCACTATCAATTAAATAAATTTTAGGAGACTTGGTTATTTCTTTAATTTTATTAGTAAAATATGGTGGAGTAAGTTTGAGAATAAAGGTATTTTGCAGAAGATCGAGGCGATTTGATAATAATTCTCTGCCCAATCCACTATTATTGGAAAGTTGATCGATTGATAGAGTGTTGCCAATTTGTCCTGCAAGTAAACTTAGAAGTTTTTTTACCTCTAGAATATTTGCCCGATAGCTCCAAATTTTGATATCGCGAGTTAGATAAGAGTCGATTAATTCATTGAGTAATTTTATTTTTTGATCATTGTCTTGTTCTAGTACAATTTTGGGATAACCGCCCCAATTAATGAACTTTTGAAATTGTTCATTAATTGTTTGAATTGCATCAGTGGGAGCGGTTGTTATATTTTTTGAAAAAAGTTTAAAGAATTCTAATTTATTATTATTTTCAACAGACTGCCATTCTAGAAACTCTACAAAGCTAAGCGGAAAAACAGGAATAACAATTTTTCGTCCAGCCATTGATTCGTTAATATTTAAATACCAGGAAGCAGAGCCAGTGATAATTGTTTTAATATGAGGATAATGGTCATGAATAACTTTTAGAGTGGATCCAATATTTTCAGCTTGTTGAAATTCATCAATAAAAAGATAGTATTTTTTGGTACTGTCTTTTGGTAGATTGTCGATGGCAATTGTTTGCTTTGACCATATATTTAAATGATTACTTTTTTCTAGGTCAAACCATAAAATTTGATTTTTGGAAATATTTTTTTCTAAAATTAATTTTTCTTCGATCATTTTTAAAAGAGTGGTTTTCCCAACCTGTCTGGGGCCATTAAGCAATATGATGCAATCGTCATCGATGTATTTCCAAATTTCACTAAATATTGTTCTGTTTTTAATTTTTTTTTGCATATTTTTATATGTTAACCATAGATTTATGTGCATATTTATATTATACACTATTAAAAATAGTTGTCAAATGTGATAAATAGTTAATGTGTAAAAACATATCGATTTTTTGGCTAAAATATGGTAAAATGTAGATAGAAAGTTAATTTTTATTCTAAATTTTACCATTATGAAGACATTATTTATCGTTCGCCAAATTAACATGTTCGAACAATTCGCTAATCCTCAGTTTGACATTAGTGAAGATTATCGGATTATCGACCAGGTACTCGAAAATGTTCCGTGCTTCAAAACATTACAGAATCAGATATTGCAGATCAGCGAAGAAACGATCAAAGCCGTCAATGACCGCATAATGGCGGAGGCCAGAAGATTAAAATTGACCAAAGGCAAAAAAATGAGGGTTGATTCCACTGTAACGGAAGCCAATATCCATTAC
>JAYENK010000029.1:0-85444 GCA_034722035.1 Patescibacteria group bacterium | reverse complement strand
AATGTTTCGAATTTTCAAGCACTTCTTTTCGATTCAACTTCTTGCGCGCCGCCGCCTTATCGGTCGGATCACCAATCATGCCGGTAAAATCCCCAACCAAAAAAATTACCTTGTGTCCAAGCTCTTGAAACTGTGACATTTTATTTACTTGAATCGCGTTGCCAATGTGGAGCGAGTCCGCACTTGGATCAAAGCCACAATAAAGTCGCAAACGCTTGCCGGACATAAGCTCCTTTTTTAAGGCTTTTTTATTAGGAAAAATATTTTCCACACCACGCGTCAGAACTTCTTCAATTTTTTTCTCATCAGTAACAATTTTGTTCATATGTTTTTTAATTTAATTAATTGGAATAAAATTTAGCAGAAATTATAGTCGCAATCGGCACGGCCAAAATCAACCCGATACTACCGGAAAGAGTCCGAACAATTTCCGTTGCAATCGCCTCGTTATTTATTATTTGCCCCCAAGAAGAAAAAGCGCTTTCACCTGATACGAATAAAAGTAATAACGGTAAAGACACGCCGGCGTAAGCCAAAAACAAGGTATTGGACATTGAGGCAATATGCGACACTCCTACCTTTTGCCCACGCTTAAAAAGTTCGCGCATACCAAATGCCGGGTTGGCTTTGGCAATTTGCTCTACGGTTGCAATCTGAGAAATCACCACATCGTCCAAAACTCCAAGCGTTCCAATAATAATACCGGCAAGTAAAAGCCCTTTAAAATTAATCGCTTGTTCACCAATATAGAATAAAAATGAAATCTCTTCGCTTGCTACGCCGGTAAGCTTGGTTAACGATACAAATAATGTAGAAATAACAATTGTAATAAACAGACAAATAAAAATTGACAAAACAGCTAAATGTGAACGCGCCTTAAAGCCTTCGGTAATATATATTATAACTAACAAAATTATGATTGAACCAAACAGGGTTGTTAAAAACGGGCTTGTACCCGCGAGTATCTGCGGAATAATATATTTTATTATTACCAAAAAAGTAAGTGCCAAAGAAATAAGCGCGCGCAAACCTTTTGTCCGTCCAACAATTAAGAGACAAGCCACGAAAACAAAAAGCAAATACAACATGCTATTGGTCCGCACATAATCTGTGATATAAAACCTAGACTCTCCCTTATCATCATAACTCGCTACAACCAACACTTTATCTCCTTTATCATATATATTTTTGGAAATAACATCAATCTCATCAATGCCGATATGAGAAAATTCCTGTCCCAAAAATGGCTCTTCCAGACCTTTTAATAATAAATTCTGTTGCTTTGCTTTTTTCCCGTCAGCCAAAACCGATTCTTGTTCTTTTATTACCTCAATTACCTCAGCTACAAAAAATTCATCACTAGGCTCATTCTCTGTTTGCGCATAGACAAAATACGGTAATATTAAAACTGCCAAAAAAATAATTATTATTTTACTTTTTATCATATCTACATTATATTACGCTAAAACAAAAATTTAAAACAACAATTAGCTTGATTTATACAAAAACCATTATTTTATTAAACTAAGAGCATCCTTAAGCTCTTTTATTTTTATTTGCTTTAAATTTTTAATTTCAGTTTTATTTAGTGGCGCAATAGCGGATTTAAAACCAAGCTTAGTAGCTTCATTGAGACGATTTTTCAAATTGGAAATTTGGCGCACTTCTCCGCCTAGTCCAATTTCGCCAATAACCAGTTGATTTCTTGGACTCGACTGATTGAGGCGAGAATAAATAATCGCCAAACAAATTGCCAGGTCAATTGCCGGATCATTCACCTTAAGCCCTCCGACTGTATTTATAATCACGTCTTGATTGGAAAGATTCATGCCGGCCCGTTTTGAAATCACCGAAATTAAAACTTGTAAACGATTCAAGTCATAACCGCTCGCCTTACGTTGCGGGTAGCCAAAAGCAGTCTTGCTTACAAGCGCCTGAATTTCGACCAGAAAAGGCCGGCTCCCCTCCTGAATCATTGACACGACCGAACCTGGCACGTCTTTTTGTTCTTCGTCAATAAATACCTGAGACGGATTCTTCATTTCCGCAAGACCGATACCGGTCATATTGAAAACACCAATTTCGTTAACACTGCCATATCGATTTTTTATTGCGCGTAAAATTCGAAATTGATTATTCCTGCTATTTTCCAAATAAAAAACCGCGTCTACAATATGTTCAAGCGACTTTGGACCGGCCACGTTGCCATCTTTTGTAATATGTCCAACCAAAATAATTGTAATATTATTTTTCTTGGCAAGTTCCAAAAAACGCATAGTAGCTGTTCGAATTTGATTGATAGAACCGGGATCCGAATCTGAAAGAAGAGAATAAGTTGTTTGAATCGAATCAATTACCACAAGACCGGGTTTTTCTTTTTCTATAGTTGCAATAATTTTTTCTACATTAGTTTCACCAAGAAATTTAAGCGGCTTTTTCTCTTGGTACAAACGATCAAAACGATTCTTGACTTGCCGCGCCGATTCTTCACCGCTGACATACAGTGGATTTTTATCAAGTAAAGAAATAACAAGCTGCGCCAAGAGAGTGGATTTGCCAATACCGGGCTCTCCGGCCATGAGCAAGAGCGATCCGGGAACCAAACCATCCCCAAGCACTCGATCCAATTCACTAATTCCGGTTTTTTGTCGTTTGATATTTTCATTGCTAATTTTGCTAAGATCAACTGTGGATAAGGCATCAACCCGCGTGTCAGCCTTGACGCGCTCATGCTGGTCAAGTTGAAATTTCTTAATACTACCCCAAGCACCACATTCATTACAACGCCCTTCCCATTTATTAAACTGCGCGTCGCACTTTGAGCAAGAATAAATTGTCGTTATTTTTTTAGACATACACTAATTATATTACAACTAAACAAACAAAATATCAAAAAAAGAATTAAATAAATAATTCTTAATTCTTTAATTTTTAATTTTTAATTGATTTCAACCTCTATCACCCGCTTCAAGTCATCATAATTTACCTGTCCGAATATCTCTTGCTTATTTACATACATAAACGGAATACCATTGATATCGAGCGCATTTGCCTCTTCAATATTATCTTGAATTAACCCATCAGCCTCAACTGATTTTAAACAATTATTAAACTTATTTTTATCCAAACCTAAATTCTCAGCAATCCTTATAAAACTGTCTTGCTCTAGCTTCTCTGTTTTATAAAGCTCATCATGATAATCCCAAAAACGGTTTTGCGCCTGAGCACAGCGTCCGGCCAGAGCAGAACGATATGACAAGCTGTTCTTGTTGGTCTCGGGATAATCTTTCCAAATAAACATAATTTTCTTATCATATTCAAGCAAGGCTTTATTAATTAATTTTTCTTGGCTAGCGCAAAAAGAGCAAACAAAATCGCTAAATATCACTATTGCAACCTCTGCTTCTTTGTTTCCCCTAATCGGATCACTTTCACTAATGATTGGTCCGGCCAATAAATCGGCAAAGTTCGGCACTTTATTTATATAAGGATCATTATTGTCGATATTTTCTTCAAAATAATATCTATTTTCAAAATTTTTCTCCGACCGTTTTGTCAAAACAAAATATGGACGAAATAAAACAAAAAACATCGAGATTACAACAAATATAAAAAGCAACAAAGAAAATATTACAAATAATTTTATATTAAATTTATTTTTCTTAAGCATAAGCATTCGCATTATAATTATATTTTATTTCCAAAAAACCGCGTCAATCTTCCATGAATTGTTTTCTTTAACCATTTCTACACTAATATCCTGATTAAAAGATTTTGCAATATTATCAACAAAGCCAGTAGCCTCTTGCCGTCTAGTGTGAACTATAACGCTCGCCTCGCCCGATTCTTTATCCAATAGATTCATTTCTTGATTTATTGTCCGAGTAATAACACCATAATATAAACTATTACCATCTTCCTTTACTCGCATTTCAGCAATATAATTATCAGCCCAAACTTGCATATCCTTGCTCATAAACATCTTTAAATCAATAAGATTAACAAAATTTGATTGGTTTGAATAAGTACCAAAGCGCTCCACAAAAACAGCTGCCATTTTTAGTAAATCATTTTCTTCGACTTTTTCACCGGAACGTCGAAAAACCGGAGTTGAATCAACCCTAGTAACGACATCTTTGTTTTGTTCATTATTATCAAGCAAGTTGTCATCAACAACAATAGTGCGAACCTTTTTTTCAGAATTATTTTCAGAATTTTTATCATTTTGACCCGGATCTATTTTGACAGTATCAATATTATCAACTTTTGTATCGGAAAAAATTAAATTTTTAACAGCTTCCAAGGGATTAAGATTAAAAAACATTACAGAAATAATCCCGCTTAAAAATATTAAACCTATTATAATGATGAGAATCCCAATTATTTTTCTTGCCATATTATTTAATTTATTTTTTATGCATTCTATATATTCATGTCTTCCGGCACAGACGAATCTTTGCTTTCGCTGTCATTTTCGTTATCCTCATTTTCATCAAACTCTCTTTTCGCTTCTTCAATTTCCAAAAGCTGGCGCGGATCAGAGGTAATTAATTGGTCTTCGGTATATGAAGCGACAATTTTAATGGCTGCATGTTTGGAGCCGGCAAAAAATATCCCCTCTCCTACTCCACACTCAAGCAATAAATACTTTTCTCCTTCAGTCAAAACAAAAACTTTCTGAACTAGATCAATCGATGCGCTGGATTGTTTTAACAAAAGCTGAAGAGCAGAATTGGTTACGATTGCCTGGCCATAAGGCGACACTAAAAAATCATTTACGTCCTGAGTGATAGTAGTGACACCAAGATAATATTTACGGCAACGCTTAACCAGGGCATGAATAAATTTGGCGCTATCTTCATGTTGCATTAGCCACCAAGCCTCATCAATAACCAATATGCGTTTCTTCATTTCACTGCGTACCACATTCCAAATATAATTAATAATCATATAAATTGCGATTGGTCTAAGCTCATCTTCCAAGTCACGCACCGAATAACAAACCAAAATATTATCCATTTTTACGTTTGTCGGACTATTAAACAAGCCGGAAAAAGTACCTTGAGTATACTTGCGCAATCTAACAGCTAAATCAGCCCCGCCATCCATTCCTTCCAAAATATCCTGAAAGTCGTCCATAATCGGCGCTTCAACCTGTCTCAAGTCGCTTTCCGGAGTGATATCTTTTTTAGCGTATGTTTCAAGCAAGGCTCGATCAACAATCGAGTCCTCTTCGTTCGATAAATCACCTAACATTAAACGAATAAGTCCCTTGACGGTAATAACAGCCGAACGGATTATATCACCGGCTTTTGAATCTTCACCGATTGAGCGAGGCAGATCAAAAGGATTAATTTTATTTTCTGACGACAAAGAAAGATTAATATAAGTTCCTCCAACCGCGTCGGATAAATGTTTATACTCATATTCCGGATCAATAATAATCACTTCGGTTCCAAGCATGAGAGCCCGTAATACTTCCAGCTTAATCGCGTAACTCTTACCCGCGCCGGAAGTAGCAAACACACAAGTATTGGCATTTTGCAAAGAAAAACGATCAAAAAGAATCAAGCTATTATTATGTCGATTAATGCCGTACAAAATACCATTATCAGTTGTAAGTTCGCTGGAAATAAAAGGAAAAGAAGACGCAATCGGAGACGAATTCATGTTAAAGGCAATATAAAGCTCATCATTTCCAAGCGGTAAAGTAGAATTAAAGCCTTGCTCGGCCTGATAAAAAACTTTCTTGGAATATACCAAACGCGAACCAAAAACGTTTTCCACTTCAGAAGTTGTTTTATCAAGTTCTTCTTTGTCTTTAGAGTAAATCGTCACATATAAGGCAAACTGGAAAAATTTTTCAATACCCTGGGTAAGCGCGTCGCGCAAAGCTTCAATATCTCTAAGGGCGGTTTCACGCAAAGGGTCGCGGGCGGCCCCCTTTTCCGCGTCTGATATAATCTGTGCCTCAAGCACACCCACTTTTTTTTTCAATTGTTTTAAAATAACCGCGCTCTCAACCGGATAAAAAAACATCGAAACATCAAAAGTGGAATTCATATTAATAATCGGCGAGAACCAACCAACACTAATATAGCGCGGATAATTTACAACAAAAATCGTACGGACATATTTATCACCCAAAACCAAAAAACTTGGACTAACTTTAAAGCTAGCCGGAGAGATTAAATCCTTAATCGAAACAACACCGCGGCGGAAAGTCTTTTCTTCTTCGATATATTCTTGAGTTACTTCGGCCGAAACCGACGAAGCAAAAGTCTGATCCTTTTTCGAATCAACTTCATCATACAAACTCTTTTTTTTAGCTAGATTAAACAATGCCATTCTATCGTTTTTTTACTCTTAATTGATTCACATCCACTAATTTTTGATTGGACGAAGTGGACAAATTATAAGAATTATAATACAGCTCAATCAAACCTTGCGTATCAAGTTCAACCGCATTAAGGCCAATCGAGCCAAGACCGGACATTATACTGTCAACTCGACGAGTCAATTCAACCCGGCGGCGTAAAAATTTATCTTCTTTCATTCTAATTAAAGTCGCCGGACGAAACACATCGGTAAATCTGGAAAAAAAACCTTTTTGCTTATCTGATAAAGGATTATAGGGAATTGTAATATAAAAATGCTTATTCATAATCCGGCTCATTGATACAAGTTCGCCAATATACTGCATATACTCGGTAGTTTGCATTTTTAAAAGCTCGTTGGTTTGCTCTTTGGCTTTTTCCGCTAACGATTGAATATATTTTTCAATATTAAGCTCTCTGGACTGAATAACAATTTGCAAAGGAAAACTAATATTATTCAAAAAACCAACATAAGCGGAAATTATCGCGTTCTGCTCATCTTCACTTTTCAAAGCAAAATTAATACTGGATATAAGCAACACTGCCCGCATCGTTCCATCGCGCATGATAACCGTATTTAATTTAATCTCGGCAATATCCAAATACTGCTGAGTAGAATTTCGAATTTTCCCTTTCGCTAAATTGTCCTGTCGTTTATCAGACATTTATTAGTTTATTATTTTTTTATCAAATCCTATGTCCCTTTCTCTTTTGTGGTAGTAATCACGGTCTCATTACCGTCCTCACCACCATAACTACCTTGAGTATCAACCATAAGTGATAGCTCAGCTAAACGTGAAGTGTTTAAGCGCTCTTCTTTAACAGCAATCGGATTCGATTCAACCACTACTTTCTCATCTGTTCCAATTAAATATTTTTGAAATTCATTATTCCATACTCTGGTTCCGGGACGCTTAACGGATTGCAATAAATTTAAAATAAAATAATGAAAAGGCATGCCGTTTACCTTTAAAAAAGCAAAAATACCGCTAACACAAAATATTATTACTCCGACTACCAAAAAAGTAATAAAGGTCAAAAATCGATAAGACAAAGCAATCAGCATAAAAGCAAACAAAAGAATCAAAAACTGCCGAACCGTAATCGGCCCGATTATTTTATCCTCAATATCTAAAAATTGCGGCACAGTAAATTGTTGCATGTGGGTTAGAACCTAATACTTCTATTTAAATCCATTATTGCTAAAAATTCACTATAGGATAAAGTGTTTTGTTGAGTCTTTTTTCTCACGGAAATTACATCTTCAATCTCCTTATTCTCTGCTATGCTCTCTTGACCAATCGCCAAATATTCTTTATTTACCGCGCTCGCGCGCCAAGCCTTTATTCCCTGTAAACGCTTTTCATAACTATCTTCTTCCAAAAATTTTAATTTCTCTTTTATTTTAGCGCATGCCTTAGCCGGGTTGCTGCTCAAACGTCGAAAATTCAAAAGATCAAAGTCCTTAAGTTCATCCACAGGGCCGGATAATTTTGGCACTCTTTTAACGTCAACAATTCTTCCGCCAGTGCTAGCTTGCGGACGATTAATCACGATCGGATTATCTTTAAGTCTATCTTCAGACTTATTTTCTTTTATGTCTTCCAAGGCAGGAGCTTCTTCTGCTGTTATTTTTACTTTGGTTTTTTCTTTCTTTTCTTGGGTTTGCGCCCCAGGATCTTCTTTGCTAGTTCTCTTATTGATTTCTTCCCAACTTACTTTTTTATCTTCATGCTTACCTGCATTTTTTTCTTGCTCCACATTCATTAAATGTTTCTCTTTCTTCAGCATATCTGATTCAACCGGTTTTTGCAACGACTGAAAATCATAGGGCGCATCTCGCTCACCAATAGTGGAGATCTCTATCGGCTGTGGTTTTTTAGTCGACTCATCCGCTTCTTTTTCCTTTTTATTCTCATCTTTAATTTCATCTTTAATGTTGTCCGCAATCTTAATTGCCTTATTCGCCAGCATATCATTAAGCCCTAGTCCGCCTTTTCCAACATCTTTTAACATGGTTTGTTTGGTGTCAATTCTGTTTCTCACCCCTTTTTTGTAGGTAAATATTATTTTACGAAAACGCTGATGCAACTCTTCTGAACTAAAATTTAAATTGCTTTTATCAACTATTTTATCAACCTCCAAGTTCAACTGCTCTTCACTCTCTCGTTTTACATCTGCGCTTTCTACTTCATCAATTTCTAATTTTTGCGTCAACTCTTTTACTTCTTCCTCGTCTTCAGAAGAAAAGAAAAAATTAGAACTTCGAATCGGCGCGCCTGCCAAATCATTACGCGCTTTATTCCTGATCTTTTCTTCTTTGCTAATATCATCACTCTCGTCCTTAACCGAATCAATACTAAACCCAAGATGCGCTCCAACACTCTTAAATATTCGTGTCTGCATTGTTTCGACTAATTTTTCCGCCCGACGCGGGTTCATGTCATATTCAAAAACAAAAAACTTCGGTAAATCCACCAAAGAAATGTCTTTCACCAAAACCCGCATCACCACGGTTGCCAATGTCACATTATATTCCTTTTCCAAATCTTCAATCGCAACTGTAATCTCTGGAGTAGAAACTCCAGCTTTTACATTATCGGGTAAATTATTATATTTTTCTAAATAATTTATCATAAATTAATTAAAAATTTACTGGATTACAAATGCGCATTTGTAATCACCTTCTTTTTAATTTCGCAACCTCTTCCATTAAAGCCCGATGCTCGAGTGACCCCTTCTTATACTTCCCTGCCATCGCCAACAGCTGCTCCACCTTCTGTTTTTTCTTAATCTCTTCGTCCAAAGCCATCCGCTCTAAGCTGTTTTCCCGGTACTCCGCCTCTTCTTTTTTAAGGTCTTCTATTTCTTTCTCTTCCGCGGTCATTGGTGTTTCTAAGCGCTTTTTTTTGGAAATATCTTTTGTTTTAATATTTTCTATCGGGATAATTTCCCAGCCTCTGCCATCGTCCGAGGGCATACTTTCCGGAAAAAACTTAATATTCCGGTATACCATCAATAATTTACTTAACTTTTCTTTGTCTTTTTCTTCCAATTTTTTGGAATCTTCCGTATCGGTAATAAACTTAATTATAATCAAATTATCAAAAATATCCGAACCATATTTCGCGATAAATTTTTTAATCCAATCACCAACACTATTTTTACTTGCGTCGATTTTTTCTTCACTGTTTAATAATTTTTTAGCCAGCTCATCTTTAATGCTCAAGTCATGATTGAGCAATTTAAATATTTGCCGGTTTACAGCTTCGCTGATTATGGGATTATTATTAAGCTCATAGAGGATCTGCGAATTAAAAACTTTATAAATATAAACAATTTCCTGTTTTGCGGTCATTTCTTTCTTGGGATGAACATTAATAAAATTAATCCTCTCCATGAGCGGTTTTATCACTGTTTCCTCCAAATCTTTTTTAATCTCCTTGGCCTTACGGCTTTCAATCTTTTCTTCTATCTGCAAATATTTTTCAATTCCGTCCATTTGCATGTCACCAGTCGCGATAAATATCATTATTGGGCTCAAGGAAAGACCATGCTTTTTTTCGACCATAGCCAAATTATCAGAAACAAAGTCACTGTCAACCGAAAGCATAATCTCTGCTGGCATTTTTTTAAATTTTTCAATACTTTTCTCTAGGTCTAACATATATCTAAGAACTTATTACAGTTGACTCATAATCTTCTACCGTTTTTTTGGCATCGGGATGATTACTGTCTTTGTGATTATTAATTTTATTAAGCAGGTCTTTTAACCCACTTAACGCTTCAATGCTGTTTCCGGCTTTACTATAACCGGCCAAACCTTGTTTGAGCGAACGAACTGCATTATGCTCTTTGTCTCCCATTTGCAACTCTCTATTTGCATATTTTTCCATAGTTTTAGTCATATTTTCGATTGCCTTACGTGAACCATCAGTACTATTGGTAAGCTTATCAAAAAATCGTGTTTGTACATTAGTCATTCCACTAGGTGAAGAATAGGTACTAGGGCTCATTTTCAGTGGATTCTCTCCTTTTTGAATCACATCAAGCCTCTTGCCGGCAGTTTCAGTATCTTTACCTGCCTTTTTGCCAGCTTCAACCATTATACGATTAGGTTGCAGTTCTTGCGCTATTTTTTGAAATCTTGTTTCCTCTTTTTTAATATCTTCTTTTGCTTTACTAAATTTCTCTGACTCTAGTTTTTCTTTTTCATAATAATTATTTTCTATTTTCTCTTCTTTCTCTCTATGTTTATCAGCACTAATTGGTTTCATTCCATCCTTAGTTTTAACTATATTATTGTGATATCGCTCAAGATCTTTTTTTCTATCTGAAAACTTAACGTCTTCTTTGTCTATCAAATCATCATAATATTTTTCGTTGCCTTTATCTTCAGCTTTTTTTTCTTTATACGACTTTATATTATCATCTTTTGTTTTTCTTGCTTTTTCAGTTTCATCATCTTTCCAGGTTTCAGATTTTTTAATTCTTTCGGACTGGTCTTCTTTCATTAAATCATTAATCTTCAAATCGTCGTCTCTTTTTACCTTCAACTTTTCAACTTCACTCTTTCTTGATTCACTTTTTTGATCTATTCTGTCATCTCTGTCTTTTTTCTTTTTATCGACCCAATTTTTCATCATTCCAAAATTTGCCAAAGGATCAATCACGCCTCCAATCGCACGCCCGATCTTGCTGTCTGCGGCTTTGCCAAGCGACTCAATATTTGTATCATCCAAACCAAACTTCTTTAAAGCATTAATTCGCTTCGTTGCTTTAGTATCATTCTGTTTCTTAACCACATTAGACCCTGCACTACCCATAAACCTACTAACTTTACCCCGAGTCGAATCTTTATCTGCGTTAATACCAACTAAACTGCCAACTCCCTTGGCGGCATAACCGGTATATCGAACCCCTTTCTCTTTCGCTCTAGTCTTTGCTTGTTTAATCCCCCAACTCTTCCCCTGCTTAATCTTACTCACCCCCCACGAAGCCGCCCCACCAGCCATACCACCAGCACTCTGCGCTGCCATCAGCCCTGCCATCATAACTCCGATTGATAAAATAAATGGTAAAAAATTAGTAATACAAGTAATATCAGTTAAACTCGTACAAACATTTGCATCACTTGCCTTAAATTTAAATACTGTAGTCTGACCTATAATCATTGCAAGCCAAATAAAAAAAGCTAAAACCGGACCAACTATCAACTGCTGCGTAAAGCCACTAATCCATTTACTAGCATAAGTGTGACCAGCCGGAAAAGCAGAAAGTACAAAAGCAACTGGTGAAAATATTACATATACCCAAAGAAGAATCATTCGCATTAAAAATACACCAAGTGTAGCAACTAAAACAACACCTATTACCAACAAAAATCCTAAACCGATTATATAGGCGGCAACTACATTTTTTATATCCCAGTCAGCAGTAGTAAAACCATCAAAAGTAGTTGAAGTAAAAAATTTAGTCATTTTTGACACTTCGACAAATCCAGCTCCATTAGCCCCCCACGAATCAACAAAAGTGAGCATAATCACTTGAGATATATCAATAAATAGCCCACAAATCATGCGAGAAAAATTAATTAAAACTGCCATTATTAATAACTTTGGCAAAGTTTTTTGGATCGAATAATTTTCATAACGAAGAATAGAAGCAAAAGCAATCACGAGAAAAATTATCACAAAAAACATATTACACAAATCTCGCACTATCACCCAAGCATTAATAATTGCTCCTTCTGCTATAAAATTATTATACCCAACAATATATGTAATGGCACTAATAACTAAAGTATCTAAGGCACCAATAGCTATAGTCAAAATAGAGGCAAGTATACCCAAAGGAATTAATATTGGTGATGCCACTGAGATTGTAAGAGTATTCAACACAGTATCTTTTAGTGTAGTGCCTGCCGCAATTGCGTAATAATTAAAAAACACAAAAAACACCACCACAAAAAAACTAACCGGTAAAATATATTTTTTAAATTGTTTTATATTTATTTTTTTCATTAAAAGATAAAATATTTAGAATAACAAGGTTTAAGCTCCGGCTTTTGTTGCTTCCTGTATTGCGTCTATCGCATCAGTATCCATGCCACCAGTTAACAATTGAATTAATACAAATAATAACATTATAACAATCACATCAATTAAAACAAAAGCCATCTGTTCAACTATTTTATGACCAAAAGGATGAAATTTTGGCCACTCCTCGCCCACTCGCGGGAAAGCACTTGGTAATATCAAGCCAAGAAAAGCAAAAACATTTAAAGGGATTATGCCAAGCCCCCAAAATGAAACTGCTCCCCAACTCCATCTAAGTCCCCAACCGGTAGCTAATTTAGTTCCGCCTGAAATCAGTGCTTTCATTTTATTACCTTTCTCTTCGTCTTCATCGCTTTTGAGCTTATCCATAAGCGAGCCTACTGCTCCAATTTTTTTACTTTTTTTCTGTAAACGCTTACCTGCGTTTTTTGCCACTTTAGAGGCTTTTTCCGTTGCTTTGCCAGTTTTTTCCATGCCAGTACCCGCTGCCTGCGCACCTACACCGGCTCCGGCAACTAGCCCACCAGCAGCCATCAAAGGTACCCCCGCAAGTGCGCCGACTATAGTAGTACTCATCCCGGCACCGGCAGCCATCATTTCGGTCCCGCCTCGAGTTGCTGCTTTGCCAGCACTCTTTGTTGCCTTTCCGGCATACTTAGTTGCTTTACCACCCACTTTTCCAGCCACACCAGCTCCACGCAAAGCTATTCCGCTCTTATTCATCGTACTAGCCACCTTAGACTGTCGTGAACCATGTTTCTGCCGCCCAAGCTCGGCTGCCTGAGCATATTCATCTTCAAAATTGTCGTAGGTTGTTTCGGTCATTTTTCTCTAGCTTATTAAACCTTTTTTCTTAATTTTTAATTCTTAATTTTTAATTGACATTAAATCCAATTTCTTTTATTTTTTTAACTTGTCCTGAGCCTGTCGAAGGATTCTTTTCGCTTTTTGACAATTCATCAATTAGCTTAAATATCTCAACTATTTTTTCATCATGAATATTATGCTTTTTCTCCAACTTCTTTATAACTTCCGCTAACTTCTTATAAGAAGAAGCCATTTCTTTTAGCCTGACAAAAGCTCGCATAATTGTGATATTCACTTCAATCGCTCTTTTGCTTTTCAAGACTGATGATAACATTGCCACGCCTTGTTCGGTAAAAGCCAAAGGAAGTTGTGGTGAATATTTTAGTATCTTGAGGTGGTCACAATTTGTGACCACCTCTGATATTTCCTTTAATGTTAGCTTAAACATAAAATCATCGGGAAATCTTTCTGTGTTTCTTTTCACTGACTGATTCAATATCTTTGTTTCAGTATTATAAAGCTCAGCCAAATCACGGTCAATCATAACCTTTTTATCTCTAATATAATATATTCTATTTTCTATTTTCTATTTTTTCTATTGGTATTAAATTTGTCATCCTCCTTTTTTTATTTTAAAGGTTATCACAGTCTGTGATAACCTTTGAGGTGCCAATTTGGAACCTCAAATTATCATCTTGATATCACGTTTTATGATACCAATTTCTACGGACTTTTATTGCTTTTTTAATTGAATAAAATCACTCCGTAACCACAATATAATGCCCAAACGGCTCCCAATTATAATCATTAGTACAATTATTAATTTGACAGCCTGGATTTAAATCGTCAACGTCTGTACAGTTTTCTCCTGCAGCATCACAATTTGCAACTGGGTCAGGCGCATTACAACTACACCAACCCCAATTATCTTTTATTTTAACTTTTGGTTTTATTACACAGCAATTATTACCGCCACAAGTGTATCCACTTCCCGCGTCATCAAAATTCATTGCTTCATTATTCGCACTACCGCAGTAAACTCTATTTTCATCTTCAGGATCTTGATCAACCGCCCATTTTGAACGAAGTTCCCAATAGCTATATAAATGATACAGAGAATGAGGATTGTCTTCGTTTGGTTTATCCCGCATTTCCGTTCCGCTAACCACCGTCTTGCTGTCCCCCCAATCAATCGCGTACATCACCAAAGGAAGTTGTTGACTGTCAATAATGGAATTAAAAGTCAAATTAATAATATCATTAGAATCTCCAAGAGTTACATTGCCAGTATCATTTTTATTCACTTTTATGTTTTCAACTATTGGAATAATCGAACAATAGTCACCTGATGCCATCATACTATAAATTGTCAGTGTACGATTCATATTAAGGTTCACACTTTCAAGGTTATCATTGGAATCTATATAAAACAAAACCCACTCGTCGATACCAGCTATAAAATCAGGATCAATTGTTACTGACCAGTCGCTACTTGGCATTTCAATCATGCCACCGTCCGTGCAAGATGCTCCGTAATTCCAATTCCACACTGCACCATTATTCAATCCACCATTAATTGCTATACCAGAATTACTAGCATCTCCGGGGTCATCCGTAACCGCAACCCTATTACCTGGAGTAATTGAGCTAAAAGTAAAATCAACGTTTCCATTGTCAGAGTTACTATCGGGCGAACCGTGAAATATACCCAGGCTTAATTGGTCATTTAAACTGTTAGAATGCACAAAAATAACACTACGATTAGCTTTTGCTAAAGGCTCCATATTTGGATTGGAAAAGGACCCATCAGAATAATTGTAAAAATCTTCAGCACGATTCGGCTTGGCAAAGGTGGCGGGGAAATCCTCATTTACAACTCCGTTTTGAAAAGCGTGAAAAATATCACCGCTAAATAAATTTCTTGACCCCATAGCCCCGGTTCCGCCACACAAACCGTTATTCGGCTCTTCGTTAACTCCCGGCGGACCCCAGTTATTTCTTTCATCTTTCGTATATCTATTCCCATCCCATTTCCAGATTCCGTAACTTTGAGCAAACAGCTTCTGTATTTGTGATGATGTATGATATCGGCCCATATGATCTTCAGAGTAGTCCTCTTTTTGATAAAGTAATAAATCCCATTTCTGGGGATTTACTATTTCGTTTAAATCTCCGGTTATTATTGCCGATCCAAAAGGAGCATCGTCAGTTATATAACTGCAAACAGACTCTTCAATTGGAAAACCCTTTTGACAAAAAAAAGTATAATCACTGCACTCACGAACCCGGCCATTCCAAAATTTATTACGACCGAGGGAGCCAACGGTTCTGCTAAATTCCGTACACATATATCCGGTCCGGAAAGAATCCGGTTTTTCAATGCGAAACTCAAAACCATTATCATTATAAACACTCCAGTTCGAGTCGCCGGACTCAAGAACGTCGTCAGACAAATGGTCATTATAAAAAGATAAATAATACCATGATCTGTCGTTTGCATCTGTAGTTATTGGACTAGGCAAAAGATAGTCGCTTTGCCTGGTATCAGCACAATTTCCTGGACAATCATTAAACGTGCCCCCACCCCAACCTGGAGGACGATTGCGAAGACCGCCGTAATCACCGTCGCATCCACCACCAGTCAATCCATCTGGTTCATCCGTATTCATATACGCGTTAAAACGATCGTTATTTATAATAATGTCACCACAACTCCCACCCTTCGGAACAAGCCAATCTTTCCATTCTCCTTGAAAACCAAAAATAGGAATTGCGTCTGTACAATAATAAACCGGCATTTTCCCGTTATAACCAGCCCCCCCTTCAATCCCATCACCTTTAACCCTGTCCACCGGATACCACAAAATGCAAGTGTCCTTAGAACCGGGCGCGCGATCATATTCCAGACAATAACCGTATATGCCTTTATTTTTAATGCCCGATTCCTCAAAATATTCACAAGACAAAGCATCATCTTTTGGATATAAGCGGCAAGTCTGAGAAACATATTGAGTGTTTCCACTAGCAATAATATCTCGTACATTTAGAGCCGGACGCAATTTTATATCATCAAAATAAAAATTTCCTTCTACGTCCCCGGGTGAATCGACATACAAGGTTAACTTGATCCGATTTGCCGTTCCTAAAATATTAAATCGTCCCGAAACAAATGTCCATTTTTCTCCTGACGACAAAGATGCGCCGTGAACATCAAAGCTACCACCCTGCCTAGAACCGGAACAATCATATTTTTGAACGCTGATCCTGGCCTCGCCTTCATACAAATTTATGGTATTAATAAAAGCGGAAAGGGTATATTCCGTATTCTGCTCCACGTTAATGAATTCGGAAACGGCCATATGGCTAAAACCGAGTTTTAAGAAACTTCTGCCTTTGAGGGCGCGTTCAATACTCTCTCTTTCAGAGCCAAAAGGATTGCTAATTACGCGAAAATCATTTTCGTCCCAACTGGAATTAACAGGCATCCAGCTTATCGGATAATTATTATCACCGTAAACTTCAAAACCCCCATTCGCCACTTGAGCAACATTACCAACTTGCTCCATTTCTCCCACAGGATAGTAATCGGTTTCAAATTGACTGTCCATTAAGCCACTAAGCGAATACCCGCTTTTATTGGCAAAATACCCACCATCAAAAAGTGCGTAACTTTGATTTTTCTTCTTTTCTATAACAAAGGAATCACAGTTACCGCTCCGATTCAAACTATCACAAAGCCCAAGGTCATAACAAATAGTTTCCTCATCTTCTTTTACATATGATTTGCAGGCCAACCATTTATCACAGATCCGATTAGGTGTAACTTTTAGAACAACATTTGAATCATTGTCCGCGTCAACCACTCCTGCCACCGGTGGTGCGGACGTAGTTGAGCCAATCGAATGATCCGCATCAGAATCAAGCTCATTGCACCCATCTTTATCAAAAGTTCTTTTATTAAATAAAACGCATCCATTATCATATTCCACTAAACCGGTACAACTTCCTTGATCAAGTTCTTGCTGAAGCTGATAATCAACAACAACTTCACGCAATTCAATTTCTCTACCATCTACTTCAGTCGCATTTTCTACCGATGTTGTACAAACAGTATTAGAGTCTGTATAGACTAAACGACTTTGATAGATAGCGCCAATATTAAACGTACGCGGATTTGTCGTATCGTTAAGCATATTGTCTGTCGAAAGCCAATAAATAGGATTGTCACAATCCAAAATCGAATCACCGGTACCTTTTCCGCCAAATCGATACAGGGTATAAGGCTCAACATCTACTCTTTGCGAACTACCACTCCAACCATCAGCGGGATTGCCATCGCCATCAAGATCGGCAAAAGACGCGTTAAATATAGTGTTTGGATTAAAACGAGAGATTGGATCGATGTATTCACTGCAACCGGATTCATCAGCCGGACAAAGCCCGACCCAATTATTATCGCCATCCATAGTTGGCTGAGAAATTACATTGCCATATCCGCCATAGCCAATTGTTTTAAGCTTATCAAACTCACAAGGATGATTATTTTCATCAAGAATACAAAAGCCAGCACTACAGTCATTATCATTCTGACAAACACTGGTTTCAAGCAATTCAATACTTCCATTATCATTCTCGTCACAACGCTTAATTTTCTTTTTATACCAGGCTGAATTACTTATATTTCCACTTGCTTCGGTTCGCCACTCACAAACCATATCCCCCGGATCTTTAAAATAATCAGACGAATTATTCATAGTCCAGGCCGCGCAATTTTCATCCTGATATTCACATAAAATCCGACCATACTCATTAGGATCATTTTTCAAATATACGGACGAATATAGGGTTGTATCTTCATAATTATATGGGCTGCCTAAAAGCTGGCAACCTTTTTCTGTAGAATTGCATAATTTATCCGAATTATACACTACATATTTATATTCATCTTCCTCTACTTCGCGACAATCATCATTTATCGCAACATCACAATCTGCTTGCTCACTACCAAACCAAGTTGAACTGGCGCTATCATCATAATTATTTGTATCAATCATAAGCTCACAGCCAACCGCGTCATCCTGGCATAAATTGGAAAAACTATGAATATAATTAATATTATCGTCCCTGTCGATGTAAATCTCACAGCCAAGATTAAAATCCTCTCCTTGACCATTGCCAAATATGTCCTTATAACAAACATCCGGCGTATTCCAAGGATCGGTAATTAAATAATATCGGTCCGTTACTTCAATTAATTGAATATCATCAATATAAAATTCGTCTGTTCCCGCTATTATTAACACTTCCTCTCCCCAAATATCACGCTCAATTATATTGGAATTAAGCTCAAAAATTTGCCACTCAGAGTCTATCTCAGCCTGACCGTTAAAACTGGTTGTTGCAATATCAGCCCCCGAAGCAGTGGTGGAAGCAAAATAAGCTGTTATTATTTGATCAAGCGGACTACGTGCAATAAAACGCAAAATATAAGTTTTGCCTGTCCGTACTATTGTGTGTACGTCTTTAGAAGTGCTCGCACCGGGATTGTTAACATAAAGAGAATGGCCACCAACCAAAAGTGATTCGCTACTGGGTTCAATCGTATTTAGACCGGTCCAATCATCGGTATGACCTGACTCAAAATTATCTGCAAACAATCGCCGGATATTATACCCGCTAGGGCCGGTATATTCACGGCAACCAGCCGCGCTTGCGTTGCATTTTACCCCCTCATCCGGAATCGCCTGATAAAGACAAGATTGATGGTCGTACCGCCATAGACCGCCATCTTTACAATATACCGCTTTTCCATCGTCAAACTCGCATATTCTGCTTCCGCTGTCAATATTACAGTCATCTGTATTACTACATTCTACTAAACACAATGGATTACCGCCACAATCAGACTGGCAAAGAGCAAAAGCCTCGACTATACTGGGTAAAATATTTTTAACACTACGCCGATAAGGATGGCAATTATTACTGCAAGTAATCACATAGGGTAAAAACTCATAGAAACGTTCTCCGCTTGGATCATAGAACTCACGGCACATTGGATTTATTTCCAAATCATACGTCGTTGATGCACAATCCAAATCATTGTATAGCCCGTTATTAGTCAAAATCGGCTCTCCACTTCCATCCGCCTTGAGTCTAAATACCCTGAGTTGATAACCGGTTTCCGAACTTCCTTCCCAAGTATAAAAAGCGCTACAATCCGGATTAGGTGTTTCCTCGGTTTCAATCACACACTGTTTAAGCTCGCTATAATACTCACGCGCTTCTGCACCCTCACCGATTCTATCTAAATTAGTAAATTCATCACAGCCAACCGCCTGCGCGTTGCAATTTCTGGCTGTATTTGGAATAATTTTTTTAAGTGTTTCCGAATCAAAACTACTTGAACGCTGAACATATTCGTCATAACCAACACACGCTCCCGGACAATAATCATCATTCGCCACTCGAGCCGGAATAGTCATCCCATCGGACTGCGCTGTATAAAGATCGCAGCCAAACTCACCAATTGTGCATTCTCGCACAAAACGACTACATTCTGATGGATCACTATCTCCATCACAAGTCAAATGATCCGGCGCTAATTTTTGATAAACCAAACCATTATCCCTGTAGTCACTCCAAACAGTTGCCTCAGCTCCCATTTCTAATTTTAACCCGTCAATATCACAAGTGTCATTTATATTAAACTTAATATTTAGAGTCGGAGTATTAACATCATCCGAAAAAACCTTGGACAAAGTGTAAAAACGCCAATCCGGATGAGAGGCAATTGTGATTGTTTCATCGTCTCCATTCACGCCCAAACCAGCGGTATCATCAGCATTGGCACTACAATCTTTTGCATAAAAAGAAAAAGTATAACCTTGCCCGCCAACCATCCAACTATCTGGTCCAAAAACATCACTTAAATCAAGAACACCCATTAAATGTAAAGCAGAATTCCCAATATAGGCTTCACTTATTATTTCCCAATCCCCTAGACCAATCTCAGCCACATTATCAATATTTCCTCCGTCATCATTATTGGCAATTCCATCATAATCTTCAAAACTTGAATTAATAAGTAAATTAGAACCAAGTCCTGGTTTAAAACGGATAAATTCATGACATCCTTCGCTCGAATAATCGCAAGCTTCAATGCCGGCGTCAGCCCGCAAAATAGCGTCATTCACGCCATTACACTTAAAATTATTCACATTATCGTATTCCTCACAATAAGCCAAACAACCGGCATTATCCGCGCCGCAAGAACCATAGTCTAACGTATTATTCAAATAAGAAACGGTTTGTCCGCCGCTAGAACGATAAGTTTGACAAGTATTATATAAAGGATTACAACTTTCCCCGTCAAAATCCCATTTGCGCCGTTCTTCCGTGCAATAACCATAGTATTCACAAGAGCCATCCTGATTCTCCTGGATACAAGCCTGCTCATCGGCGCAATAATTTTCATTGCGTTTAATAGATAAATAGCTATCTTCACCACTGCCGAGCACTTCCTCGCTCACTATCTCCGGACCAGGACCTTCACGCCCACAATAATTAAGCGGCGCCTTTAAAACCCAATTTGGATCAACCAAACCCTTACACCAAACTTCTTGATAATCATCTTGTCCGATATGTGGGTCATTGCCGTCATAACAAACAACTAAATCTTCCAAAGTCTTAACCCCGCCAACGTCCTCGGGGTGCTCGGCGATATATTGCGCGGCTAATTCCCAACCAACCGGAATTATTCGAAATTTGCGCAGTATTTTCATACTACGATAAGGGTAGCCCTCAATATAATTTGGCTCTAAATCGTTCCCGGACAAAAACCCAAACACGCCGTCTTTTTTTAGATATCCCTCCTCCATCGCTTCCGCTACAGTTAACTTAGCCTCAATCGCGCTTTGAAATTGATCGTCCAAAACACAATTAGTCGGACCAGCTTTATTCGGATCCGGACAAACTGACAATTCGCTCAAAATATTATAATCTCCACGTACATCGAATATCGGCTCAATAATTTTACGGAAACGTTCTTTGGCGGCCACTATTCCGCCCCGGATTGGTCCGGCGTCTGGATTATCCCAAGAATAAGGCGAAGTATAAGTATCTAAATCACGCCCCAACGAGCGCATCAAGTTGTTAATCGCAGTAATTGCTAATTGATTAAGAAATATGTTAGCTGCGTCAACTAAAATATCACCAGATATCTGTCCAAAATTATCTATCAGTGGTCCTTTTAAATCATTGGCTTCTCGTTTAGCCCAACCAGGAGGACTTTTTAGGTCTCCGGCAATATCTCGCACATCAAGCCAAGAATCACCTTCCTCACGCTCAAGCGATTTAAACCTTAAGCTAATTGCCTGCTCTTCAATAATCTTAGTGTGAGCCGATAAAGCAATGCCAACATCATTAGATTCTGGCTTAAACACGGTTTTAAACCGACTTAAAAAATCAGGACGATTTAATTCAGCTTCCCAGTTATCTCTCATTTCAGAAAAAGTACAGGCAGGCTTATCTCGACCACTGTACTTGCTATGAAGACCCAAATTGATTGAGAATTTACCGGCAAAACTTGGCTCACAAAGATCAAACTCAAGATAGCCGTTTTCTTTCCCTAATGTTTCTATAAATTTACCAGCCGCATTATCGCTTACATTCACCAAATATTCTCTCCAGCCTTCCTTAATAAACAATGGCTTTTGACCCTCACCACCGGAACCAATCCAAGTAGCAGTATCATAAGCAATCATACCTAAGGCCTTACTTAGAGTGCTGTAATACAATTTAGACCCAAGATTTTGCTTAACTTTATCTTCTTTTTCCTTGGCTTTATTACTTTTGTCAATTCCACTAATCAATCTTTTTAACCTAGTATCTTTTGTCTCAATTGCCGGCGGACCCAAGAAAGAATCAAAAAAAGAATCCGCGAAAACAACATTAGGACCAAATACCAAGCAAGTTGCAAACAAAAACATTAAAGTAAATAAAACTGTTATATTTTTTTTAAACTTAACAAAATTTTTCATGTATATATAATTTTATGAATTTGTTTATTTACTTTACGCTCGCCTCATTCATTGAACTAAGCGTATCTTCATAATATTTCATTAAATCCTTATCATTAATTTGTCCAAGCAAATTTTCGTCCATACCGGACTGAAGCAAAAGCGCGCGCAAAGATTCAACATCGCTTTGTCCGAGTAAAATATTTTCGAGTACAACGCTATCTTTGGCAAAAATCGATGGATCTACGCCTAAATTCTGCTCCGGCAAACTTAAATCAGTCTCAATTAATTCTTTAGAACTGTTTGGCACCGGAACCGAACCACAATTTGCCCCATCCGGACAATTGGGGTCATTATCCGACTGCACTTCCTCGTAATCACTGAAACCATCACTGTCACTGTCCTCTAAATAAGGTGAAGTTTTATATATTTCCAGTTCCTCATAATCATTTAATCCGTCTTTGTCTGTGTCTTTTGCTTTTAATTCTTCTATTGTACCGTCAGTACAATTCGGGCCGGTGCAAATACTTGCGTTATTTGAGTTATCAGTCGCTACCGCAGCGGGACGTGCCAAAGGCGAAACTATGCTATTTTTCAGCTGAACCACCCAAGCGCCAAATACAAAAACAGCAAAAAAAGCCAGGACTACAAAAGCAACCTTCTGACTTGTTTTTAGCTTAACAAAATGACCGGAAATAGAATCTTCTGGTGTATTGGTTTGTTCTGAGTAATTTTCAGGCATGGGGGAGAGATTTAATTAAGAATTAAAAATTATTTATCTGGTAAAGTAATCAACAGCTTATGTTAATTATAACATAAATCAACTAAAATAACCAAGTAATTTTATCCAATCTTGTACGCCTAAATCTTGAGCGCGACAATCTGGATTTAAATTAGCTAATTTTAGTCTTTCTCCCGCTTCTTCCGCCTTTATCTGATAACCGCTCGCCAAATTATTCTTAAGTTTCTTCCGCCTTGCGCTAAAGCCAATCCGCACCAGTTGAAAAAACCTCTTATCATCTACTTTATACTTTTTACTTTTTATTTTTAACTCAATTACTGCACTGTCCACCTTGGGCTCAGGCCAAAAATCTGTCTTAGGTACATTAAAAAGAATCTCTGCGTCCGCGTAAAACTGAACCGAAACCGTCAATTTACTCATCTTTCCCGGCTCTGCCGTAATCCGCTTCGCAACTTCTTTTTGCAACATCAAAGTTAAGCTTTTAGGCTTATTTTCCAACTCCAAAACTTTTCTAAGAAAAATCGAAGTAATATTATACGGCAAATTCGCGATAATTTTAAAATTGAAAATTGAAAATTGAAAATTGAAAATTTTAAGTACATCTTCATTAATTACCTCAACATTACCAATCTCTTTCTCCTTTAATCTCGCCCGCAATACCTCAGTCAATCCATCATCCAGCTCTACCGCAACTACTCTGTTAACTTTTTCTGCTAATTTTTCTGTTAAAAATCCGAGCCCTGGCCCAACTTCTAGAACAATATCTTCGTATTGCAAATCAGCCACTTCAACTATTTGATTATAAACACTTTCATTAATCAAAAAATTCTGCCCCTTGCTACGTTTTGGGCTGATATTATATTTTTTGGAAATATTAATTGTTTTTTGGATCAAACTTGACATTTAATATAGGCAGTTATTATATATTTAGTTAATCATGGAACTCCGTACCAGTCGGTGGCCTCTTTTTGGGTCCACGTAAAAAATCATCCTACATGAGGATGATTTTTTATTAAATTTTTCGCCGTAATTTTTCATATTCTTTTCTGGACAAATCCACATCTGACAATATGCTAATTAACAAACCAACACCTAATTCTTCATTTCCATGAACTGGCACTACCGTCATACTTCTTTTGGTTTTATTTTTTAAAAAATGATGACTTCCTTTAATTCTAACAATCTCAAAATCGCACAAAGCAAGTAATTTAAGCATTTTTTCCCCGCTTATCAGTGTTAGTTTAGGCATATTTTAATTTTGGAGGTATTTTCACTTCTATTTTTTGAAAACCAACAAACTCATTCTTGCTAATTAAATATTCTTTATCTTTTTCTTGCACTTCCAAACAAAGTAATACTGCTTCATCTAAGCGTTTATACAATTCTGACAATGATTTAGCTTGAGTATGACAGCCTTTAATTGTTGGCACTTTAGCAAAATAAAAACCGCTTTCATCTTTTTCAATCAAAACAGAAAATTCTTGTTTTTTAATTTTTCTTGTATTTTTTATCATATTATTTTATTTAATTATAGCAAAATAAACTAAAAAATCAATCAAGCTTTAATCCTTGAACATCGCCATAAACATGTCGGCAACCACGGCAAATTTTTGCTTCCAATTACTTTTATTTTTTGCGTAACAATTATAGCAACCATCCACTGAAGCTAAGACTGCGTTTTGCTCGCCCAAAGACATATTATTAGTAGTTCCACCGTAAATAAACTGTCCACCCGATGTTAGGCCGGCTTGTCCCATCGCAATATTGGAAAATATCGCCGTATTTCCTCCTGTCCCGCCGGTTGACTGTCCGCTTACAAACGAATACAGGGGGCAAGTTGCTTCATAATCGCCTCTAGAAGGCACCACTTCTGAACATGGAGGAGCACAACAAGAAGCTATTGGATCATAGCATGACGGAACACATTGAGCCACCGTAGAATTAATATTTCCCATCTCAACCGGGAATGCGCTGCCGGCAATTAAATCCTCAACTATTTTCCATTCCAATTTTTTATTAATTGCGCTCCCGCCCCAAAAGAAAAATAATAACAACAAAATAATTATTGTCGATAATTTATATTTTTTCTTAATTACCATATTTTTGCTATAATATAAGTATATTCATTATAACAAATTTATGCATATAAAAAAAGGATTATTCTTAGCTTTAGCTCTATTTTTAATTATCTTGCCAGTCAAAGCAGATATCAATCTAGGACAAAAACTAGCGGGAAAAATTTTGCTTCAAATCGAAAATAACGGTGAAGCTTGGTACGTTAACCCGGAAAATTATAAAAAATATTATCTAAACAAGCCTAGTGACGCTTTTAGTACTATGCGTAAACTTGGCATCGGCATCACCAATGATAATCTAAGTAAAATCCCTATTGGCGTTATAGCAGACATCGATAAAGATAATGACAATGACGGACTTGGAAACCGGCTGGAAGAGACACTGCTTACAGACAAAGATAATCCGGACAGTGATAATGATGGACACAGTGATTATGATGAAATAATTAATAATTATAATCCAATTGGTGCGGACAAAATATTAATTGATGAAAACTTTGTCAAAAAAAATACAGGAAAAATATTCCTGCAAATTGAGCAAAATGGTGAGGCCTGGTATGTGAGTCCGGATAATTTAAAACGATACTACTTGTCCCGCCCCTCGGTTGCTTTCAAAATTATGCGTAAATTTGGCCTGGGCATAAATAATATTAATATTAATAAGATTTCAACTCATATTATCCCAAATGAACCTAACATTTTCCCCAAACCGGACGTATCGGATACTCCCGTTCTTTCTACGGGAAAATATAATGTTATAAAAAATGCAGCCAGCACCATCAGAAATAATGACCCGGACGAAGCAATAAAATATTTCAGACCAGACATGGAAATAGCTATTAGAAATATTTTTGAGTCTTTCAATGACGATAGCAGGCTTGTTCTCGGTAATATCCTTTCCGGATCCACTCTAGCAACAGAAATTGACGACAAACTTACTTATAAAAATAATGTCTATTTTTCAATGGGTGGCTACTCGGTGCCGGTTGAATTTTATATTGAAAAAGAATTAAACGGAGAATGGTATTTAACTAATCTTTAACCGCCAAACTAACCAACTTCCCTTTTACATAAATTTCTTTTATAATCTCTTTATCAAAAAGCCATTTTTTCACTTTTTCTGATTCTTTGGCTTTTTTTATTGCGTCCGCCTCGCTAATATCTGCATTTAATTTCAGCTTATCCCGCACTTTGCCATTAATTTGCACGACTATTCCAACTGTTTCTTCTTTGATTGATTTTTTATCATAATCCGGCCAATTCCTACCGCTAAAAATTGAAGTCTTATTTCCAAATTCGCGCCAAAGCTCCTCGGCCAAAGCCGGAGTAAAGGGAGCTATAATCGCTAAATATTTTTTCCAGTTTTCTTTTGATATATTTTTAGCTTGAACAAATACATTGGTAAGCTCCATTAACCTGGCCACGGCTGTGTTATATTTTTGCTCTTCAAAATTTTCCCCAACCACTTTAATTGTCTGGTGCAACTTTCTGGCCGCTTCTTCGCTGTCATCATATTTATCCAATACTTTTTCCTTTAATTTATAAACTTTCTCCACCCATCTTTTTGTGCCTTGAACGCCGGTATCGGTAAAAGACCTGTCTTCACTCAAAGGGCCAAGAAAGAGTAAATAAGTTTTAAGCGCGTCATAACCGACTTTTTTACCATACTCCTCCGGACTAATCACGTTTCCCTTAGACTTGCTCATTTTCTTGCCGTCTTTTAAAATCATACCATTCGCCCGAAACTTTTTAAAAGGATTATTAAAATCAATCAAATCCAAATCGTGCAAAAACATTGTAATAAAACGGGTATACATCAAATGAAGAACTGCATGTTCATTGCCGCCAACATACAAATCAACCGGCAGCCACTTCTTACCTAGCTTAGCATCAAATATCGCCTCAGAATTACTTGGCGAAATATAACGAAAAAAATACCAAGCCGAATCAAGAAAATTGTCCATTACGTCAGCTTCGCGTACAGCTGGCTCACCGCATTTAGGACATTTTGTATTCATAAATTCGTCCACCTTGGCAAGCGGTCCTCGTCCATCGCCGGATGGCTCCCATTCTTGAGTTTCGGGCAACATTACCGGCAAATCCTTTTCTGGCACTGATAAAATTCCACATTTCTCACAATACACAACCGGTACCGGCGGTCCCCAATAGCGTTGCCGAGAAATACACCAATCACGCAAACGATAATTTACTTCTTTTTTACCAAATTTTTTTTCTTCAAGCCAATCAGTAATTTTTTTAATTGCGTTCTCTTTATTTAAACCATTCAAAAAACCGGAGTTAATATGATTGCCGTCCCCAATATATGCCTCTTTTTCAATATTTCCCCCACTCAACACTTCGACAATGGGCAAATCAAACTTTTTCGCAAACTCATAATCACGCTCATCATGCGCCGGCACTGCCATAATCGCGCCCGTCCCATAACCCATCATTACATAATCCGCAATCCAAATCGATATTTTTTCATTGTTTACCGGATTAACCGCATACACCCCCTCTAATTTTACTCCGGTCTTCTCTTTGTTTTCTGTTCGTTCTAACTCTGACTTAGCTTCAGTTTTTTTAATATATGCTTGAACTTCTTGATAATTTTTAATTCTTAATTTTAAATTTTTAATTAAAGAATGCTCCGTCGCCAACACCATATAAGTCACGCCAAACAAAGTATCCGGACGAGTAGTGAACACTTTAATTCTTGATTCTAAATTCTTGATTCTAAATTCAACTTCCGCTCCTTCACTTTTACCAATCCAATTCTTCTGCGCTGCTTTTGTAATTTCCGACCAATCCATGTCCTCAAGTCCTTCAAGCATTTTATCCGCGTAAGCCGTAATACGAAAAAACCATTGTTTCATTGTTTTTTTCTCCGGCTGAGCATTGCACCTTTCACAAATCCCGTCTTCTATCTGTTCGTCCGCCAAAACCGTCTGGCAAGATGGACACCAATTGAGCAAAGCTTCTTTCTGATAAGCCAAATCTTTTTCAAAAAGTTTAGTAAAAAGCCACTGGGTCCATTTGTAATACTCCGGCTTGGTTGTGTCAACTTCACGAGTATAATCACAAGAAAGTCCGGCCGACTGTGCTTGCTTACGAAAATTTTTGGTAGTACGCGCCTCTACTGCTTGTGGCCTCTCCCCTATTTTTAGGGCATAATTTTCCAAGTGCATGCCAAAAGCATCAAAGCCAAAAGGCTCAAACACGTCCTTACCTTGTAGTTTTTTGTATTTTGCCATTACGTCTGTACAAACAAAAGCATAAAAATTCCCAATATGCAGCCCTTCAGCGCTCGGATAAGGAAACATAAAAAGCGCGTAGTAAGGATCTTTCGCGTTTTTTAAGTCAGGTGTAAAAGTCTTGTCTTCTACCCATTTTTGACTCCACTTTTTTTCTGTTTTATTATAATTATATTTTTCCATTGTTTTTATTTTTTATATCTTTCCTTATCTTAGCAGAAACGCAAAAATAATCAATACGCATTTTTTTGTTTTAAAAAATATACCTATTATAATTAAAATTAATATCAATCGTGTAATCTTTAATTCTCTCTTCAGCAAAAACAGGCGAAGCTACTAAAAAAATAAAAATATAATTAAAATATTTTTTTTCATAAAATATTCGCATAATTCGAATTCGCTATATTTGCATAAATTCGCATTATCATTTATTTCTAATTTTTTGCACTTTAAATACACTTTTTCCACTAACCTTCATCTTTTTTGCCTTCTTCTTGTCCCGTTTTTCGTACTTTTTTCTTATTTCTTCTTCTTTTTTATTATTGTTTATCATTTTTGGATATAATACTTAAAATATGTTATAATTAATATTATAAAAGATTATTTAATATAAAACAAATCAAAGATGAAAAAATTTTTTTTCATTATATTTTTATTGACTCTATTATTATTTATTATTGTTATAGTAATTATTGGAGTAAAAAGTTTCAAAATATACAAAAACCCAATTGATAGCACGAGCTCTTCTAAATATACTGTTAGTACGGAAAAATTGAAACTAATCAATAATAACCCGCTTAGCCATTCGATTGGAAGCTCTTCCCCGCTTATTACTATTGTTGAATTTAGTGATTTTACCTGCCCTTATTGTAAAAACGCTTTTTCAACAATAAGAGAGATTAGCCTAAAATATCAAGATAAAATAAGAATAATTTATCGCCATTATCCTATAATAACCGAGTACTCTACTCTTTTGGCGCTTTCGGCCGAATGCGCTGGCGAGCAAGACAAATTTTGGGCGATGCATGATTCCCTTTTTCTCAACCAAGGCATTAGCACTGCCAATGAATTAAATGAATTGGCGCGCCAAATTGGTCTTGATGGAAAAAAATTTAATAACTGCTTGGAAGGAAAAAAATATCTAGGTTCAGTTACGGCTGATCTTAAAGCCGGGCAAAACCTGGGTATAACTGGCACTCCCACTTGGTATATCAATGACATCAAAATCGCCGGGAATATTCCACCTAACATATTTTCCGAAATAATTAATGGATTACTAATTCAAAATAATAAAAATAACAACAAATAAATGCATCAAATTAGATTTCACGGTCGGGGCGGACAGGGCGTTGTCACTGCCGCCGAACTTACTGCAATTGCCGCTTTCAATGAGGGGCATTATTCACAAGCCTTTCCTTCTTTTGGCGTGGAGCGTACCGGCGCGCCGATTGAAGCTTTTGCCAGGATCGACGACTCACCTATCCGCACGCGTGAACACATCTACGAGCCGGATATTTTAATTATTCAAGACTCTTCCTTGATCGGCACAGTTGACGCCACCAAAGGATCCGACAAAGAGACTTTATTAATCCTCAATTCAACCAAAAAAAAGGAAGAAATTGATCTACCTATTCCAAAAGAAAATTTGTTTGTCTTAAATGCAACCGAAATTGCGATGGAAGAAATTGGCCGAAACATTGTCAACACCGTAATCCTCGGTGCTTTCGCCAAAGCCACCGGCTTAATCACTCTAAAATCTCTTGAAAAAGCAATCAAACAAAAATTTGGCACCAAAAGTCAGAGCTTAGTCGAAAAAAACATAAACGCAATAACTAGAGCATACAACATGAATTAAAAAATTAAAAATCACATTTCTACGCAATGATTTTTCGCATAATTCGAATTTGTAGATTCGCATATCATTCGTAAATTTGCATTATAATACTATGGATTTAGCAGTAAAACCAGGTTCAACAACTAATAATAAAACCGGGGGCTGGCGCACCTTTATCCCCCGCACCGATTATGACAAATGTATCGGTTGCGGCGCTTGCGCCAAAGTTTGCCCCGAGACTTGCATTGCCATGATAAAAAAAGGCAAAAAAAACCAACCCAAAACCGATTATGATTATTGTAAAGGTTGTGGCCTCTGCGCCGCCAAATGCCCGGTTAAGTGTATTAAGATGAAATTAGAAACTAAATAAAAAATCTATGAAACAAATATTAGAAGGCTCTCAAGCGATTGCTCAAACTATCAATAATATTAAACCGGCGGTTGTTTCCGCTTATCCGATTACGCCACAAACGCATATTGTTGAAGATTTAGCTAAACTCAAGGCTGATGGCAAAGCTACTTATGAATATGTTCGCGCCGAGAGTGAATTTGCAGCCGCTTCAATTGTCACCGGTGCAAGCGCGACTGGCGTCCGTACCTATACTGCCACCAGCTCACAGGGATTGCTTCTGATGACTGAAGTTATTTTTAATATTGCCGGTATGCGCTTACCGGTTGTAATAACACTGGCTAATCGTGGTATATCTGCCCCAATCACAATCTGGAATGACCATCAAGACTCAATGACAGTGCGCGACGCCGGCTGGATTCAATTTTATGCCGAGAACCACCAAGAAGCACTGGAGCAGCATTTACTAGCCTACAAAGTAGCGGAAAAAGACAAATTACCAGCCATGGTTTGCATTGATGGCTTTGTTTTAACTCATACTTATGAAAATGTATCAATCCCTAATCGAGCGGACGTTAAAAAATTTCTCCCTAATTATAAACCGACATCCGGCGGATATCTGGATACAAAAAATCCACATAGTTTAGGTACTTTTGCTCCACCGGCTTATTATCTGGAAATACGCGAAGAACTGCATAATGCAATGTTAAATTCGGCCAAAAGTATTTTTGATGAATATGAAAATCTAAAAAAGAAAGTACCGGGTGTAATTAAAAAAACTGAAAAAAACGCCCATATCAATAATGGTCTTTTGGAATACTACGGCGCTATCCGACCCAAGACAGTTTTGATTGCAATGGGCTCTTTGATTGGAACAATTAAAGACGCGGTAGACGAAATGAATAAAAATAAAGTTTATGGTGGCGTTGGTGTTGTCAAAATAAAATGTTATCGTCCGTTCCCCGCCAATGAACTGCTCAAATCAATCACCGGCGTTAAACAAGTAGCGGTTGTAGAGAAAGCGATTTCTTTGGGAGCAAGCGATGGCCCCCTTACCTTGGATGTTAAAGCAGCTGCCAAAAACAAAACCAAAACCAAAATTCAAGGTTTCATTGTCGGCCTGGGCGGACGCGATATTACCAAAAAAATGATCAAATCAATCGTCATTGAAGTTGGGCGAAGTAGTGACAAATGTCGGTTTGTGGGATAAATTGACAAAAATATTAATTTGTAATACACTTGTATTACACAATAATAAATAAAATAAATTTATGCGTGAAATTTTAAGTCTTTCTATGCCAGGAAAAACAATCAAAGAAATAAAAAACAGGGTAAAAAAACGCGGATACAAATCAATTAGCAGTTATATTAAGTATCTACTTGAAATGGACGGAGATGATAATATTATTTCTGAAGACAGTCTAGCTAAAATGATTAAAAAAGCTAGGCAAGAATATAAAAAAGGAACTTTAATTAAGGCTAATTCAATAGCTGATCTATTATGATCGTAGTAAAAATAAAATATTCAAAAAAATTTGCAAAGCAATTAAAAAAATTGCCAAAAAAAATAATAAAAAAAGCAATTACTACAGAAAAAATCTTTAAAATCAATCCTCTTCACTCATCATTAAGAATGCACGAACTACATGGACGGTTAAAAAATGCCTGGTCAATTTCAATTAACAAAAATTATCGAATTATATTCGAGCGTCAAATCAATGGAGAGATTACTTTTATATCAATCGGAAAACACGATATATATAACTGTTTATAGAGTCATCAAATAACTTATGACAAAAAAAACAACAAAACACATCATTCCTTTATTTTTTCTATTTTTATTCATTATTTTATTTGCACAAATTAGCTCGGTACAGGCAGCAATAGATTTTGACGCCCAAGTTATTGATCAAATTGGATTTAGTCACAAAAAAATTGGTCCCAACTCAATCGGAAATCTAATAAATGCAATTTATACTTACGCCCTTGGTATCGTTGGAATTTTGGCAACGGTGGTAATGATGTATGGTGGAGTATTATATATTACGGCCGCCGGCAACGCCAGCAAAATGGACAACGCTAAACAATGGATTTTTTCATCATTGACCGGCTTGATTCTAGCCCTTTCGTCTTATACTTTGTTATATATGGTTAATCCGAATTTATTGACGATGACAGCGATTAAGCTGGAGACACCGAGTGTTGTTGATATGAGCAATCATTCAGAGTGCTACTGGAAAAATAGAGTAGATTTAATAACATGGGATGAAAAAGATGAAAGTTACTGCCCAGGTAGCGCAAACGATCATATAGGGTTACTTTGTGCTTGCAAAAAGAAAAAAAAGGAGTCAGCAATATCTCACAAAGAATGTCGTAAACAAGGTGCTCTACCAAGTGGATACACATATCATTGCCAGCTTGTTTCGGGCGAAGGAGAAGATGCATGTACAATGGACGGACAATGCAATGAAAATAATTCTAACTAATAACTATCATTGGTCTTTCCTGATAATTTTATGCTTTTATCTTAATTTTAATATTACTAATATTTTTCTGTTTTCAAATTAATAATACTAGCACATTCCATAGAATGTGCTAAGGAAAAAAATGATATATTTTAGTAAATACGCAGATCAAAAATTTGAAATACTGAATAGACATCAGGTGTTTTTTACGCGGGAACAAATTGAAGATACGATTGCGAATCCGGATGATACTAAAAAAAAGGGTAAATATTTTTCAGCTATCAAAAATAACATTAATGTAATTTATAGTAGTGAAAATAAAATAATTAAAGTAATAACCTTTTTCCCTGTAAAATAATAAAAAATAATTCTTAATTTTTAATTTTTAATTCTTAATTGAAGAAAGAATGATATTTGATGCAGAAGCCAATATAGTCAGCATTGAACTGGCTAAAGGTAAAATCAGCCATGTACGCGAAGTGGGCAATATTTTAATCCATGTTTCTCGGGCAGGCAAACCAATATTGATTGAAATTCTTGACGCAAGCAAATTTACCGGACAATTTGATAAAATACAAAATTTAAAAGATATGAAACAGGTTTTACCGGTTAACTAAAAGATAATAAACTAATAATACCTATGCCTACAAAAACGAAAACTATTAAAAAAACCAAAACAGCCACAAGACCTAAATCAAAAAAACACTTGCTTGCTCCGGGGCATCGCGCCTGTGCCGGCTGTGGCCAAAATTTGGCCGCCCGTGTTGTAATTGACGCGCTCGGACCGGAAACAATCATTGCCAATAATACCGGCTGCCTGGAAGTGACCACCTCTCCTTATCCCGAATCATCCTGGCGCGTGCCTTGGATTCATTCTCTTTTTGAAAACGCAGCCGGCGTTGCCTCCGGCGTCGAAGCCGCGCTCAAACAGCAAAAGCTAAATAAAAAAGTCAAAGTTCTCGCGCAAGGCGGGGACGGGAGTACTTTTGACATCGGTTTTGGCTTAATTAGCGGTATGTGGGAACGAGAGGAAGACATTCTTTATGTTTGCTATGACAACGAAGCTTATTCCAATACCGGCATGCAAGCTTCCGGTGCTACTCCATGGGGCTCAAGCACAACCACTACCCCGTCCGGTAGCGGCAAAGAAATTGACGCAATCGGCTCACATCAACGCAAAAAAGATATGATTAAAATTGCCTTGGCACACGGTCTTAATTATGTCGCTCAAACTACTATTGGGTACTTGGAAGATATCAAACAAAAAGCAGTAAAAGCGGCCGCCACTCCAGGCCCTGCCTATATTCAAATAATGACACCATGCATTCCGGGTTGGCGCGTCAAACCGGACCAAACCCTGACGCTTGGTAGATTGGCTGCCCAAACCGGCCTATATCCGGTCTTGGAATTTGAAAATGGCGAACTAACGAATGTTTTAAAAACGCCCAAGCCAAAAATAGGTATAAAAAAATACTTGGAGCTGCAAGGTCGTTTCGCCCATCTCTTCAAAACTCCGCAAGGCAAAGAACAGCTTAAACTAATTCAAAAATTAGCTGATGAAAATATAAGAAAATACGGATTATAAATATTTTAATAAAAAAACCCACGCAAACGCGTCGGTTTTTTTATTATATAAACGGCTTATAAATTAATATTCCGCTCTCTCTTGCTTCCCCTTAAATCCTGTTCCGGCAGGGATTAAACGACCGATAATAACATTCTCCTTAAGTCCTTCCAAATAATCAATCTTACCGCCAACAGCCGCGTCAATTAATACCCGAGCCGTTTCCTGAAAAGAAGCCGATGATAAAAAACTATCAGTCGTAAGGGATGCCTTGGTAATGCCAAGGAGTAAACAATCAGCCTTAGCCGGTTCTTTACCTGCTTCTATCGCCTTTTTATTGGCTCGGTTAAACATAGCGCTTTCCACTATTTCGCCCGGCAAAAGCTCAGTATCGCCGGAAACCGTAATAAGAAAACGAGAAAACATCTGTTTTGCGATAATTTCGATATGTTTATCGTTTAGCGGCTGCCCTTGCGAAGAATATACACTTTGAATTTCTTTAATAATATATTTTTGCGCCTGCAATCTATCGCGTAGCTTAAATAATTGCTGTAAATCAACACTACCATCAGTCAATTGATCGCCTTTTTTAATTTTATCTCCATTATTAAACAATATTGACATCCCCTTGGCGACGATATATTCTTTTACCTTTTTTTCTTCTCCTTTTATCTTAATTCGCTTATCACTCAAATCCACCACCCCGGATATATCAGACTTAATTTTCTTGCTTCCAATCGCCACAATCGATGCGTGCAATTTAATCGTGTCTCCGTCTTTAACCAAAATCTTTAAATCTTTTTTGCTTATTTTATTTTTCTTGTTTTCCGCGTTAAACTCTTTAATAATTTCAGCTAAATAATAAGACTTGGCCGCTTCACCTAAATATTTTATTTTCAAAATTTTCTCTTGTGGATTTGACACGGTAATTTTGCCTTTTTCATCCTCAATAGTCCGCTCGGCTTCTTCTATTTTTAGAGTACCGGATTTATTGGCAATAATAGCCTTGCGCTTAGGCGAGCGAGCTTCAAAAATCTCTTCAACTCGCGGCAGCCCTTGAGTAATATCATTGCTACCGGCAACACCACCGGTATGAAATGTTCTCATAGTAAGCTGTGTTCCCGGCTCACCAATCGATTGAGCGGCAATTGTGCCAACAGCGGTCCCCAAAGAAACATCACGATGATGTCCCAGATCCCAGCCATAACATTTTACACAAACACCGCGATGCAGCTTACAAGATAAAACCGATCTAATTGTTGCTTCTTTAATTTCTTCTTTTTCAATTTTATCAAATACCTCATCATCAATTAAGTCTCCCGCTTTTATCAAAACTTTACCTTTTGTGTTTATAATATCTTTAGCGGCGTAGCGTCCGACGATTCTCTCTGCAAGTGTAGTTCCCATAACTTTGCTTTCTTCCTCGCTGATAGTAAAACCGTCCGAGTCACCGCAATCATTGTCTGCCACAATTACATCTTGCGATACATCAACCAAGCGGCGAGTCAAATATCCGGCGCTTGCAGTACGAAGGGCGGTATCAGATAAACCTTTGCGCACACCATGAGTCGAAATAAAATATTCAAGAGCGCCAAAACCATTTTTAAAATTTCCCTTTACCGGAAGTTCAATAATATCACCGGACGGAGAAGTTACGAGTCCCTTCATCCCGAGTATTTGCGTTAACTGCGCCCAAGAACCACGCGCGCCGGATTCAATCATAGAATAAATCGGTCCGCTTCGATCAAGCCCGTCTTTGCAAATATCAGTCACTTTCTCTTTCACTCCGCTCCAAACCTCAATAACTTTGGCATAACGCTCCGAATCAGTCAAAAGACCTTCCTCGTATTGAGATTGAATACCCTCAACTGTTTCTTGAGCTTTGGCAATCAACTCATCCTTCTCAGAAAAATTTGATAAATCGTTCATCCCCCAAGAAAGTCCGCTTTTTGTAATAAAACTAAAAGCTTTAAGTTTTAGATCATCCAAAAAATGAACAGTTTTGTCCGGACCATAGTGCCTGAAACAATCTTTTACCAGGTTTTTTAGCCCCCCCTTGCCAACAACCTCATTCACAAAACGCAATTTTTCCGGCAAAATCTCATTAAAAATAATTCGTCCAACTGAAGTTTTTATTATATCCTTCTCATCCAAACGAACTTGGATTAATTCATGTAAATCAATTTTTTTAAGCTCATAGGCTAACTTTGCCTCGGTTTCGTCAGAAAAACTTTTTATTTCTTTTTTATCTTTGTCTTCATCCCATATGCTGGTAATATAAAAAGTGCCCCAAACAATATCCTGATTTGGTGCTACAACCGGATCTCCGGTAGCAGGTTTAAGCAAATTTTTGGACGAAAGCATTAATTCACTCGCCTCTTTAATAGCCTCCTTTGTCAAAGGAACATGAACCGCCATTTGATCTCCATCAAAATCAGCATTAAATGCGGTACACACAAGCGGATGAATCTGCAAAGCCTTACCTTCAATTAATATCGGTTTAAAAGCCTGAATACCGAGTCGATGCAAAGTCGGAGCGCGATTAAGCATTACATAAGACTCCTTTATAATATCTTCTAAAATATCCCAAATCTTCTCTTCACCGGAATCAATAAAACGAGAAGCAGAACGGACATTATGCACTATTTCTTTTTCAATTAACTTATTTATAATATACGGTTTAAACAATTCCAAAGCCATAATTTTTGGAAGTCCGCACTGATCAAGGTTGAGCTTTGGATTTACCACAATCACACTTCGTCCGGAATAATCGATTCTTTTACCAAGCAAATTTTGACGAAAACGCCCCTGCTTCCCTTTAAGCGAATCAGCCAAAGACTTGAGCATACGTTTTTGTCCTGTGCTGGCAATTACGGTTTTACCGTGCCGAGCTGAATTATCGATCAAAGCATCAACCGCTTCTTGCAACATACGTTTTTCGTTGCGGCAAATAACCTCCGGCGCGTTAAGATCGATCAATTGTTTTAAACGATTATTACGATTAATAACCCTTCGATACAAATCATTTAAATCTGAAGTGGCAAATCTACCCCCATCCAAAGCAACCATCGGACGCAAATCCGGGGGAATAATCGGCACTTCAGTCAAAATCATCCATTCCGGTTTTAAATTATTTGCTTCTAAGCTTTTATAAAGCTTTAAACGACGAGTCAGTTTGTCTTTTTTCGATTCAATTGCGTCTTTAAGTTCATTCTCAAAACTGGTAATTGTTTTTTTCAAATCAATTCTTTCAAGTAGTTTCCGAATTGCCTCAGCCCCAATACCGGCTTCAAAAATATGTCCATATTTAAGACTCAAATTCCGATAAACACTTTCTGAAATAATCAAAAGCGGCTTTAAATCTCTTAGTTCTTTTTGCGCTTGCTCAAAAGCCTTTTGAAGATTTTTCAATTTTTCTTCTTTAAGCGAGGCCAAAGCATCAATTCCATTACCGATTTCTTCGTCAGCCTCCGCACGATCCTTTCCTTCTTCCATTAATTTTCCTTTTCGGTTTTTAATCCCGGTAATTTGCTTATTAAAATCATTTCCAATCGATTTCTTTTTTTGCTCAAACTCATTTTTAATCTGATCAATTGTAGCGCTTTTTAAATCTTCGTTAACATCAATAATAATAAAATTGGCAAAATATACCACTTTTTCCATAGCTTGCATCGATAGGTCCAGAAGCAAACCTATTTTTGATGATAAACCGCGTAAAAACCAAATGTGAGTACAAGGAGTTTTTAGAGATATATGCCCCATACGCTCGCGCCGAACAATGCTGCGTGTCACTTCCACGCCGCATTTATCGCAAACAATCCCTTTATAACGAATTTTTTTGTATTTTCCACAATAACATTCCCAATCCTTGGATGGGCCAAAAATCTTTTCACAAAACAAGCCGTCTTTTTCCGGTTTTTGCGTACGATAATTAATTGTTTCCGGTCGAATAACTTCGCCGTTAGACCAATTCAAAATAACATCGGGAGACGCTAATTTGAGTTTAATGGCGTCAAAATCAGTAGTTTTTATCGGATTTAACATAATATTTAATTTATATATTAATTAATTTTATTTTTTATCTTCTTTTTTGTCGCTATCTTTTTTTCCACCAAGAAGATCCACATCTAAACAAAGCCCCTTAAGTTCACGAACCAAAACATTAAAAGCTTCCGGTAAATTCTGCTTTTTAATTGTTTCACCTTTAATAATTGATTCATAAGCTTTAGAACGTCCCGGAACATCATCCGATTTGATTGTTAATATTTCCTGCAAAGTGTGAGCCGCGCCATAAGCCTCTAAAGCCCAAACTTCCATTTCACCAAAACGCTGTCCACCGAATTGAGCTTTACCGCCAAGCGGTTGCTGTGTAATCAAAGAGTATGGCCCAATTGAACGTTGATGAATCTTATCCTCCACCATATGATTAAGCTTAAGCATATATTTATGCCCCACTGTTATCTTGTTGTCAAAAGCGGTCCCGGTTTTGCCATCATAAAGAGTTATTTTGCCATCAGTCGGTAAACCGGCTTTTTCCAATTCTCCTTTAATCTGTTTTTCGCTTAACCCGTTAAGGGGCGGAGTTGCTACGGTATAGCCTAGTTTTTTAGCGGCAAAACCAAGGTGGGTTTCCAGGGTTTGTCCAAGATTCATACGGGAAATAACGCCTAAGGGGGACAAAATAATATCAATCGGCGTTCCGTCCTCCATATACGGCATATCTTCGGTCGGTACAATTTTAGAAATAACCCCCTTATTTCCATGACGTCCGGCCATTTTATCTCCGGCTTGAATCTTACGTAAATTGGCTACTGTCACTTGAATTGATTGTAGTACTCCGGCTGATAACTTATCCCCGTCTTCACGAGAAAATATCTTCACATCAACCACCTTACCATGTTCACCATGCTCTAAATACAAAGATGAGTCGCGCACATCCTTGGCTTTTTCACCAAAAATTGCTCTAAGCAACTTTTCTTCAGCCGATAATTCGGTTTCACCTTTAGGTGTAATTTTACCAACCAAAATATCTCCGGATGAAACTTCGGCGCCAATACGAATAATTCCTTTTTCATCCAAATCTTTTAATTTTTCTTCACCAATATTTGGAATATCACCGGTAATAAGTTCTGCGCCCAATTTTGTATCACGCACATCAATTTTGTAATTTTCAATATGAATTGATGAATAAACATCCTCTCTGACTAATCTTTCCGAAACAATCACCGCGTCTTCATAATTAAAGCCTTCCCACGACATAAAGGCAACTAAGACATTTTTACCAAGCGCCAATTCACCTTTATCAATTGAAGGACCGTCGGTCAAAACGTCTCCTTTCTTTATTTTCTGCCCAACATTAACCAAGGGACGCTGATTGATACAAGTCGAGGCATTAGATCTTAAAAATTTAGTAAGAGAGTAATTAATTGTTTTACCCTTTTTTGTCTTAAATTCAATATTTGCCGAATCCACTTTTGCGATTTCTCCGTCTTCCGATGCAATAACTACATGCCCGGAATCAAGTGCGGCTCTAGCTTCAACACCAGTTCCGACTATTGGAGCTTCAGCCGATATCAACGGCACGGCCTGTCGTTGCATGTTTGTTCCCATCAGAGCTCTTTGTCCGTCATCGTGCTCCATAAAAGGAATTAACGAAGTTGCGATTGAAATAATCTGATTTGCCGCGACACTGATAAAATCAATTGTACTAACTTCGGCTGTCCCCGGGTTGCCATATTTTCTTACCTCACATTTATCAATTAAAAAATAGCCGTCCTCATCAATCGGAGTGGTTGCGGCTGCGGTAATATATTTTTCTTCATTGAATGCGTCCAAATATACAATTTCATCGGTCATTATTGGCTTAATCGGAATTAGCTTATCAGCCGAAACTGATTTTTTTATTTTTTTTGCTGTTTTTTCTGTTATTCGCTCACCAGCCTTAACAATAATTTTTCCTTCTTTACCGGAGTCTTTAATTTCACAAATATCCTCTCGGACAATCTTATCAAGTAAAATATCTTCTTCGTTTTGAACATCGTGCAAAACGCGATAATAGGGCGCCTCCAAAAAACCATAATTATTTAATTTGGCAAAAGAGGCCAAATGCCCCACAAGACCGATATTCGGCCCTTCCGGAGTTGCAATCGGACAAATACGTCCATAATGAGTAGTGTGCACATCACGCACATCAAAACCGGCCCGTTCTCTGGTTAACCCTCCCGGACCCATGGCAGACAAACGACGTTTGTGCTCGAGTTCAGCTAAAGGGTTGGTTTGGTCCATAAATTGAGACAACTGTGATGACATAAAAAATTCCTTTACAATCGAAATAACCGGTCTGGCGTTAATTAATTTATTCGGAGTAATTATATTAATGTCAGCTGTACTCATCCTGTCTTTAATAATACGTTCCATCCGAGCTAGTCCTACGCGAAATTTATTTTGAATAAGTTCGCCAATTGCACGTACGCGCCTATTCCCCAAATGATCGATGTCGTCCTCTTGCTCCTTGCTAATATTCAAACGAATTACTTCTCTAATTATTTCGATCAAATCTTCTCGCCGAAGTATTCTGGTTTCTTTGTTGTTGGGAATATCGAGATTAAAACGACGATTTAATTTATAGCGTCCGACCCGATCAAAATCATAACGATCAAAACGAAAAAACATCGAATGAATCAACTGCCTGGCGTTATCAGTCGTGGCTAAATCCCCAGGACGAATTCTTTTGTACACTTCTTTTAATCCTTCAGCCTCATTTTTAGCCAAATCCTTATTAATTGTAGCCTCAATATAACCGGCTGATTCATTGTTAACCATATCCGCTTCTTTAAACAAATCAATAATTTCTTCATCACTGCTAATGCCAAAAGCCCGAAGCAATGAAGTAACCGCCACCTTTCTTTTCCGATCAATCCTTACCCATAGCACCTTATTCGCGTCAGTCTCAATTTCGAGCCAAGCACCACGATTTGGAATTATTTTTGCGCCATAAGTCTTTATATTTTTATTCATTTCCGAAGTAAAAATAACACCGGAGCTACGAATTAACTGCGATACAACCACACGCTCAATACCATTAACAATAAAAGTGCCATTATCTGTCATTAAAGGGAAATCGCCCAAAAATACTTCTTGCTCATTTTTTTGCCCGGTGCGTTTATTCGCCAACTGAATTTTAACACGCAAAGGCACTTCGTAAGTGACATTTTTTGCCCGACTTTCACTTTCATTAAATTTAGGTTCATCTAAAAAATACTCTAAAAAATTAAGCTCCAAATTCCGACCAATAAAATCAGTAATGGGAGAAATTTCATCAAAAAGATCCTTAAGACCTTCACGTAAAAACCAATCGTAAGAATTTTTTTGAATTTCAGTTAAATCAGGCATGGGCATCGCCGATCTATTATTATTAAAAAATTTTCGTGCTGCAATCTTTATCATAAATATTTAAATTATATTTTTTATTGAAAGCAAAAAAGCTCAAGGCCAGTTATTGGCTTTGAGTTTTATATTGATTTTTATTTAATTAAGCAAGCAATTTTTCACTGATCTTGCTTTTAATAATAAAAGCACACGGGGGATTATTTAACAAAAAAACGATATTTTGTCAAATACCTAAACAAGCTTTAATATATTACCAATTAAAGCTAATCTTGTCAATACCAATAATAAACTTTTATTATTAGCTATTTTTTGCTAGTATTTAAAAAAAATACAATAAAACTAATTTATCCACAATTAGCGAAAAAAGCTATTTTTTATTCCTAATTATTTTTTTTAATACTTCTCTGTCATCCCAAGGAATTTTCTTGCTATTAGCCACACAAATAGCCTGTTCATTGCCTTTGCCGGTAATAATTAATATATCATTATCCTCTACTAAGCTAAGTGCTTTTTTAATTGCTTGTTTCCTGTCAAGAATTTTAAACAAATCAAAATTTATTTTTTTTCCAACATTCTCCGCTCCCAATGCCACCTGGTCAATAATAATCTCCGGATCATCGTCATAAGGGTCTTCGTTAGTGACAATAGCATACTTGGCTTTCTTGCCAGCAATTTCTCCCAATTTTGGTCGACGCGCCAAATCACGTCCGCCTCCGGCCGAACCCAGAACATGAACAATATTTTTATGCGGAATTTTATCCAAAACATCATATAATTTCTTGAGGGCTTTGGGCTCAAAAGCATAATCAACAATAGCGATAAAATTTTGTCCTTCATTGATTTTCTCCAAACGACCGGCTACACCTGTAACGCTTTCCACCCCTTTCTTTATTGCTTGCTTATTTAAATCTAAGGCAAAACCGACACTAATCGCGTTCATAGCATTTATGGCGTTAAACGCACCAAGCATTTTTAATTTTAATTTCATATTTAAAACTTTAAAGCTCACCCCGCTTGCATCAGATTTAAGGCCGGAATAATTTATTACTTTAAAATTATCTTTAAAATTTTTATTTTCATCATTGCTGTAAACAATCTTTCTATCAGCAACAAATTGTAAAAAATAATCCGCGTATTCGTCATCGCCATTAGCAATTATTGTTTTTTTTACGCGGTTTAAATCAATTTTTTTAAAACCGCTTTTTGGCGCCACTACTCGCCGATTATTATCAATATATTTTGTCTTGCTTTTTTTTAAGTGCTCAAATAATTGACCCTTGGCCTTTTTGTAATTTTTAAAACTGCCATGTGAATCAATATGCTCTTCGTACAAGCCGGTAAAGACTGCAATGTCATAATTAATAAATCGATGCCTAAATTGTCTGATCCCTTCAGAAGTAGTCTCCACAATCGCGACCCGGCATTTATTGCGTAACATATTACGCAATAATTTTTGTGTAAAAAAACGCCCCAGCATTGTCATTTTCTTATCATTATTCCACTCTTTTTTACCGTCATTAAAAATGGCAGTTGAAGTGAATCCGGTCTTTATTCCGGCCGACTCAAACATTTTGGCAATCAAATAAACGCTAGTGGTCTTGCCGGTCGTACCGGTAACGCCGATCACAATCAATTTTTCCGACGGGAAAGAATAAAATAAAGCCGCCAAATAAGAAAAAATAAAATGGTAACAAGGTTGCAGCGCCTTGAATAATCTATTTGGAATTATTTTTTTAATTATATTTAAAATTATTTCCATAGCTATAATTTATAATATTAAAATTATCATTATTTACATTATAACACATCTTAATATTTTTTTAATATTTCTGCAATATTATGTCCGTTGCAATGTTTTAACATTCCTAAATAAGATTCAATACTTTGATAATACTATTCTTCTGGCAACAAATCCTTTTGCAATAATTCATATTTTTTAGAAACTTTATTAAACATTCGCTTTTTAGTTTTGGTTCTCAAAATATTTTCGAGCAATCTCAACCCAAAGCCGTAACCAAGAATTTTTTGAAAGACTACATTATTACAAAAAAAATCCCCCGAATTCCAAGTGTTAAAGAATTCGAGGGAACATCCACTATTGCGGAACGACCACCCGGTGCCGGCGCCCAGAATCCCAGACGTAAGAGTCCTGGAGCTGGCGTACGTAGACGTAGAGGCCGACGGAGACCATGCTCACGCAGGCGACGAAAAATTCTCCCAAAGGAGTATTTTCAAAATTCGTGTTTTTAGACCTAAACAAAAAAAATATTGCATATCTGTCAGTCCAAAACCTATTCCTCTTCTCTACAAAACTTATAATCTGTTCCTGAGTAAAACAGATTTTTTTGATATCACCGATCGAACCAAACAATTCTTGGAACTTGCCATTTTTCTCCATTTCATACATATACGTAGGAATTTTATCTGTTTCCGACCCAACCTCGTCCGCTCCCCAGTTTTTAAAATCAGGATCAACCCATTTAAACACATCATTCGCTTCCGCAATGATTCTCTTTTTGTCTGTGGCTTTAACAGCCAACGACTCATCGGAAATGAGTCGGAGAAACAACTTGTCCTTAGTTACATGCAAGGGCTTAAGACCAAGCATTTTACGAAACAAACTTCGATTAACCTCTTTGATATCTGCATCACGAATGTCCTCCAAAAAACCAGATCCCAAGATCTCCTGTATTTGTTCAACGGGAGTATCGTCAAAAATAGACAAAATCTTTACTACCTGATTAAGGGTTGCTTTCCTCATTACAAGTCCTCCTTTTTGTTGCGGCCACCATATAAGCGGCGCAGATTATATATATTAACTGACAAAGACCACCATGGCTTTGTCGTTACAAAAATAAAATAAATTTAAAATATAAAAGAGCTTTTCTAGATTTTATATTATATACTAAAACCTAATTTTTGTCAATAGCAAACTCAAAATAGACTAATATTGCTTATAATTAAGAGAATTGATTGAAAAAATTACACCATTCTTCTAATTTTTCTTAATAATTGATATAAATTATAATAAAAATCATAATAAATCAAATCAAAAGTTCCGGGATAAATTATTTCTTCTCCGGAAAACCCCTGTTTAAAGCGTGTTACTCCCGGCCATTTATCTTCATCAATTCCATAAAAATCATAGCATTTACAACCCTGCTCTTTTGCTATTTTAATTGCTTCCCATTGCAATAAATACGGTGCCATCACATTACGATATTTATTAGACGACGCGCCATGAACATAAGTTGCCATGTCACCAAAAGATGCGATTATGTTTCCAGCAATTATTTTCTCCTGAAATTCAGCGATATATAATTTGATAATATTAATTTTTAGCATTTTCTTATAATGCTCCTTAGAATACAAACGAAAATTATCTCTTTCTTTGGTTTCCTTCATAATATTCCACCAAACATTAAAATCTGCTTCGCTCGCCTGCCTCACTGTCACGCCCTTCTTTTCAGCTAGTCTGATATTATATCTGGTTTTTTTATGCATGCTTTGGAGTAGCTCCTCCCCTGATCTAGATATATTTAAAATTAAAGTTTTTTCAGGTTGAACATGAATAGTCTTTTTAAATTTAAAATTTAAAATTTTAAATTTTAAATTTTTATTTAAATCTAGTCTAAAAAATAATATTTTTTCTTTTTTTGCAATCTTTTTTATTTCCTTAAAGACAAGCTCTACTTGTTCCTTGTTTAAACTTTCGACACCAACTCTTGGGGAATAAAAATAATTCATCCCTAAGGGTAAATTGTTTTTAATTAAAGTAAACGCAAAAAACAATTTATCATCATCTTCAAACCCCAATCGAATCACTTTTTTCCCCGTTCTCTCCTGAAACTCCCCCCATTCCCAAGACTGCAAAAACTGAGAACGTTTCTGTGATGCTGTAAAACTATTTAATTCTGCCCTACTAACTTCGACTACCCGCATTCTTAATTTTTAATTCCTAATTTTTAATTGGCTACCCCAACCCCTTAAGCGCCTCCTTAATCCTCTGCCCGCTATCCTTAATCGAAACATCAATTTTCTTAAGCGCCTCTCTCGCCTGTTGCAACGAATAACCAAGTGCCATTAATGCGTCAATTTCATCAGACGAGGCTTGAATGCTTTTGTTGTCTGTTGCCTGTTGTCTGTCATCTGCTATCTGAATAATCTTATCCCTAAGCTCCAAAACAATCCGCTCCGCCGTCTTTTTGCCAATACCGGAAACTTTAATCAATAAAGATGAATCACCTCGGCTTATTGATTCTTTGATGTCCTCTATACTGGCAATTCCGAGTGTTGCCATAGCCGACTTGGGACCAACGCCGCTAATCGAAAGCAGAAGCTCAAACATTTCCAACTGGTCCATATGATAAAAACCATAAAGATCAGAAGCATCTTCTTTTACGTTATGGAAAATATAAAACTCAATGGCTTGATTAATGCCTAATTCCGCATAAATACTGTCATTCACATAAATTTTATAGCCGATATCACCGGTTAAAACGATCACGTAGCCTTTACCTTTATTTTGGATTGTTCCTTTTAAATATGAAAGCATAAAAAAACAAATTAAATTTTTCTTCTTATTACACTGTATTCCGGTACTTTTTCTTCAACTTCCAAAAACACTTTTTTATTTTGTCCCCCATGCGCTTCTTGTAATTCTTCTTTCATTTCGGCATCCCAAATTTTATCAACTTTCATTTTTATTATATCATATTTCGGCCGAACCATCTCTACCCTGTCCCCCACCTTCAAAGAATTATGAACTTTAATTAAAACAAGATTTTTATTATCATAATCCTTAATTTTTAATTTTTCATTTTTAATTGAATATACTTGTCCGCAAAACTCCCAAGAGCATTTATTATGCGAACTTTCTATGTTTTGTTCAGCTTTTTCGCCCAATAAAAATCCCTTGGCGTATCCCCGATGCACTAATTTTGTTTCAAGCTCTTTTTTATAAAAACTAATATTTTTTTTACTCGCACTGGAATATATTCCAGCGACAATTGCCTGATAATAAACACTCTTAGCTCGTCCTTCAATCTTAAAACTACTTATCCCTGCTTTGGCTAAATCCTGTAAATGTTCAAGTAGACACAAATCCTTAGAATTCAAAATATAAGACCCATGTTCTTCTTCCACAATTTCGAATTCTTCTTTATAATTTTCGGCTTTTATTTTATATCGCCAGCGACAGGGTTGAACGCAGTCTCCTAGATTAGCCGAGCGGTCAACAAATCCTTTGGACAAAAAACAACGCCCGGAATAAGCCATACACATTGCGCCATGCACAAAATATTCAAGTTCTATTTTAGGCACTGCTTTGTGAATTTCCTTAATTTCCTCCAGAGTCACTTCTCTCCCTAAAATAATTCTTTTAACGCCTTGAGCCAGCCAAAATTTTACTGCAGATGCGTTTGTACAATTTGCCTGAGTTGAAAGATGAATTTTCGCATCCGGCCATACTTCTTTCACTAAAATCAAAATTCCTGGATCAGAGACAATTAGTGCGTCTACTTTAATTTTTTTTAAATCTTTAATATATTCTGACAATTTATCAATATGCTTATTGTGCGCAAAAATATTTATTGTAATATATATTTTTTTGTTAAATTTATGACAATATTCTGTTGCCTCTTTAATTCTATTTATATCAAAATCATTAATTCTGGCCCGCAAAGAAAAATCCGGAATTCCGGCATAAACCGCGTCCGCGCCAAAGGATAAAGCGGTTTTCATTTTTTCCATGTTCCCGGCTGGAGATAATATTTCAATTTTTTTATCATTAATCATAATAATAAAGTAGAGACGCACCGCGGCGCATCTCTACAGATATAAATAAAAAAATAATTAATATTATTTTTTCAATAATTCATTAATCTTTCCAATTATCTCTTTGGTTGTAAAATGCGCTTTTACCAGATAATCATTTACGCCCATTTCTTTAGCTTTTTTAATATCATCTTCTTGTCCTAAATTAGAAAGCATTATTACCGGCACTTTGGCAATTTTTTTGTCCTCATTCTTTCGAATATAACTAAGAACTTGAAATCCATCAACCGCCGGCAAAATTATATCCAATAAAACAATGTCAGGTTTAACGGTTTTAACGCCTTCTATTGCCTCTTCGCCGTCAATTGCCTCATAAACACTATAACCTTCTTTGGTTAATTTTTTGGAACTAATTTCTCTGAGAAAAGCATCATCCTCTACCAATAAGACATTAATTCCAAGCTTCTTTGCATCTTCATTCTCTTTAACTTTCAAAGTTTTCCTACTATTAAGCAGCTCGTCATACCCCTCTCCCGATAAACAAGCCTGTACTTTCTCAATAACATCTAAAGGGCTAAATTCGGTTTTAATCAAATGATCGACCGCGCCCAGCTTCTTGGTTTTTTCAATTTCAACCGGCTGACCGGAATTAGAAATAATAATTACCGGAACTTTAATACCAGCTTCGTTCATTTTTTCCAACACTTCATAACCGTCCATTTTTGGCATTACAATATCCAAGAGAATTAGCTCCGGTTTCCATGCTTTTATTTTCTTAAAACCGTCCTCACCATCATAAGCACACTCAAGCGTATACCCTTCTTTTTTCAACTTAGTCATAAGCAAATCAACCAAGGATTGCTCATCTTCGATAATCAATATTTTTATACTTTTTTCTTCTGTCATATTTTTAAATTATTTTATATCTTCATTAATCGGTAAAGTAAATACAAACTCTGCCCCCTTACCCTCTTCGCTCTCAAAAGTAATCTCTCCACCATGACGCTTAATTATATTTCTAACCATAAAAAGCCCCAGACCGGAACCCTCGGTCTGCATACGAATAACGTTTTCTGCTCGAAAAAATTTGGAAAATAATTTCTCTTGATCTTTTTTCGGAATGCCTACGCCGTTATCTTTAATTCGAACCTTAATAAACTTGTCTCCCACCTCAACTTGCAAGATAATTTTACCATGTTCCGGTGTATACTTAATCGCATTCTCTATCAAATTAGTAAGAGCCAAGTCCATTTTAATTTTATCCATATACACTTGTGGCAATGTCTTTGGTATCTTTGATTCAAACTTAATACTTCTTGCTTCCATCGCATTCCCAACGTACTTCAAAATTTTATCTGTGAGATCAGTAAAACTTTCTTTATTAAATGAATAGCCAAAACGCCCTTCTTCAATCCGAGAAACATTAAGCATATCATTAACCAAGCCGATAATCCTTTCATTGCTATCATAACCTTTGGTTAAAAATTCTTTTTGCTCGTCATTTAATTTTCCGACATCTCCATCCAAAACCATTTTAATTACCCATTTAATTGCTGATAGTGGTGTACGGAGCTGGTGAGCGGCAATAGAGATAAATTCTGACTTCATTTTATCAATCATTTTCTCTCGCGTCAAATTATAAAAAATTTTCATTACGCCCAATTTGTTTTTGTTGCCGTCCAAAACTTTCGCTGTTATTACCTTGTATGTCAACTCTTGTTTGGCTACATTAATTATAAGCTCCTCCTCTTCTTTGTTCTGTGTTTTAAGCTCTTTACCGGACCTCACTTCAAAATCAAAATCGATAATTTTCTTAAAATTATCCATCGAATAATTATTGCTCGCAGCTATCTCCATGCCCAAATCTTTATCGTCAAAACCGAACACCTCTTTTGCCGCCGGATTAAACAGATTAATTTTATCTTCATTGTTAATAACTATAATCGGATCAATAAAATTAGAAATAATAGCGCTGGTTTTGTTTCTTTCTTCTTCGATTCGCTTCCTAGCTGTTTGCAAATCGGAAAAAGCGCGGATGATCGATTTTTCCGAACTTTTTAATTGATTAAGGCGTTTATTTAACTCGATATTTATCGATTTTAATTTTTTATCTTGTGCCGCCAAAAGCTGAGCATTCTTATCAAGACGACTAACTTCTTCTTTATCTTTTTTCTTTTCTGTTGTCAACTGTTCAACGCTTGCCATCAATTTTTGCTCTCGCTTAAAAATCAATTTAAAGCTCCAACCGGACACAAGCGCAAGCACCAAATAAAAATTTGAAGTGACAATCACGCTTATCATCGAAATCGTTGTCCGTTGCAAAGCAAGTAAATCAAAATTATTTGTCTCGTTGCGTCTAATGATATACTCTAAAACCGAATCTAAATTGCCATAAATCATGGAAAAATTTACTATTACTCCCGAAATTATTGCGGTAATAACCGCTCCTCTGATGCCAAAAATAATCGCCGAAGAAATAATCGGCAAAAAGAAAAATACGCTAGCTAACGATTCCTCGCCAATCAAGCGCATAACAATAGTAAAAGCTATCAACTCAATCACAATTTGTCCAACACTAATAAGCTTCAATCTTTTCTCTGACTTGTGCCGCTTCATCCCCTCGATCAACTTATAAAAATAAGCATTGACAAGAAGGAAAATCAATAATAAAAAAATAATTGAGAAAAAAGAAAATTTTACTTGAAAAATAGAAACCAAAGAGTTGCCTAATATTCCAATCAAAAAAACCGCCACCATATAAAACCAGCGGGTAGTTATAATCCATTCGTTTAATTCTAATCGTCTACGATAAACATTATCCATTAAATATATTATACCACAAAATAAAAAAACAAGTATACCAACTTATACCTGTTATTTTTTCAATATTATCCAAAATACTATTTGGCTAATATCTCTTTTATTTTATTGATAATATCTTCGGTTGTAAAATGCGCTTTTATTAGATAGTCGTTGGCGCCTGCATCCATAGCTTTTTTTACATCTTCTTCTTGTCCCAGATTAGAAAGCATTATTATAGGTACATTAGAAACTTTTTCGTCTTGATTCAACCGAATAGCCGAAAGCACCTGAAAACCGTCCATTGACGGCAAAATAATATCCAACAAAACCAAGTCTGGTTTGGCTTGCGCAATGCCGTTGACTGCTTCTTTGCCATCGACTGCCGTGTAAACCGAATATCCTTCATTAATTAATTTTTTGCCGCAAATATCACTCAAAAATGAATCATCCTCTACTAAAAATATTTTTACACCCAATTGTTGCACTTCCTTATTTATTTCCGGCTTAATTTCGCTTTTTTTTTCCGTTTTACTTTCTAGCTGGCCTGCATTTAAAGCTTGTGTTAAATAATTTTTTACTTTAGTCAAAACTTCTTCCGGACTAAAATTGGCTTTGACCAAAAAATCGACCGCACCCAAGGTCTCTGCTTTTTCAATTTCAACCGCTTGCCCAGAATTAGAAATAATTATCACCGGAATTTTAATACCTTCTTTTTGCATTTGCTCAAGTACTTCATAGCCATTTACTTTTGGCATTACAATGTCCAATAAAATCAAATCCGGCTGATAATCGTTAATTTTTTTTAACCCTTCTTCCCCATTTACCGCAATTTCAACGCTGTATCCGACCTTATTCAGCTTCGCTGATATTACTTGAACCAAAACCTCTTCATCTTCTATTATTAATATTTTTGCTTTATGCATAGTTTTATTTTAAATTATAATATTTCAATTTATATTGATATTATACTACTTTTTACTTTATTTGTCATTTTTTTCTTTTCACTCGAATTAAACCCGAAATTACCTCAACTTTAACTTTTTTTTGTAGAAGTTCGTCCAAAAACAAATTCATTCCCAGAGAATCGCTAGCCATGTGCCCGGCAATAACGACATTTAAATGGTATTTTTCTGCTTCTTTTCGATGCTCCTCTCCCATGTGCATACCAACGATTGTACCAATACCGACTTGAGCCATTTTTTCATAAATTTCCTTAGCACCGCTAGTACCGCCGGTAAACTCGGTAATAACGATTTTACCACAAGAATTTTCGCTTTTACCAACGAATATTTTCGGTCCGGCGTTTATTTTAATAGATTCTTTGTACTCTGGAATAGTTTTTATAATCTTGATTAAATCTCCGACAAATTCCGGTTTTTTTCTTTTAATTAATGTGCTTAAAAAATTTGCGCCCAAATTATCTGCTACTGTATGCGTACACATATAATCCATTTTAAGAACACGGGCAATGTCAACCGCCCGATTATGGTTCGCCGGTGAAACACCGCGACCAACTTCAGAGATGCGGGGACGCATTACTGATTCGGCAATATTAATCGGCACACCGTATCCCGCCAAAACTTGCGCCTGCAAATCCATCACCGAATGCAAATCAGCCAAAGCTTTTCCTGCGGGATGATGCGAAATCACAAGATCAACATCCCCCATATCTTTGGCCAACATAAGCTCCGGCCCCTCCATATCAATTCCAGCCAAAACTTTTTTAATCTCTTTTTTATTATTATCAAGCAATATCCTGGTATCTGAATAAGGATTTACAAATTTTTCCTGATCAAATTCCCCCTTAGCCTCATCATCTAATTTTTCATAAACCTCTTTGGTTTTTGCCAAATACTTCTTTGTACTCGCCAGCCCGCGAAGATCAGCTTTCATCCCCATCTCCACCGCTAACTTATATATTTGTTTTGTTGTCATAATTTTATTATTAATTTCTATTAAATTACTTTATCTTTAAACTTCGGTCAAAATCAAAAATCCATCATCCGTAACCGCAACACTATGCTCAAAATGCGCGCTTAAGCTCCCGTCTTTGGTTTCAATGGTAAAACCGTTTGCCCCTGTTTTAACCGGCCAATCTCCAATATTTACCATTGGTTCAATCGCAATTACCATACCTGATTTTAATTTTACATTACGAAACTCCATGCCTTTAATCGCATAATGCGGTACTTGCGGCGCTTCATGCAATTCGTGTCCAACGCCATGTCCGACTAATTCCCGCACCACCGAAAAACCTCGCATTTCCACATGTTTCTGGATCGCAGTGCCAATATCATTTAAAGTATTGCCCGGCTTGACCCGATCAACCCCCGCATAAAGACTTTCTTTGGTTGTATCAACTAATTTTTGAACTTTTTCATCTACTTGGCCGACAATCACGGTCTTGCTCATATCCGTAAAATATCCACCAGACTCATGATAATTATTACGCGTATTTGCTTCATTAGGAACTGGATAAATAAAACCAACATCGATTTTGATTATATCTCCGTCTTTTAATATTCTTCCTGGTACAGCCGGTGCGTGCACCACCTCATTATTAAGACAAGTTATCAGGGCTGAGGGAAAAGCGCGTCCATCCGGCATTAAGTAACCCTTAAAAGCCGGCTTACCCCCCTCTTCTTTCATGCGAAGAAGAGCATGCGCTTCTAAATCGACCGTATTTACTCCAATCGCAACCATTTTAATTACCTCATTTAAAATAGTGGCTAATTTTCTACCACCATTTCTAATAATTATTAATTCTTCTTTAGTTTTTATTCTAATCATATTTACATTGATATTAACAAATATTTTTAAAAATAACAAATCAACCCCGATAAAATAAAAATGCCATATAAAAAAAGTAAAACAAAACTAAAACAGTTCCTTCTTTCTTAGATAATATATTCTTTTTTTCAAGATATGTCAAAATAATTAATATAATTGTGGCAATAAATAAAATAATCAAATCAACATTCAAATAAAAATCAAAGGCTATCGGACTAAATAACGCAGATAAACCAAGTACCCATAATAAATTAAAAACATTTGATCCGACAATATTACCAACCGCAATATCGGTTTTGCCTTTACGCGCCGCTACAACCGATGTTACTAATTCAGGCAAAGAAGTGCCAATCGCGACCAAAGTCAAACCGATTAAAGCCTCAGAAACTCCAAAAAACTCGGCAAAAGAAATACCACCACTAACAATCCAGCGACCACCAAGATAAAGACCGGCCAAACCGGCAATAATCATGCCGATTGCATTAGTGTTCTTCATGTTTGCATCATCGTCAACATTGCCAATATCGCCAACTGTTTTTTCGACCAAGCTCTCCTTTGGTTTACTAATACCAAAAGTATAAAAAATAAAAATAGCAAAAAATAAAAGCAGTATCAATCCATCAATTCGGGTTAAAGCGTCTGGACCATTACCATCAATAAAAATATCATTAACTAAAAAGCCAAGCGCCAAAATTGCCAATAAAGAAAATGGAAGCTCTTTGTTAATAGTTGCCTTTTTTACAAGTAGCGGGGCCACCATGGCCGTAACACCAAGAATTAAAATAGTATTAGAAATATTCGAACCAATAATATTACCAAACGCTATTCCGGTACTTCCCTGTAAACTCGCCATCAACGAAACAATTAACTCAGGTAGAGATGTGCCAAAAGCAACAATTGTGAGCCCAATAAAAAAAGACGACAAACCAAAATGCTTAGCGATCGCTGATGCCCCATCAACCAAAACACCAGCTCCTTTCACCAAAAAAACAAAACCCAATATAAACAATAATATATCTATAAACATAAAAAATTTAACTCTTTCCCAAATACTCTAGATTAATTTTTAATTCTCAATTTTTAATTGATTCTTTGTCCATAGCCTTTCTTTCTTCGACTAATTTTGCAAAATCAACTTTATTTCGATTTGATGCCATATCCTTTCTAGCTGAATAAAAAAATTCATCATCACTACTGTTAACTCTTTCTTCTTGCGCTTTAGCATCATCGTGATGACTTGCCTCGCTCATCCCCGCTCCACCGCTAATCACGACCGGTTGTCCACTGCTTTTACTTTTTGGCTCTGCGTCTACTTTACTATCGTTTGTGCCAACTTCTTTATTCGCTCCCATACCAGACGTAACTCCACTTGCTTCTTTGCTTTGCTCAATTGAAGCTGTACCATGTTGTTTATCCGAACCAGCGCTTGTTTTGTCACTTTTACTTAATTGTGCAAACCCGGTTTTTTTTGAAACCTCTTCAACGGTTTTGGCGCCAATATCGCTCGCCCTACCTTTATTTTTACTAAGTCTCGCGCGCGGGTCACTCCTGTCTCCACTCCTTTCACTGGCAATACCGGCAGTAGCGCGAGAAGCGGCAATTCGAGCTGCTTTAACTTCTTGCGGTATTTCTTCGCTTGGCTTTTCAAAGTCTCTAACTGTTGCCATTTTAGCTAGTTTTCTTCTAGTGGCTCGGTCCAATTTAATCTCGGTCAAATTACCTTCTTTATCTCGATATTTTATTCTTTTATTTGCTATTTTATTGGCCGCACTGCTTTCTGTTCGGCCAACAAACCTTTCTTCTTTCACCACGCTCTTCATTATATCACCCAATTTCCCATCTTTTATTTTTATATTTTTAAAATTCTTTTCTCCCTCAACTCTAACTTTAGCAGAAACAGCATGTTTTCTGTTATAATCTCTTACTCTTTTATGAAGACTTTTACCTTCAATATAATCCCCTCTGCTTAAACGTCGTTTTGGTCGCATCGATTGTGCACTCACATAATCATCCGGCTCATATTTAGTGCTTTTACCTGTGCCAAAAGCCAAAGCAGCCCAGCCGGTTCGCTGTGGCTTTTTGCTGTCTCCGAAAACTAAAGCCGATGCTCCTGTTCTTTCTGTTTTTTTCTTACTACCAAAAACCAAAGAAGAAAACTTGCTTTTTGGGGGCTTAGCTTTATCACCAAAAACAAGCTTTGAGGCTGCGCTTTTTTTTGGCTTAGAACCACCGCCAAAGACTAAATTTTTTATACTGTTCCCCATATAAAACTCTAATTATTAGACTTAGCTTGCTCAGCCTGAATCATTGCCATAATTTGTCTGATGTGTTCTTGCCGCTTAGCTAGTTTTTCATCGGCATTTTTTTTCTCTTCACCTTCTGGCATTAATTTTTCTTGAAGTACTGACAAAACTTTATCCATATCTTTATAATCCAACTTAAAATCTTTTTTGAAAATTCTATAAATTTTATTACCATCAATCCCACTATTTCTAGCTTCATCAATCACTCTGTCCAAAAGTTCGAAAAAATCAACTTGTTCACCATCAAGTGTTTTAAATTCTTTTGAAAAAACTTTTCTAAACTCTTTTTTATACTTTTTAACAAAACTTTTAACTGATTCTGTTCCATTAAATTCAATTTGATTTACTTCTTTTTTGTCTAACATATTTTTATAAACTTAAATTAATTGATTTTAAATACTCAATACTATTTTCATAATTCCTACTGCTCTTCCCTGGATCCCGGGTCTTCGCTACGCTACGCCCGGGATGACAAAGGGCGAAGCCGTAATTCTTAATTTTTAATTCTTAATTTTTAATTGACTACTTGTAGCGAACCGCTTCCATTGCACTAATTTTAGCGGCACGTCTGGCCGGATAAAATCCTGTTGCCAGACCGACAACGGTAGAAAAAATTATGATTGTTAATATAAACCAAATTGGTGTTGCGAAAAGATCGATACTTTCTCCACCAAAAGCTCCGGCCATAATATTAATCATATAATTAAAAACCTCTCCCCCCAGTAATCCAAGCGAAATCCCTCCGACCCCGCCCAGAAAACCAATAATGACCGATTCGGACAAAAACAAATTCCAAACATCAACACTGGTTGCTCCAAGCGCCTTCATAATGCCAATTTCCTGAGTCCGCTCAAGCAATGCAATCGTCATGGTATTAAACATTCCAATCGCAGAAACAATCAAGGCAACCACACCGAATGAAGCCAATACTATTTGCACCACCTTGAATACTTGATTGGCCTGCTCAATAATATCGGACAAAGCGCTCACGATATAGCCCTTTTCAATAATTGAATCTCGAACCACGTTAAGCTGTTCTTCTTTTTTAACTTTTACTTTAAGCTTTGAATATCTATTAAAATTAAGCTCTTCGCCTAAATTACGAGGTAAATAAACATAGTTGGAATTCTCTTCTTCTACAATTCCCACCACCTCAAACTCGAGCTCTGACTCAATGAAATCACGAACAATTGTATTCTTACCTTCTTCACTACTCTCTGTAAAAAAAACAAACTTTAACTTCTTGGTAAATAACTCTTCTTCCGAAATATCAAACAAACGCAAAGAAGCAGATGATAAAATTATCTTGTTCTTATCCTCTTCGCTGTCACTATAAAAATCACCTTTTTTTAAAACCGTTCCATCCAAACGAAAAAACTCACGATCAGCGAAATTAGCCGTAAGCTCTGATGAAATATCATTAATAGTAATTTGCGCCTGCGTAGTGACGAGCGGACTAACTTTGTCTACATTCTCAATTGTAAAAATATCTTCAATCGAATCATTATCAAGCTTAAGCGCTTCAAAATCTCCAGTGCTAACATCCAAACTAAGGAGCGCGTCAGAAGTAGTAATCCTATCCAAAATTAATTGCTGAATACCATAACCAAGCGATACCAAAAACAAAATCGTACCAATACCAACGCTTATCCCAAGAATAGTCAAAACGGTCCGAGACCGGTTGGTTCGAAACATTCTAGTGGCCAAACGTAATATATCCGAAGCTAACATAATTTATTCATTATTTTCATTTTTTATTTTTGGAATATCTTTTAAATTCTCTTTTGATTGCCTGGTTAGTTCTTCGGTATTTTTTAACTCTTTTTCAAGCAAATCAGCCGTACTTGGCTTAGCTTTTTTCTTGTCTTTGTCATCAAAAGCAAATCCCGACTCAGCTAATTTAACCACCTCTTCTCCGCTCAATGTCATTGCCTCTGATTGCTCTGATTTTGCCGAATTACCGTCATCTGTCGCCACCTGGGCTGTAATATTTTCTGTCACAGCAGACAAGGCTTCCTGTGAAATTAAATTTTTATTGTCAAACTCATTATGTTTGTTTATATCATTTGTTTCGGCTTTATTTTTTTCTATTTTTTTATTTTTTTCTTCTATGCTAGTCTTCTGAACAACACCAAAACCAAGAATAAGAATGAGCTCCAACTCCTCTGCCATTGCCTTAGCTGTTTTGACGTTCAAACCGACTCCACCGTCCTTAAACGGCTTATCTATTTTTTCAAAAAAATTATCCTTTTGCAAAATTCCGACCAATCTTTCTTTGACGCTTTCCTGCAAACGATTCATCTGCGCTCCTTCCAAATTCTTATAATGTTTAAAATAGCAAGAATTCAAAAGATACCAAGTAACTTTTTTTGCCTTTTCGATATCGCTAATTTTAATATTTTTTCCGTTATCGTCTTCTTGCACCCTTTCGTTTTGATAAATATAATAAGCAGTACGAATAATTCGATTAACCCGGCGTAAAATTTTCTCGGCCGTACGCACGTCAAAACCGACTCCGCCCTCAGTTATGCTCTTTTTTAATATTTCAAAAAAATCTTCCTGCGAAATCGTGCCAAGCAAACGACGCTGGATCACGTCTTCAAGTATCTTTGTCTCTTCCATACTCCTGCTTGAAACAAAATGATGCGCAAATGCTTTAGCCTTATACGGCATAATTAAAATATTAATTTGCTCCGGAGTAAGTCCGTGATATGCGCGCATTAAATCATTTATTTCGGAGGCGGTTGATTTGGGAAGAACTTTGGCTCTTTCTCTTTTCTTACGATCCTTGTTTATCACTTCTCGGGTAATAACTCCATCTTTCATATAAAACAAGCGATCACCGTACACCAAAAATTCCGGATTATGTGTCACTAAAATAACAGTTTTCTTTTCTTTTTCGTTTAATTTTTCTAAAATCGTCAACACATTTTTAGCTGACACTGAATCAAGATTACCAACCGGCTCATCTGCCAAAATTATATCAGGGTTATTTACGATCGAACGGGCAATGCCAATCCGCTGTTGTTGTCCACCGGACAATTCAGACGGTATTTTTTTAGCTTGTTTCAATATACCAAAACGCTCCAAGAGCGACCGCGACCATGTATTGCGCTTGCCTTTATTTACGTTAATAAACACCTGAGGCAAAGCCACGTTTTCGAGTACCGTCAAACTGGTAATTAAATTATATTGCTGATAAATCATTCCTATCTGTGTGCGATGATACATGGCAAAATCATTTTTGGTCATACTATGCATATCTTTACCTAAAATATACATCGTATTTGCCTCCGGCCTTTCCAGGCCGGCAATAAGATTAAGCAAGGTCGACTTTCCACAACCGGAAGGACCAAAAACTACAATTAATTCTTCAGGATAAATTTCAAGATTAATATTAATAAGCGCCTGATATTCATTATCTTTACCGGCATTATAAGTAAAATTTAAATTTTGCGTCTTGATTAAAGGCTCCATATATTATATATTATAACACAATTAAACATAAAAAAAAACCAGAATATGTCTGATTTTTTTTATATATACTGTAATAAAAAATAAAAAAATTAAGCACCGTCGTATTCTCTCATGGTGAGCTGTGATTCAATCTGTTTAACAGTTTCAATAACAACCGCTACTACGATTAGCAAGCTGGTTCCTCCTAAGGCTAAAGCTTGCATGTTGGTAATTGCTTTTAAAATTAACGGCAAAATTGCGATAATCCCCAAAAATAAAGCACCGACTAATATAATTTTATGTGTAGTGTTAGCTAAATATTCACTAGTATTTTTTCCCGGCCTAATTCCGGGAATAAATCCGCCCTGTTTTTGCAAATTTTCGGCAATCTGAGTCGGATGAAAAATCACTTCTGTATAAAAGAAAGTAAAAGCAAAAACCAAAATAAAATAAGATACACCGTAAAAAAGCTGATTATTAAACATTGCAATCACCCATTCAGCTGCAAAAGCAATCCAGGCGGTTTTTGCTTGTATAAAAAATTGTGCAATCATACTTGGAAAAAGCACTACTGAAATAGCGAAAATAATCGGAATAACTCCGGCCATATTTACTCTGAGGGGCAAATGACTACTAGTGCCACCATACATACGGTTGCCTCGAATTTGTTTGGCATATTGCACCGGAACATTACGCTGTGCTTCGGTGATTACAACCACGCCCACAATGGTTATTATCGCAATCGCAATAAAACCAATCATCATAAATAATTGAGATTGGTCGAAAGTGACAAATATTTGCTGTGCGGCCTGAGGTAAACCGGCCACAATACCGGCAAAAATCAAAAGGGAGATGCCGTTTCCCACCTTCTTCTCGGTAATAAGTTCGCCAATCCACATCAAGAATATTGTACCAGCAGTAATAATTATTAACATACTGACAACGTCAAACCCGCCTACATCAGCTAAAATATTTGTACCGGAACGGCTAAGCAAGGTAATCATGCCAAAAGCCTGCATCATTGCCATTGGCACAGTCAACCAACGTGTCCACATATTTATTTTTTGCCGTCCGGCTTCTTCTTTTTGCATTTTTTCCAGTTTTGGAATAATCATTCCAAGAAGCTGAAAAATAATAGAAGCTGTAATATAAGGAGCAATTCCCATCATTACAATTGAAAAATTCTGCATACTGCCACCGGAAAACATATTAAGTAGCCCCAGAATTTGATTGTTGCCAAAAAAATCTTCCAAAGCGACTGTGTCAACGCCTGGAACCGGAATATGGGCGGCAATACGAAAAATAACCAACATAGCCAAAACAAATAGAAGGCTATTTCGAAGATCTTTTGCGCGCCAGATTTGAATTAATTTATCTATAATCATAATAAATCTACTTGCTATTTAACTTTAAGCTGTTTTTTAGCAGCTTCACTCATTAAAACGTCTTTAAACTTTAAATTCTTTACTGTTAACTCACCTTTAGCTAAAATTTTAACATTTACTTTAATATTATCAACTAAAGCCTTTTTAAGCAATGACTCCTTAGACACAATTTCACCTTCTTTGAAATGTTTATTTAAATCACTTAAGTTGACAACTTGTTTTTTCGACTTAACCGAATTAAAACCACGTTTTTTCGGAGTACGGAGTAGCACTTGCTTCATGCCAAGCCGTTTTAAATTAGAAACACCAGAGCGGCAATTTTGCCCCTTAAGTCCTTTACCGGAATAAGTCCCGGTACCGGAAGCATTACCCCGTCCGATCCGTTTACGTTTTTTGCTCGAACCCTTAGCACCTTTGATTGTATGAGTTGATAATGACATAATTTTATTTATTCTTTGCTTTTTCTGTATTTTTTTCTTCTATTTTGTTCTCTGAAGTTTTTTCTTTTTTTATTTTCTCTAAATTCTTATTATCCTTTTTTACCTCAACTTTTTTCAAGCTATCAAGCGCTTCAACCGTGCATTTTGCAATATTAACCGGATTATTTGTTCCAAGATTTTTGGTAGTAATATTCTTGATACCGCTCAACTCTAAAATAGCGCGAGTGGCTCCACCAGAAATAATTCCTCGACCGCCGCCGGCAGGACGAAATAAAATTTTCGCTGCGCCATATTTATAATAAACTTCATGCGGAATTGTATCGTTTACAATTGAAATATCTACAATTTTTTTCTTTGCCTTATTTACCGCCTTATTGACCGCAATGCTAACATCAGATCCCTTGTCTATGCCAACCGCTATCTTGCCTTTTTTATTGCCAATCGCAACGCAAGCACGAAAACGCATTCGTTTTCCACCGGCCATCACCCTGGTAACACGCGCAATATCAACAATTTTTTGATCAAACTCATCCTTTGGTTTCTCATACCTTTTAGGACGAGCTCTTTTTTTGTCAGATCGTCTTTTGGAATAAACGGTTTTGTTAACTGCGCTACCCTGTGCGCTCTTTGGCTTATCTTGAATTTTATTTTTAGCTTCTTCCATGTTTATAAATTTAAAATTTAAGGCCGCTTTCTCTAGCTGCGTCGGCCACTGCCTTTACACGGCCATGATATTTATAAGGCCCTTTGTCAAAAACAACTACATCGATCTTTTCTTTCTTGGCTTTTTCCGCAATAAGCTTGCCTAATTCTGCTGCTTGCTCGGTTTTATTTAAATCTTTCTTTCTTACTTCCTTTACGTTCGCGCTAACTAAAGTTTTACCATTTCTATCATCAATTAATTGTAAATAAATACTGCTATTTGATTTGAAAACACTAAGACGTGGACGAACGCCAGTCCCGGATATTTTTGCTCGAACTCGATTATGCCGACGAATGCGACTATTTAATTTTTTCTTATTTTTATCCATATAAATTTATATTATTCTCCTTTGGCCGCTGTCTTACCTTCTTTGCGGCGAACAATTTCGTCTGTATATTTAATCCCTTTGCCTTTATATGGCTCCGGTTTTTTAATTTTTCTGATTTTGGCGGCAGTTTCACCGACCAATTGCTTATCAAATCCGCTAATAGTAACTATATTCCCCTCAACTGCTCCCTCTATCCCATCTGGCAAAGAAAAATCAACCTGATGAGAAAAACCAACATTTAATTTTAGATTTTTTCCAGAAAGCGCTACACGGTAACCAACTCCAACCACTTCCAGCTTTTTTTCAAAGCCATCATTTACTCCTATAACCATATTATTAATCAAACTGCGATACAATCCCCAAAATGCTCTTTCTTTTTTTATTTTTGGATTTTTTATGCTAACGATAATTTGCTTATCTTCAATTTTAACCATAGCCAAATCATGTAATTTTTGCTTTAACTCCCCTTTTCTCCCTTTTACAATTACAAAACCATCCTGAATACGAGCTTCAGTTCCGTCAACAAGTTCAATTGGTAATTTTCCTAAACGTGACATATTTTTAAAATATTTTTAATAAATTTCACACAGAACCTCTCCACCCAAATTAGCCTTTCGCGCCTCTTTATTCGTCATAAGCCCTTTGGGGGTAGAAATTATTGCCATTCCGAAATTATTCAAAACTCTCGGCAAATCATTTTTTTTGACATAGATTCTAAGCCCCGGCTTACTGATTCTTTTGATTGAAGCAATAAAAGGCTTACCGCTTTTTTTATATTTTAAAACTATTTTCAATTCATCAAAACTATTGCTTTGATTCTTTGCTATTTGTTTTTTGACGGTTCGCGCATCAAGAATCCAACCCTCTTTTTGTAAAATTTTAGCAATTTCATGCTTAATTTTACTCATTGGCAAAACAAGCTCGCTTTTTTTGGCGGCTGTGGCATTTCTTATCCGAGTTAACATATCAGCAATTGGATCTGTCATAGTGATTTTAATTATTTGAATTATTTTATTATATTATTTATTACCAAGACGAACGTCTTACTCCGGGAATATCGCCATTCTCTGAAAGCTCACGAAAACAAATACGACAAAGATTAAAATCGCGCATATAGCCACAATTACGACCACAACGCCAACAACGATGTATTTTGCGTGTACTAAATTTAGGTGTTTTTTTAGTTTTAGCGATTAGTGCTTTTCTTGCCATAGTATTATTGTTTTTTCTTAAATGGAAATCCTAATAAAGTAAACAAGGCTAAACCTTCTTCTTTATTTTTTGCGCTAGTTGCCAAAGAAAGCTCTAGACCAAAAACATTATCAACTTCGCCAAGCTTAATTTCCGGAAAAGATGTATGCTCTTTAAAGCCGACTGTTAAATTTCCGGTTCTATCAATCCCCTTGCTATTAATTCCACGAAAATCTTGAACTCGCGGAAAAGAAACATTGATTAGTTTTTCCAAAAAATCATACATTCGCTTGCCGCGTAAAGTGACTGAAGCGCCGATGATATTTCCTTCCCTTATTTTAAACGCGGAAATTGATTTTTTAGCTTTATTGAGCATTGGCTTCTGTCCGGTAATGCGGGTTAAACCTTCTTCAACCATTTTAATGTATTGCTTATCTTTATTGTGCCGACCAAAACCAACATTAACTACTATCTTTTCAATGCACGGCACTTCAAAAATATTTTTATAAGCAAACTTCTTCTTAAGTTCCGGCACTATTTGTTTTTTATACTGTTCTTGTAATCTCATTTTAGTATATTTAATCTACTACTTTATTACATTTTTTACAAACTCGATATTTTTTAGTTTTACCTGTTTTCTCTGATTTAATTGCTTTAACACCAACTCGACTAGGCTTATTACATTTTGGACATACTAAAATTAAATTAGAAATTGACATTGGCGCCGGAAATTCAATTCGCTGTCCTTTCTCGCCCTGTTTTTTTGGACGCATATGCTTAATAAGTAAATTAAGCCCTTCAATGCTGGCTTTTTTGCGGTCCACAAACACCTGCAAAACCTTCCCGGTTTTACCCTTATCTTTTCCTGCAAGTAACTTTACTTTGTCCCCTTTCTTAATATTCATAAACTCTATTAAAAAATTATAAAACTTCTGGTGCCAAACTGGCTATTTTAAAATATCCTTTTCGTCTTACTTCACGGGCGATTGGTCCAAAAATACGACTTGCCCGCGGTTCCTTCTTTTCTTTATCCAAAACAACACAAGCATTATCATCAAAACGCAAATAAGTTCCATCAAAACGACGAATCTCCTTTTTGTTGCGCACCAAAACACAATGAATAACATCGCCCTTTTTAATGGCTGTATGCGGAGTAGCTTCTCTGACTGAAGCGGTAAAAACTTCACCAACTCGGCAATATCTTTTTTTATATCCACCAAGAACCTTAATGCACTTTACTTTTTTGGCACCTGAATTGTCGGCTACTTTTAATTTTGACTCTACTTGTATCATCTATTTATACATTACACGCCATTTTTTGTCTTTTGACATTGGACGACATTCAATAAAATTAACTTGCTCTCCTTCCTTATACTGTTCTTTCTCATCATGAACTTTATAGCGTTTACTAACTGTATAGCGCTTCATATATTTTGAATGTTGTTTTACTCTGTCAACCTGCGCTACAATTGTTTTATTCATTTTATCACTAACAACCAATCCGGTAAATTTTTTTTTAATTATTGCTTTTTTTTCGGTCATAATCTTTTGACTTTATATTTAATAATGTTAAAACGCGAGAAATAGTATTTCTGGTCTTGCGAATAACCCGCACATCCTTAAGCTGTTTATTCGCGTCTTTAAAACGAAATTCTCTAAGCTTATTACGTGCTTCTGCTAATATTTTATGCAAATCTTTCGTTTTTTTCTTTTTTAATTCTTTATAATTCATTATATTAATTTATTTTACTATAAATTTACACTTTACCGGTAGCTTGTAAGCAGCCAATTCCATTGCCTCTTTAGCCATTTTTTCATCAACACCGTCCATTTCAAATATTATCATACCAGGCTTTACTACAACCACATAATGATCAACCGCTCCTTTACCTTTGCCCATCGGCATTTCACCTCCCTTTTGTGTTACTGGCTTATCCGGAAATACACGAATCCAAATCTTGCCGCCGCGTTTAGTGTAACGAGTCATTACTCGACGCGCTGCTTCAATCTGACGTGAAGTGACCCAATGTGCTTCCTTGCTTTTAAGCGCATAAGAGCCAAAGGCAATTTTTATCTTACGATTGGTCTTGCCGCCTCTTCGTCCTTTGTGCGACTTTCGATATTTAGATTTTTTCGGCATCAACATATTATCTGCTTCAAAATTAAATAATTATTTTCTTGGTCCTGTTTTTTTACCTAGGACCTCTCCCTTTTTTTCACTGGATTCTTCAAATCTGTCTCCTTTATAAATCCATATCTTAATCCCAACCGCACCATAAGTAGTACGAACCGAGCCGCGAGCATAATCAATATCAGCCCGCAAAGTATGTAAAGGAATCTTACCGCTGGCCAGCATTTCTGAGCGAGCAATTTCTGCTCCATTCAAACGTCCTGATACTTTCACCTTAACTCCAAGCGCGCCGGCTCTTTCCACACGAGAAATCGCTTGCTTCATTACACGTCGAAACGGCATTCTTTTTTCAATATCAACTGTCATTGATTGTACAATAATCTGTGCGCTCAAATTCGGTCGATCAAATTCATGAATATCTAAATTAATATTACTTGGTTTATAATTTTTTAAAAACTTGCTATGAATTTTCTTTTTTAAATCGTCTACTCCGGTACCACCACGACCGATAATTAAACCAGGCTTAGCCGTATAAATATTAACGTTAATCTTGTCGGTATTGCGCTCAATATCTACTCGATCAACGCCAGCTTCCATTAATTCTTTTAATATAAAACGGCGAGTACAAACATCTTGCTCTACTTTTTTTGCGTAATTTCTGCCAGTCGCAAACCATTTGGACGGCCATTTCTTAGTTACGCTAATTCGAAATATTTTTGGATTAATCTTTTTTCCCATAGTATATAATTACCTAACCAGACTTGCGTCTAAAAATTTTATTAGCAAAACCTTTTTCACTCTTACCTTCAATTTTTGTATTCTTTCCTTTACCGTGTCCGCGTGGATTAATAATTTCTTTTTTATCTTCACTGCCCTTTTCTTTATCATCTTCTTTTTTGCTATCTACTTTTACGCCTTTATTTTCTTTTGGCTCTTTACCCAGCTTAATTGGCGCTTCTAATTCTTGCTTTCTAGGACCGGTTTTACCACTATCCACAAGTTCACCTAGCGTCAATTCAATATGGCTAGATCGTTTACGAATGGTGGTGGCTCGTCCGCGTGCGCGTGGCATCCAACGTTTTAAAGTTGGTCCATCGTCTACTTTAATTTCTTTAATATATAAATTATCTTCTTTCAATTCAAAATTATGTTCAGCATTAGCCACGACGGAAGCTAAAAGCTTTCGAACCGGAACCGCCGCCCACTTGTTAATAAACTGAAGCTGATTCATTGCTTCTTCAATTTTAAGCCCACGCAAAACATCAATAACCGCCCGCACCTTGCGCGGAGACATTTTTACATATCTTGTCTTAGCTTTTATTTCCATTGCGAATAGTTTAATTATTTATCCTTTGGACTGGGTTTTTGCCATTTTACCGCCATGACTGACAAATTTTCTAGTCAAAGCAAATTCACCCAATTTATGGCCAACCATATTTTCTACAATCCGTACTTCAGCGTGTTTCCTGCCATCATGCACGCCAATGATAAAACCAACCATTTCCGGAGTAATCGTACAAGCACGATCCCAAGTTTTTAAAACAGTTTTGTCACCAGGCTTAAGGTTCTTAATCTTATTCAAAAGCCTTTCATTGACATATGGTCCTTTTTTTAAACTTCTTGGCATATTTTATCGACGACGCCTTTTATTACCACGTCTTTTTATAATTAATTTATTGCTAGATTTTTTCTTTTTTCTGGTTTTAACTCCAAGCGCCGGCTTACCCCAAGGTGTTTTTGGATGCTTCATACCAATTGACTGGTTACCCTCACCGCCACCATGCGGATGATCTACCGGATTCATAACTGTTCCGCGAACAGTTGGACGAAAGCCCAAATGTCTTTTACGTCCGGCATTGCCAAGCTTTATATGTCGTTTATTCGAATTACTGCTTACCCCAACTGTACACATACAATCTTTTTTGACTAAACGAATTTCACCGGACGGCATTTTTAACTGTGCAAATTTTCCTTCAACACCCATAATTAATACGCTATTCCCGGCACCGCGAGCAATTTTAGCGCCATACCCCGGTTCTAATTCAACATTATGAATAGCGATGCCAGCCGGTATGTATTGAACAGGCATAGCATTGCCACGTTTTATTTCAATCTTGTTTTGACTGCTAATAACCTGGCATCCCTGCTTAAGTCCACTCGGAGCAATAATATATCGTTTTACTCCGTCTGCGTAATAAAGCAAAGCTATTCTTGCGCCTCGATTTGGATCATACTCTATTTCTTTTACTGTTGCTGATATATCAAATTTATCTCTTTTAAAATCAATAATACGTAATCGACGCTTGGCTCCGCCACCACGATGACGAATAGTAATTCTTCCTTGCGCATTACGACCGCTAATTCGTTTCTTGGTTTTGGTCAAACGTTTTTCCGGACTATTTTTGGTGATATCAGAAAAATCATCAAAACTAGCTGATCTGAGACCTGAAGTTATTGGTTTTCTTTTCTTAATTCCCATGTGTTTGATAATTATTTAAACGCCTTCGTAAATATTTATAGTTTTACCTTTAGGTAAAGTCACTATTGCTTTTTTCCAATCTTTGCGCCGACCCTGAACTCGTCCATGACGCACCTTTTTCCCACCTACTCGAACAATATTTACCGCAATCGGCTTAATACCGTATACTTCATTAATCGCTTTAGCAATTTCTATTTTATTTGCATTTTTATTTACAGCAAATACATATTTATCTTCAGAGCCAAGATTGGCTGCCTTTTCTGTAATTAAAGGTCGAACTAAAATCTGATAAGCATTTCCAAGTTTTGCATCAGTTTTGTCGGTTTTAGCTGTAGCAACAGCTTTTACCGAACTCTCTTTGCTTTTTTCACTTTTTTGCTTGTCTTTATCTTCATACAAATCCTTCATACTAGATTTTTTGCCGGTACTTTTATTGTCTTTTTCTTTTTTTACTTTATTAAATATTCCCATATTGCTTTATTTGCTATATTTTTCTTCCAAAATTTTTACCGCTTCTTTAGTCAAAAACAAATTTTTCTTTTTTAATAAATCTAATATATTAATATTATCGATATTGATATATTTTGCACCAACTAAATTACGAATTGAATACCAAGCTTTTTTATCAACCTTGCCATTAACAACTAGAATACTTATTTTGTTTTCTTTATTATCCTTTTTAACGATTTTTTCAAACATCTCAGCCGCTTGTTTTGTGTTCGGTTTTTCGTAACTCAATTCATCTAAAACAAAAATTTGTTTGCTTTCAACTTTATCGGACAACACCATGAGCAAAGCTTTTTGCTTCATTTTTTTATTTATTTGTTTTTTAAAATTACGTTCATTGCGCGGACCAAAAGTTACGCCGCCTCCAATCCAAATTGGAGAACGACTTGATCCGGCTCGAGCCCGGCCAGTCCCCTTTTGACGCCAAGGTTTGCGTCCACCACCGCGTACTTCACTGCGATCCTTGGTATGAGCAATCATTTGTCTTTCATTTGCGGTTTGCGCGACCATTACTTGGTGTACCAAAGCTTCATTTGTTTTTACAGCAAATACTTTTTCATCAAGTTTAATCTTTCCTGACTCTTCACCCTTTATATTATATGTTTTTACACTAATTGACATATTATTTTACTTTTTTTTCAAAGAATCCTGAGCTTATCAAAGGACTTCCCGGTTATTAATATCTTTCTTTTCATCTGCTTTATTTTCTACTTTTTCATCTTTTTTGCTTACCACTTTCATATTTCCTTCACCCATGATAAAAATATAAGAATTTCTTGCTCCAGGAACTGCTCCTTTAATATATAAAACATTTTCCTTTTCGTCTATTTTAATTATTTCTAAATTTTTTATTGTTACATTGTCTCCACCCATGCGACCACCCATCCTGGTGCCTTTAAAAACATGAGCCGGACCGGTTGCACCAATTGAACCGGGCATTCTTAGCTGATCTTTGTTTCCATGAGTTTTTTTTGTTCCTTTAAAACCATGTCGTTTCACAACTCCCTGAAAACCTTTACCTTTGCTTACTCCACTTGCCTGAACGGTGTCACCAAGCGCAAAACTAGAAACATTAAACATGTCTCCACGGCTTAAATCACCAATACCAACTCTGAATTCTCTTAAAAATTCAAAATTATTTAAATTTTTAAAATGACCTTTTTGTGGTTTTTTAATATTCTTTTCCTGCCGCGTACCATAACCAAGCTGTACTGCCATGTAAGCATCCTTATCAACATTTTTAACCTGAACCACAGTGCAAGGATTAACCAAAACTTTAGTAACAGCTACCACCTTGCCCTCTTGCCATACCTGGGTCATTTCAATTTTTTTCCCTATAATAAACTTCATAAAAATAAAAAATACTGGTCTTGCACGAACAAAAAACCAGCCTATTTCTTTTGGATGATTTAAATTTTTATCGTGAATTCCTTTCTTTTATAATAATTTCTATTTTAATACTTTCTTATATCAAGAGTTATTAAAACAAATTTTATTATATAATAATTAACATAAAAATATGCTAAAATCACTATATACTATTTCTATAAAAAAAGCAAGTCCCTTGTCTATTCACATGTGCCCTGTTCCCTCCCAATGCGGGCAGGCGTAGATGGGCTTACACGAAGTGTAAAAACTACATTTTAATCTCAACATCAACTCCAGCCGGTAAATTTAAACTAGTCAAATCTTCGATTGTTTTAGCTGAAGGATCAATAATGTCAATCAATCTTTTATGCGTTCTCATTTCATATTGATCACGCGCGTTTTTGTGTACAAAAGTAGAACGATTAACCGTATACTTCTTTTTTTCAGTCGGAAGTGGAATCGGTCCAAATACGCTAGCTCCACTTCTATTCGCCGTATCAATAATAGTACGGGTTGATTGATCAATAATCTTGTGATCAAAAGCTTTAATTTTGATCCTGATTTTTTGATTAAAACTCGGTGCCTCGGTTTTTTTGTCGTCTGTCATTATAATAAATTAATTAAACAAATATTATTGTCCTGTCATTCGCAAATGACAGGATTAAATATCAGCCTATTTGATAATTTTAACAACTACACCGGCGCCAACCGTGCGTCCGCCTTCACGGATAGCAAATTTCATTTTTTCTTCCAAGGCAATCGGACTAATTAATTTAACTTTTAAATTAACCGTGTCGCCCGGCATTACCATTTCAGTTCCTTCCGGCAATTCAATTTCACCGGTTACGTCGGTAGTACGGATATAAAACTGTGGTTTATAGCCTTTGAAAAATGGTTTGTGGCGCCCCCCCTCATCTTTTGACAAAATATAAACCTCTGTTTCAAATTCAGTATGAGGAGTAATTGAACCTGGTTTAGCTAAAACCTGGCCACGTTCAACCTCATCTTTTTTGGTACCACGAAGTAGAATACCAGCATTGTCTCCAGCCAAACCTTCATCTAATTGTTTGTTAAACATTTCAACGCCAGTAACGGTAGTTTTGGCAGTGTCTTTTAAACCAACAATTTCAATTTCTTCACCAACTTTTATCTTACCACGCTCGATACGGCCGGTAACCACAGTTCCTCGTCCTTCAATTGAAAATACATCTTCAATCGGAAGCAAGAAAGTTTGGTCAACATCGCGTTTTGGTTCGGGAATAGTTTCATCAAGCGCTGTCATAAGTTCCATTACCGAATTAGCATCGTCCCCTTCTGGACCTTCCAAAGCTTTTAAGGCACTCCCGCGAATAATTTTAATATTGTCTCCGTCAAAATCATATTTCTTAAGAAGATCACGAACTTCTTCTTCAACCAAATCAATTAATTCTTTATCCTCAACCATATCGCATTTATTTAAAAATACAACTATATTTTTTACACCAACCTGATTGGCCAAAAGAATATGTTCTCTGGTTTGAGGCATTGGACCGTCAGTTGCAGCTACCACTAAAATGGATCCATCCATTTGAGCGGCTCCTGTAATCATATTTTTAACATAATCGGCGTGCCCTGGACAATCAACGTGGGCATAATGCCGTTTTTCGGTTTCATACTCAACATGAGCGGTCGCAATGGTAATACCACGCTCCTTTTCTTCCGGTGCCGCATCAATTTGATCAAGCTCCTTATTGGAAGCGCTTAGTCCTTTTGCCGCTAACACTTTTAAGATAGCAGCGGTTAATGTTGTCTTCCCATGATCAACGTGGCCAATAGTACCAACGTTTACATGGGGCTTTGTGCGTTCAAATTTTTCTGCCATGTAAATTGGCACGGCCCCCAAAAAATTATTATTTTTAAATAACCTCGGAGTTTTTACCCCGTCACTCGTGAAATCTCGTCGTTCACAAACGACAAGACGAATAATGGGGAACCAGCCGTACAGAATTAAATTTATTAATTAAATTATTTTTGTTTTAAGTTTTATATCTAAATTTTTTCTAAATATTGCAAATCTTCGTCAACAATCTCTTCGGCTGCTTGCTTGCGTTCGCTGGGAATCTTCCAGGGGTTTTTATTGTCCTTTTCTTTATCATCCAAATCATTGTCATCAAACATATCCCCAAATTCATCGTCTGCACTATCATCAAAATCATCGCCCCAGCGTTCATCGATTACATCACCCACCGGCACAAATGATTTTGTTTCAAAATCACTAATATTACGTTTGCTGTTCGTTTCAACACTATTATTTTCACTGCGCCAAATCGCAATATCACGGTTTATCTTGTCTAATAATTCGTCCTCAGAAAGCCCGCGTACCTCGCTTTTACCAATAATAATTTTTTCATACGCATCCAAGTCCATCAATACAAAGGGATCGGTATCCCCACTCGCATTAAATACGAGCAATATATCTCCGGTTTTTTTGCTTAAACTTAAAGCTTTTTGCAACTGATTTTCCATATTTATATCAAATTATTACTTTTGTATTATATAGGATAAAATCATATTCGTCAATCTAATATCTCTGTATAAATAATATTGCTAATTCGATACCTTTTCCTTGGCCTTGTCTCCGATTATTTCTTCGGATACGCTTTTTGGTGTTTCTGAATAATGATCAAATCCCATGCTATAATTAGCTCGACCCTGGCTCATAGAACGAAGCTGAGTGGCATAGCCAAACATTTCTCTAAGCGGTACCATCGCGTCAATCACTTTTGCCTTACCTCTGTCAATCATTTGTCCGATTTGCCCGCGCTTTGAGTGTAAATCTCCAACGATATTACCCATATACTCCTCCGGAGTCACTACTTCCACTTTCATAATCGGCTCAAGTAAAATCACCTTAGCTCGACGACAAGCCTCTTTGAACCCAAGAATAGCCGCCATCTTAAAAGCTGCTTCAGACGAATCAACGTCATGATAAGAGCCGTCAAAAACGGTTGTCTTGATGCCAACTAAGGGGAAACCGGCTAAAACGCCTTGCTCGCTCGCTTCAATCACGCCCTTTTGTATCGCCGGAATATATTCCTTTGGAATTACTCCGCCTTTAATTTCGTCTACAAACTCAGATTCAAGTTCTTTTTCCTGCGGTTCTACTCGAAGCCAGCAGTGGCCATATTGGCCCCGTCCACCAGATTGTTTAATATATTTACTTTCATATTCGGTTTTTTCTCTAATGGTTTCACGATAACTCACTTGAGGTTGTCCAACATTAGCCTCAACTTTAAATTCACGCTTCATTCTGTCAATAATAATATCTAAATGTAATTCGCCCATACCGGAAATAAGTGTTTGATTGGTTTCTTCATCCGTTTCAATACGAAAAGTTGGATCTTCTTCAGCTAAACGCTGTAAGGCAATGCCCATTTTTTCTTGATCAGCTTTGGTCTTTGGCTCAACCGCAATTTTGATAACCGGCTCGGGAAATATAATTGTCTCCAGCAAAAGTTCCTCTCCTTCAGCACACAAAGTATTCCCGGTAATAGTGGCTTTTAATCCGATTACAGCCGCAATATCGCCGGCATAAATTTCTTTTACTTCTTCCCTATGATTCGCGTGCATGCGCATAATTCGTCCAATTCTTTCTTTTTTGCCGGTTGAAGCATTAACAATATATGAACCGGACTGCAGTGTTCCTCGGTAGACCCTAATAAAACAAAGTTTTCCCACAAAAGGATCAGTCGCCACTTTAAAGGCCAAAGCCGTAAAAGATCCGTCATCGTCAGTCTTAATTTCAATCTTTTTCTCTTCATCATCAACAGCAGAACCTTCAAGTGCCGGCACATCTAACGGAGACGGCAAATAATCTACTACCGCATCCAAAACAAGTTGCACGCCAATATTTTGTAAGGCTGTTCCAACAAAAACCGGGAATAATTCATTGGCAATAACGCCCTTTCTAGTAGCCATTTTTAACTCTTCAATACTAATGTCCTCACCACCAAGATATTTTTCCATTGTATTTTCGTCTGATTCAACAATTCGTTCAATCATTTTTGAACGAAACTCTTTGATATCAGTTTTCATGTCGGCAGGAACATCAATTTCATTAATCTTCTCACCAAAACTACCCTTAAATTCGTAGGCTTTCTCGGTTAAGAGATCAACTACGCCGCGCATATCATCCTCTGCTCCGATTGGAAGCTGAAAAGCAACTGCCTTAGTGCTAAGACGCTCATGGATTGAATCCATTGACATCTTGAAATCGGCGCCCATCTTGTCCATTTTATTCACAAAACAAAGGCGCGGCACCCTATATTTATCAGCCTGTCGCCAAACTGTCTCACTTTGTGGCTCAACTCCGGCTGAACCGTCAAAAACAGCAATAGCGCCGTCCAAAACACGCAAACTTCGCTCTACTTCTACGGTAAAGTCAACATGTCCGGGAGTATCAATGATATTGACACGGTTATCCTTCCAAAAACAAGTAGTCGCGGCCGAAGTAATAGTAATCCCCCGCTCTTTTTCTTGCTCCATCCAGTCCATATCAGCAGCACCGTCATGAGTTTCACCGATTTTATGTTTTTTACCAGTATAAAAAAGCACCCGCTCGGTAAAAGTGGTTTTACCGGCATCAATATGTGCCATGATGCCAATATTTCTAATTTTATCCAATAAATATTCTCGTGCCATATTTTTAATATTTAGTATAAAATATCTAGTATTAAATGTTAAACATACTTATTGATTAATTCTTTCAATGTCTTTTTTCGCTTGATCCAAAGCTTTGATTGCTCCGCTGGGTGAATGTACATTCGCATCATTCTTGAAAAAAAATACGCTCCCATAAACAAGGACCGCTATAACAATAATCACTATCATTATAGCAATTAAAGCTGAACCGGATTGATTCGAACAAAGAGCGGACTTCATGTTTTAAATTATCGTGCAAAATGAGCAAAAGCTTTGTTGGCCTCAGCTTGTTTTTGAACGGTTTCTCGTTTTTTAACAGCATTTCCTTCACCTTCGGTTGCGGCCAAAATTTCATCTGCTAATTTTTTTGTCATCGGTGCTCCTTTGCGATCATTAGCCGCCTCAATTAGCCAACGACAACCAAGTACATAGCGTCGATCTCCTCGCACTTGATAAGGAATCTGATAATTAGCTCCGCCAATCCTACGACCACGCACTTCCAAGAGTGGCATAATGCGCTTAAGCGCTTTATTGAAAACGTGGCGTGGGTCCTGTTTGGTCTTTTCTTTTACAATATCAAAAGCACCATAAACTACTTTTTGCGCTGTGGCTTTTTTGCCATCTTTCATTAAATAATTAATAAATTTGGCTATATCGGTGTCATTGTACCTAAGATCACCGTCAATTTTTCTTTTTGGAGCTTGTTTTCCTCGCATAACTTTTTTAGCGCTTTATTACTCTATCTGAGATAGATAGTTCTTCACAAAGCACTCAATTATTTAATCTTCTCTTTATATTATTTGTGAATTTGTGTTCTAATTCGTGAATTTATAAACTTTATTTTTTCTCTTTTTTAACACCATAGCTTGAACGCGATTGTTTACGTCCTTCTACGCCTTGCGTATCATAAACACCGCGCACTATTTTATAGCGAACACCGGGAAGATCTTTTGTTCTCCCACCCTTCAAAAGCACAATTGAATGCTCTTGTAAATTATGTCCCATTCCCGGAATATAGGCGGTCACTTCCATACCGTTAGACAAGCGTACACGAGCAATTTTTCTAAGAGCTGAATTCGGTTTTTTCGGTGTAGTAGTTGTCACTTTAAGACAAACTCCGCGTTTAAAAGGCGCTCCGCGTTTAAGTTCAGTTCGTTTTCGATGCAGGGTATCCAGAGTAGTTTGCAAAGCGGGAAATTTACTTTTGGTTTTTATTTGTTTTCGTCCTTTTCGGACCAATTGATTTACTGTAGGCATGTTATTTCCCTTCGGGAAAGCCCCTCTACAAATAGGGCACATCCGAATAAATTATTTATTTATCTAATAATATTCAATCAAAGCTTCACAGACATTCGCATGTCCCGCATTCGTAGTGGCGGGTCGGCGAAGCCGATAACTAAAATCACCCCCTTAAACAGAGGATGTTTTTGTATTTATTTGCTCTTTTAATTTATCAAAAACTTATAAATATGTCAAGTGATCAAAACCCAATAATCAGCTTAAGTAAAAAATTCATTATTGGAATAATTAAATTAAAGCCGAACATAATAAAAACAAAAACCAAAATCATGCCATAACGCTCAAGTTTAGCGTAAGATTCTTGTAGGTTATAAGGAAGAAATGGCATCACAACTTTAGAACCGTCGAGCGGAGGAATCGGTACCAAATTAAATACCATTAATAAAATATTAATCTGGACAATTATAATGAAGAGGGTGCTTAGCTCGACATTGACAAAAGGGAAAAAACGCAAAATAAGACCAAAAAATATTGCAGTAAATAGATTAGCCAATGGCCCGGCAGCCGCTACCTTAGCGCTACCGTACTTTTTGTCACTTAAATTATATGGGTTGTATGGCACCGGCTTAGCCCAACCAAAGACAAAACCGGCTCCGGAAAAAACAAGTAGAGCCGGCAGTAGAATCGAGCCCAAAGGATCGATATGTGAAATCGGATTGAGAGTTAGGCGTCCGGCATCTTTTGCGGTAGTGTCACCAAGTCGGTCTGCCATCCAGCCATGCATATACTCATGAATAATCGCAGAAAAAATTAGAGTCACTATCTGAAATAATATTATATTAAAATCCATATTAATTAATAAATTTAATTATTTATAACCTAAACTATAACAGTATTGATTATTTTTGTAAAACATGTTAGAGTGAATTCTGTATTAAAGAATAAAAAAATAATATACAAACAAAATGAGTAAACAATGTAATCTTTGCGGACGAAGCTCTACCAAGGGTGCTAGCCGTTCTCATTCTAATATTAAAACTATCAAAAGGCAGAATATAAATTTGCAATCAAAAAAAATTGACGGCAAAAAATTATCAATTTGCACTAAGTGTTTAAAAACAAAGGCAAAAGATTAAAATAAACAAAAAAATACTCGTTATTTTGTAGAAACGCAATTAATCGCATTTCTACAAAATAACGAGTATTTTTTATTATAAATTAATTATAAAAAATATAATCGTTCCCAGCATTACGATTTGTATGAAAATAATTTTGGCAAAACTAAAACCGGCTCTTTGTGGATCAAACAACATAAATATTTATAATTTTGATTTGACCAGATCCACAATATCGTCTAGGCGCCAATCGGTTTTTATCAAAAAATCAAAAACCTGATAATTTGCCGCTTCACTAACAGTAGTTGAATCATTGACGTTAGTCAACATAATAATCGGTACGCGCTTACCCCATTTTTTATCTTGCCTAATCTGCTTCATAGCCTCAATTCCATCCATTTTCGGCATTAAAATATCAAGCATTACCACGTCTGGCTTTTCTTTCAAGGCCGTCTTAAGACCAATTTCACCGTCATTTGCCTCCAAAATTTCAAACCCGGCCTGACTAAATTTGCGATTTAAAGCTTCTACCAAAGAAAGCTCGTCTTCGACTATTAAAATTTTTGGTTTAGACATATAATTAGTAAATTATGTTAAACATTAATTAATACTAAGAAATACTTGTGAGCTTCTTCGTGCCCGCCCTCCTTTTCATTCCCTTGAGCGGTATTGTTATATTAATTGTAGTTCCTTGATTTCTTTTGTCAAGAGGAATGTCAGAATCATTTTTTCCCGGAGCCAAGAGAAGTTCCAATGATGGTGAGTGAAACCAAATTTTCCCTCCGGATTTCTCTACAATCGCTTTTACTATATAGAGCCCCAGGCCGGTGCCGATTGATTCAATCTTCTTGGCGTTGAGTCCGCGAAACATTTTGGAAAACATTTTTGGCTGTTCTTCTCTGGGAATGCCGCAACCGGAATCAGAAATTTTAATGAAAATATCACGCTCGATTTTTTTAATAACTATTTTTACAATTCCCGCTTCCGGCGTGTATTTAACCGCATTAGATAAAATATTTTGAAACACCATTTTTGTAAGGCGCGGATCCAAATTTAATAAAGGAAATTTATCGTACTTTTTAATCAAATTAATTTTTTTGTTTTCAATCTCTCTACTCAAAACTTTAATCGCTGCCTCAGCGCGCTCAATTATATCGGTCGATTCCGGGTCGATTGAAAAAGTGCCGACATCAATTCGTGAAACATCCAAAAGAGCGTTAACCAACTCAATCAAGCGCTCATTGCTCCTATATACTTCTTTGAGATATTTTTTTTGCTCTGGATTAATTTCACCCGCGTCTTCGCAGATCAAATAATCAACATACCATTTAATTATTGATAATGGTGTGCGCAATTGGTGTGAAGCAATTGCCACAAAATCAGTCTTAGCTTTGTTGAGTTGCCTATGTTTAGAAACATCTTGAGCGACGCCAGTTTGCAAACGCCCCATCAACTCATTAATCGAATTGCTCAAATAACCAATTTCATCTTTACTATTATGCTTAAGGCGCATTGATAGATTTCCAGCCGCCATTTCCTGAACTTTAAAAGTTAAAGCCATTATCCTTTTGGAAAAATTACGACTAATAAAATAAGATGCAAAAAAAGATAAAATATAAAGAATCGCTCCTAAAATCAAAACACTTATTATGGAGTCGCGCAATACAAAAATCGATGACAAAACAAATATCGTGGCAAAACCAACAATAATAATTAATATTCTATCTGATAATTTATAAACCGTTTTCATATTTATTATTATACAACATTTTTTAGTATCAGTCTAATTTAGTTTAATTGACATTTTGGGCTGTTTCTGCTTAAATTGAATGGTTAAAATAATTATAAAAAAATAACATGATAAAAAATTTACTTAAAAAACCGCATATAATAATTATTGGAATTTTACTTATAGGCGGGTTAATACTAAGCGCCAAAGCAATGCTTGGTAATAATATAGAAGCTGAGAAGAAAGAAGAAGTAGCGCAAAAAGTTAAAACCGTAAAGCTGGAATTAAACGGGCACGATAAAGCCGTACTTGAGACTGTGGGCACAGTCAAGGCTAAAACCAGAATAGATGTAGTTGCTCTTAGCAAGGGTACAGTGCGGAATATTTTTTTCTCGGTTAATGACAAAGTTTTCCAAAACCAAGCCCTGGCTTCACTTTCCGACAGCCTAACCCTGACCAATCTGATTAGCGCGGAAACAAATTTTGCCAACATGCAAAACAATCAAATTGCAAGCGAACGGCTGGCAAACGAAACTGTTCGCCAAGCGGAGCTAGGCGTGCAAGCCGCGCTTGACTCGGTGGAAGCGGCCGAAATCGGAGTAAATAGCGCACGCGACAATTTGAACAACTATCTAGCCTTACGCGATAAATCAAATGAAGATGCTAAAACAAACGCGGTGGTTTCATACTTTGGCTATCTTAATTCTGTCTTTAGCGCCCTTGACCAAATAAATACAATTATCAAAGTAGATGAATCTGCTTTAAGTCCAGGTTCAATCCTACTTGATCCCTCAATCGGCGCTAAAAATCTAAGCGCTTTGCCCAGTGCTAAGCTTTCATATAAAAATGCAAAGACAGCTTATGATAATATAAAAAACATTACTCCAAATAATAATACTATCGATAATGATCTAAGCGCGCTAGTTAGTGCTATGGAAAAAACCGAAATTGCCGTTAGTGACATGATCAATCTTCTAAATAACACTGTAACCGGGCTTGACCTGACTGAAACCTGGCTTAATGCGCAAAAATCTAATTTTATTGGTCTACGTAGCTCAATGGTTATTTCAGTATCAACCGCCAAAGCAACAATGCAGACCTTGCAAAATATTAGCCTAATAAACACTCAGGACGAAAGTAGCCTAAATAACGCAATTCTTTCTGCAGAAAATCGCTTAAGCACAGCAAGGATAAGCTATGAAAACTCACTCGTAGCGCTGGAAAACACCAAACAAGGCTCAAGTCAACAAAAAATCTCCGCTCAGATTTCCTTGGATAGCTCTAGGAGCCAGCTAAATCTAAGCCAGATTCAGGCTGGAGACTTAAGTATCCGTGCACCAATCACGGGAAAAATTACCAAAAGAACAATTGAGCTTGGTGCTCAGCTAAGCCCGGGTACAAAAATCGCAGAAATTTCGCAAACTGATCTATTAACAATTGAAACCGATATTAGCGCCGAAGATGTTTTAAAAATCAAACTTAATGAAGAAGTAAAATTATTAATTTTTAATGAAGAACTCACTGGAATTATTACAAAAATATTCCCCTCAGCTGATCCAATAACAAAAAAAGTCCGAGTAGAAATTGCTTATGACAACAAAGACAACAAACTAATCCCAGAAGCTTTTGTTAATGTAATAATCCCCTTGCAAAAAAAAATAAAAAATAAAAAATCATTATTCATCCCCTTGCGTGCTGTCATAATTAATGCAAACGAAAATTATGTATTTACAGTTACAGATGGACACGCCAGCAAAACCGTAGTTAATTTGGGTGAAACCAGAGGGACAGAAGTAGAAATTCTAAACGGCCTTAATAATACAGACGAATTGATTGTTGAAGGGGCAAAGATTGTTGAAGACGCTGAAAAAGTAGAGATAATTAAATAAACCCTTTTCTTTGTCATCCTGGAATTTTTATTGGAGCGAAGCGGAAATAAAAATATCCAGGATCCAGGGTTAATCAGTATTTATAAACTTTATAGTATATTCTTGTAAGTACGGGTTAACCCTGGATCCTGGGTTCTCTCGCCTTTTCATTCGCTTTTGGCTGTCGCCAAAATCTCATTCCAGCGAGAGCCCCAGGATGACACAAGGATGGTAATTGACATCTACAAGGATGACAAAAAATATATGGAAAAAATCGATATCAATGAAAAATTAAATAAAGCTTTAAAAAAAGAAAGTAAGAGTATTGCCGGATTTTTTATTCGCAATTACCGTTTTACTTATCTAATAATATTTTTTATTGTGATTGCCGGCGCTTATTCAATATCCACTATCGAGCGTGAAGCTGAACCGGAGATTAAAGTCCCTTTTGCTGTTGTTACTACTATCTACCCCGGTGCCAACCCAAGTGATATTGAAGAGCTTATCACTGACAAAATTGAAACCGAAATTAAAAATCTAGATGACTTAAAAATTTATACTTCTGAATCCGGATCTGGTGTATCCAGTATTTTTGTTGAATTCCAGGCTGAGGCTGATCTGGATGACAGTTTTGATAAACTCCGAGAAGCCACTGACAAGGCTGAGCCGAATCTACCGGGTGAAGCGGAAACGCCGATTGTGACGGAAATAAACTTTAATGATTTTCCAATTGTCACCTACTCTCTAACCGGTAATTACAATGAAGTCGAGCTAAAAAGCTTTGCTGACGTTTTACAAAACGAATTTGAATCAATTAATGATGTTTCCAAGGCAATAATAATTGGCGGGCTTACACGCGAGTTTCAAATAATTGCAAACAAAGGCCAATTGGCTAATTATAATATTTCGCTTAACAAAATCGTTAGCGCGATTTCACTAAGTAATTTTAGTTTGCCGGCCGGCGACATTGAAATCGATGATTATAAATATAGTGTTCGCGTAATCGGACGTTTTAAAAATATTAATGATCTTAATGATATCGTAGTTGCTACTGTGAATAATACGCCAATTTACCTCCGTGACCTGGCAAAAATCAAAGACGATTTTAAAGAAAAAACCAGTGAATCAAAAATCGGCTTCCCGGGTGAACTCTCGTGCAATACAATCTCCTTGCAAGTCTACAAAGCTACTGGCGGTAATATTTTAAATATTGTTGATGACTCTAATGCAAAAATAAATGAACTAAAAAAGAATAATACTCTGCCTGAGAATTTGATAATCCAAAAAACCAATGACAGCTCTGTTTTTATCAAAGACAACCTCTATACTCTTGGTTCAAGTGCTGTCATAACTGTAATTTTGATCAACTTAATTCTAATGCTGATACTAAGTTTTCGTGGCGCAGTTATTACCGCCATGTCTGTTCCCCTAGCTTTTTTAATGGCCTTTACTTTTCTTTATTTGGAAGGCCTGACTTTAAATAGCATGGTCCTTTTTTCATTAGTATTGTCGCTTGGTCTCATGGTCGACAACGCAATTGTTATTATTGAAGGAATCAATGAATATGTCTCAAAGCACAAAAAAACCATGCTTGAAGCTGCCCTTTTGTCAGTCTGGAACTTTAAATGGGCGATTACTTCCGGCACCATGACGACAGTAGCCGCTTTTCTGCCCATGCTCCTTGTTTCTGGAATCCTGGGAGAATATTTATCAATCATGCCCCAAACGGTTTCGGTTATGCTCCTTTCCAGCCTGGCCATTGCACTGGTAGTTATTCCGACGCTGGCTACTCGCTTTATCAAAATAAAATCTAACGGTAGTCATAATCATCGTAATAAAAAACGTCATCAATACATTAGTGGCTTTACTAAAAAATTACAAAACAAATACCAGGTCTTCATGCATGACATTTTGCCAAATAAAAAAAAGCGTCGTACTATTATTGCGTCTGCCTGGATTCTTCTTGTTATTGCTGTGATTATACCGGCATCTGGACTCATGAAAATAGAAATGTTTCCCAAAATTGACCTGGATTATTTTTTGCTTAATATCGAATTGCCAGTTGGTGCTACTCTGAACCAATCCCGTCCAATCACTAGAGAGGTTGAAAAAATAGTTGCTAGCATTCCAGAACTGGATAATTATGTTTCCAACATCGGTAATTCAGCTGTGCTTGGTTTTGGTGACAGCGGTTCAAGTGGTACTCATCTCGCCAACCTAACCATCAACCTAATTGATAAGGGCGAACGTGAACGCAAGAGTTATGAGATCGCGGATGATCTGCGCAGTAAATTAAAAAATATCAGCGGTGCCAAAATAACTGTTAATGAACTCTCGGCCGGACCGCCAAGCGGATCTCCGATTGAAATAAGAATATTTGGTAATGATTTAAAAAATATCGATACTACGACCAAAAATATTATGTCTTATCTTCAGGAAGTCGATGGCACAGTTAATGTACGCAATACTCTAAAAGAAGCAGCCGGTGAGTTTACTTTTTCTATCAACAAACAAAAAGCTGACTTTTACGGACTAAACAATACCAGTATCGCGTCCGCGCTCAGGCAAGCGCTTTATGGTATTAGTGCGACCGAAATTAACTTGGATGGCGAGGATGTTGATGTAACGGTCAGACTAGACTCTGACAGTTTTACAAAAGTTGAAGACTTGGAAGAAATTATCCTTGCAACTAAGCAAGGCGAAAAAATTACCTTAAAAGAAGTGGCTAATGTAAAAATCGAACCAGCTCTACTCTCAATCAATCATCGTGATGGCCAGAAAGTTGCCTTAGTAGAGGCTGACACCACCCAAGAGGCTGACCTGCAAAAAATCCTGGCTGATTTAGATGCTCATACTGCACAAATGAATCTACCAAAAGATGTTAGCATTCAGGTGGGCGGTGAAGTTGAAGATATTGAACAATCATTTCGTGAGCTTTTTATGTCGATGGGGCTCGCTATAATCTTTATCGCCTTTATTCTGGTACTACAATTTAATTCTTTTAAACAACCTTTTATTATTATCTTCTCGGTTCCGCTTGCTTTTATCGGTGTGATTGCCGGACTCAACATTTTACAAATGCCTTTTTCCTTTACCACCTTTATTGGCATTGTTTCTTTAACCGGGATTGTGGTAAATGACGCGATTGTATTAATCGACCGAATAAACAAAAACATCAAAGACGGCCTTGAGTTTTACGAGGCAATCATTGAAGGTGGCATTGCCCGCATGCAACCAATCTTCCTCACCACTATCACCACCATTACCGGCGTCTTCCCTCTCATCTTCGCCTCCGAGCTCTGGCGCGGTCTTAGTGTCTCAATGATCTTTGGACTAATGACCTCGACTGTTTTGGTTTTAGTTGTTATTCCTTTAATCTATGCCGGGCTTTGTTTTAAGAAATGCGTGGAAAAATAAAAAACCTCCTCTTTGTGTCATCCCGGAATTTTTCTTGTAGCGGAGCGAAAAGAAAAATATCCGGGATCCAGGATTGATCAGTAATAACACGATTACAAAATAAAACTTGTAAGTACTGCTATTCTTTGTATTTAAAATTAAACACTATAAATTAACTTTATTTGATAACCATATAAGTAGCTTTTGATCCTGGATCCCGGGTTCTCCGATTTCCGCTTCATTCCAGCTGACGCTGGAATTCGCTCCCTCGGAGCCCCAGGATGACACAAAAAAGGGGAGGGGTGATGTTTTCATTTTTTTCAAATTTACATTATAATAAACCCATGGCATTAGAAGTAATTATATTCATAATATTATTCCTCTTCGTCTTCATCGGCGGGCACTGGCTTATTTATTATTCGCTTAAATCTTTTTATTCGCTTAAAAAACCGGCCAAATACATATTAGCAGGCCTTATCTCTGCTCTACCTCCGAGCTTTATTATTTTTTCCGCCCTAACTCGCTCAAGTGATTCCAACCTTGTTCATTGGCTCTACTTGCTCATTGTTTGTTGGCTGGGAATCGCAATTTATTTAGTACAAGGCTTTGTTCTGGCCTGGATAATTTATTTTCTTGCAAAAAAGAAAGACTGGAAGCTTAAACGATCTTACCTGGCCACAGGTGTCCTAGCTGTCACTGCTTTAATTATTATTTACGGTCTGATTAATGCTCAATTTTTACGCGTTAACAATATTGAACTAAAAATAAAAAACCTGCCAACAGAGTGGCAGAATAAAAAAATAGTCCAACTCAGCGACGTTCATCTAGGATCGATTAACCGGGTTGATTATCTTAATAAAATAATTAAAAAAACAAAAGAACTAAATCCTGATTATATATTTTTTACCGGCGACTATCTGGACGGCACTTGCCCCAGCGCAGACAAATTTATCACGCCACTAAGCGAACTTAGTGCAATCGCTAAAGTATATTTTATCAATGGTAACCACGAAAGCTATGCCCGAATCAATAACTTGCGCGAACAGCTGGAAGCAAGTGGAATTATTATTCTTGAAGACGAAATTATTATTGATAATAATATACAAATTATCGGCTTGGATTACACTCATGACCGAGAAAACCCAAATGACCAAACAATTTTTCAAAAAATCAATCAAACTGAGCCCTCTATTCTTCTTAGCCACGAACCCACCTATATTGACCGGGCCAAAGAAGCGGGTATAAACTTACATTTGTCCGGCCACACTCACCGCGGACAAATCTTCCCCGCCAACCTAGTCACCTATTTAATCTACGGTCGTTATCACTATGGCCTAAACCAGGAAGGTAATTACAATCAATATACTTCAAGTGGAGCCGGTACCTGGGGGCCACCCTTGCGGGTGCTAACCAATAGTAAGATTGTGGTTTTCACCTTAAAATAAAATATTTTATTTTTTCTCCACCAATTCCCCCAATGTGAATCTAAGTCTTAATTCTTCTTTTTGTTTTTTTGTTAAATCACGGAAAACTTTGCGATCCCAATTGTTTGTCTTAAGAAGATTTGCCATCCATTGACCGGACAAAAGATGAGGCATCATAATATAATCGGCGCCCGCGCCATAAAGATTTTCTAAAAATTTAGAATGGGATAAATTAGCAATCAAAAGAGTTTCTTTATTATTCAGGCGAATATGTTTAATTAAAGTCATTTGATCATCCGCCCGAGGCAAAGTGGAAATAACCATCTTGGCCGAATCAATTGGTAATTCGCAAAGAAAATCGACCTCAGTCGCATCACCAAAAAAATACGGGATACGGCGCATC
>JAYENK010000028.1:0-14967 GCA_034722035.1 Patescibacteria group bacterium | reverse complement strand
ACAACGAAGATGCTTATCTTAAAATTTTGATGTATGAAATTTTTGGAAAACAAAATTTTGTAGCTGATTTTATCTGGAATCATAGAAAATCAAGCCAGAATGATATTGACGTGTCCTTGTCTCATAATTATACAATTACTCTTGCAAAGAACAGAAAACATTTTAAATTAAACCCCCTGGAAATTGACGCAAGCAAATTTTTTAATCCGGACAATGACCCAAGAGGAGAATGGGCGGCAGATCCTTTTGACGCGCCTAATATTCGTCTAAATTTAACATACCCAATAATAAATCCAAACACAGGAGAAAAATTTTTACCTCCGACTGGAAGACATTGGAGGATGACAAAAGAAAAGTTCAAGAAAGTTTTAAAGGATAATCGCATTGTATTTGGAAAAACCGGTAAGACAAAGCCCCAATTAAAAAGATTTAAATTTGAAGCCGAAGAAAAAGGGATAAATCCTTTTACTATTTGGGATGACGTGGGCACGGCAACCGAGGGAACAAAAGAGCTTATGAAAATTATGGATGGAAAAAAAATGTTTGCAACACCAAAGCCCGAAAGGCTTTTACAGAAAATTATACATTTAGGAAGTAAGAAGAATGATATTATTTTAGATTTTTTTGCTGGTAGCGGAACAACCGGAGCGGTTGCGCATAAAATGAACAGGCAGTATATTTTAGTTGAACAGATGGACTACATACATGAACTGCCGGAGGCGCGGCTTAAAAAAGTTATCGCCGGCGAACAGGGAGGAATTTCAAAAGATGTAAACTGGAAAGGTGGCGGGAGTTTTGTTTATACTGAACTTCTTGAGTGGAATAATAAATATATCAGAGAGTTGAAAAGCGCTAAAACAAAATCAGATATAAAAAAAATAAGAGTCAAAATTGAGAAAGAGCAATTTTATAAATATCAGATTGAAACTGATAAATTTGATAATAAAGAATTTGACAAGCTTTCAGAAAAAGAGCAGAAAGAAGTTTTAATTGATATGCTGGACATGAATCATCTTTATGTTAATCTGGATTCGATTAACGATGCGACTTTCGCGGTTTCAAAAGAAGATAAAGAGTTAAACAAAAAGTTTTATAGTAAAAAATAGGTATGAGCGGATATAAGCTGTCAAATGAATACGATTCATTAGAAAAAAGAGGACGAATATCGAAAGACATTCCCTCGCTTATTTTTGATAATATCAATCCAAAATTTCAATTAAGAAGCTATCAGATAAGCGCTATTTCCAGGCTTATTGAATATTACGAGAATGAGCCGGAAAAAGAATTTCCCGTACAGCTTTTGTTTAACATGGCCACCGGATCAGGAAAAACTTTAATAATGGTTACCGCGATGCTATTTTTATACGAAAAAGGATATAGGAATTTTGTTTTTTTCGTGGATAAAACCAATATAATCAGAAAAACAATTGATAATTTTTTAAACAAAGAATCATCTAAATATTTATTTAACAAAAGAATATTTATAGACGGGCAAGAAGTTTTAGTTAAAAAAGTTGAAAGTTTTTCAGAAAGTTCGGACAACGCTATTAATATTAATTTTTCAACCATTGCCGGGCTTCATTCAAAATTAAACAACCCTAAAGAAAATTCTTTGATCTACAGGGACTTTGAAAAAGGAAAAACTGTTTTTATTTCCGATGAGGCTCATCATATTAACGCGGAGACTAAACGCAAAAAGAGCAAAGAAGAATTTGAAAATATTAATTCCTGGGAAAAGACTGTTAATAAGCTCGTTAATTCGCACCAGGATAATGTCTTGCTAGAATTTACCGCAACGATTGACTGGGAAGATGAATATATTTTTGATAAATATAAAAGCAGGGTTTTATTTGAATATGATTTGAAAAAATTTAGAGAGGATAAATTTTCAAAGGACGTTTTTTTGGCGCAGTCAAATTCCAGCATAGAAGAAAGAATGTTGCAGTCCGTGGTAATTTCGCAATTCAGAAGAAAAGCGGCAGAAAGTTATAAAATAGCTCTCAAACCGGTTGTCATGATGAAGTCCAAAACAATTAAAGAATCCCAGGATAATCATCAAAAATTTATTAAGCTAATTCAAAATTTAAAAGTCGCGGATTTTAAAAGTATTGAAAAAATCGTTGATGGCATATCAGAAAATGATAATATATTGAAAAAAGCTTTTGATTTTTTTAATGAAAATAAAATTAGATTATCAGAATTGGTAAGTAATATAAAAATTGAATTTTCAGACGATAGATTAGTAGAGGTTAACAGTAATGAAGAAAGCGAGCAAAAGCAAATACAGGTAAATACCTTAGAAGAAGAAGATAACGAGGTCAGAGTCGTCTTCGCGGTTGATAAGCTAAACGAGGGCTGGGATGTGCTGAATCTTTTTGATATAGTCCGTCTTTATGGTACCAGGGATAGTGGTAAGCCAACAATTCAGGAAGCGCAACTAGTCGGCCGTGGTGCCCGATATTTTCCTTTTACTCTGGATAACAAGGATGAAAAATATTTAAGAAAATTTGACGAAGAAGAAAATCATCCGTTAAGAGTAATTGAACAGTTGCATTTTCATTCCATTCAAAATCATCGATATATTTCAGAGCTGAGAAGCGCCTTGATTAAAAGTGGGATACATAAAGATGCTGGCCGAGAAATAGTCCTGAAAGTAAAAAATTCGTTTTCTAAAACTAAATTTTTCAAAAAAGGCGTTATTTGGAAAAACGAAAGAATTGTAAACAAAAGAGATAAGGTAAATTCTATTTTTGATGTTGGTGTAGAGAGGAATTATAAGACCAGCATAGAATCCGGGTCGTCTTTCAGTCAAATATCCGGTTTTGGGGATGACAAAGAAAAAACAAAAAGCAAATATAAAGTCGTTAATCTAAAAATCAAGTCATTATCACAGCATTTGACCAGAAAAACCTTGGATAAAATTCCATTTTATAATTTTGAAAATCTGAATTCATATTTTCCAAAACTAAAATCGATTAAAGATTTTATTGAAAATAAGAATTATCTCGGCGGTGTTAATCTCGAAATTGAAACAGACGAAGAAAATATTGAGTCGACTAGAATTTTTCAATGCTTACTGCCGATACTTGAAAATATAAAAAATACAATAAAGGCCAACACATCGGAATACCAAGGTTCAAAAAAATTCATACCAATTCCAGTTAGAGAAAGTATAGTTGAGAAGAAGATGTATATCGAAAAGCCAATAGAAGGCTCAAAACGCCAATATGGTGCTTCAATGGTTAATGATGCTAACAGTATTTATCCCGATTTGTCAGACAAAGATTGGTACGTATACAGCGATGATTATGGGACTGACGAAGAAAAGTATCTAGTTAAATTAATTCATGACAATATTGATAAACTAGAAACCAAATACAAAGAAGTTTATCTAGTCAGAAATCAGAAAATAGTTGAGATTTACGATTTTGACAAAGGTCGTCGTTTTGAACCGGACTATTTGTTATTTCTAGGAAATGGCAAAGTCAAAGGTGATTATTTTCAATTATTTATCGAGCCAAAAGGTCGATTCATAGAGGAGGGCGACAAATGGAAAGAAGAATTTTTGTTAAAAATTAAAGCCGAAAAAGAAATAGTAAATTTATTTGAAGATGATAAGTATATAATAGTAGGCCTGCCCTTTTATCAAGAAGATAATAAGCTTGAGTTTAAGAAAAGCTTTGGTAAAAAAATTGATATAATATTTTAAAAGGATGGAGGTGAAATTGAAAATAGTGATAAAAAAATGAACAAAAATAATCAAAATTTATTACTTAGACGAGAAATAATCAGAACTGTAGAAAATCAGTTAAATCAGGATAATCCACATGAAACAAGATTGACTTTGAATAGATTAATGGAAAATAATCCTGACTGCGATTACGATGAAGCTGTGAGAAAAATGGCAGTTATTTTGGCAGGTGAAATGCATGAAATGATGAAAAGCCAAGAAAAATTTAATGTGGAAAGATATATTAGAAAACTAAAAGAATTAAAATAACCAGTATGCAAAAAACAATTAAACAAGTTTTGGAAGAATTTTTAAAAGAACAAAAAGAAAAACTTGCTTCTAGAACATATAAATATTATGCAGGAACTTATACTTAATTTTATAAAACAAAATATAGCAGATGCTATCTGGATTATTATTTTATTCTTTTTTGGTAGAATAGTTTTAAAGATTATAGTTAGGCGGTTTGCGAAGATAGTTGATGACGGAGACGATGACAATGAATCGCAAAAAGAAAAGCGGGCAAAAACTCTAAGTCATATCATTATAACAACCGGGAACATTATTATTTACGCTATAATTTTAATTATGATTTTAAGTGTATTTGGTGTAGATATTCGGCCTATTCTGGCCGGGGCAGGTGTTGTTGGATTGGCAATCGGTTTTGGCGCACAATCATTAGTCAAAGATTTTGTTTCCGGACTTTTTATTTTAATTGAAAATCAATATGGAATAGGTGATAAGATAAAAATAGGTAGTCTTGAGGGGGTTGTTATTAAGATTACGATGCGATCTACAGCACTGAGAAATAAAGAAGGAATGATATATTATATATCAAATGGATTAATAAAGGATGTACTTAATATGTCTCAACAAAAAAAATCTTTATAATATATTGATTTTGGTTCGAACATTGTCCGTGACTCCGAGCATAAAATAAATCAGTCACGCTAGGGCTGTTTTATTTTATGATTGACAGGAAGATTGATTGAACCTCTTTGATAATATTTTAAAAAACAGTAATTCATGAAAATAAATTTACAACAATTTTTGACTAAATACAGTTAAACTGATAGGATAAGCCAATATTTTGAAGCTTTTTTTCGGAAAAGTGGATTGTTTTGTTTTTTGAAAATAGAATATAAAAGATAACCTACAAGAAAGAAGGAGGATGTTATGAGTAATTGTATAAAGAGGGATTCATTTTTTAATAAGATGGAAAAGCAGGGCTTAGCTCTGTCTTATATTGATGTGACCCTAAGGACGAAATATTCTGGTATTATACCCAGGAAAGTTGATTTATCGACGTGGTTTTCACGGAGAGTGCCATTAAGAACTCCAATTGTGAGATCACCAATGGATACTGTAACAGAACATAAGATGGCGATTGAAATGGCAAAGCTTGGCGGTCTTGGTATTATTCATCGTAATCTTTCTCTACAAGATCAGGCAGAAGAAGTGGCACGGGTAAAATTTTATCTCAATGGGCTTATTTTGAAGCCTGTATGTGTCAGAATGAACGATAAAATTAGTAGCATTGTTCGAATGATAAAAGAAGAGGATTTTGCTTTTGATACTTTTCCGGTGATGGATGACAATGGGATATTTGTTGGATTGCTAACGGGCAACGATTTCGATTTCTGTGTTGATCACGCCTTATAAGCTAAAGACATTATGTCCAAAAATTTTCTAACTGTTTCAGAAGATATTTCTCTGAAAGATGCATACGGGAGCCGGTTTTTTTGTTTCTTTTTTTAACAAATATCAAATAATCTGCTATAATTTTATAAAAGTTTAAAACCTATGTTTTTTAAGCGAAATAAGCCTAAAAAATCAAAAAATAAAGAAAAAAGCCTGTTAATTTTATTAATTGGCGGTTTTTTGTTGACTCTAGTTCATTTATTTAAAAAAGATAAGATTAAGGAATTTGAACAAAAGATTAAAGATTTTAGCAAAGAAGAAAAACGAGAGATTAAAGAGCTTTGTGATCATGAGGAAGGATATGTAAAGTTTTGTAACGATTCAGCAAAACTATTTAAAGATTATTTTATTCCTTATAATGGCAACTCGCATAAACCAAGAATATTACGTTCTCGTGCTTTGTTCATAATTGCTCTGGTTTTACTGTTGGTTAAAGTAGCGACAGTTGGATATTTATTTTTATCTTATCCGCAAGGAGCACGTACGTCTGAAGTAGTGGTAAATGAAGTTTTGCGTTTGGTGAATTTGGATCGAAGCTCTAGCGGTGCAGGTGAACTTAAAATGAATTTTGTTTTAAATAAATCGGCCTTGGCCAAAGCTAACGATTTGGTTGAGAATGATTATTTTGCCCACACTTCTTTGGACGGGAAAAAACCTTGGGATTGGATTGATCGTAAGGATTATGCTTATATTTATGTTGGAGAAAATTTGGCAATGAATTTTACTACTGCCCAGTCAGTGCACCGGGCTTTGATGAATTCTCCATCTCACAAAAAAAATATTTTAAATGAACGTTATACTGATGTCGGTTTTGCTATGACGCAGGGCAAGATTGACGGCAAAAAAACCAATATTTTGGTACAACATTTTTCTACTCGCGCTAGCACGGTTCCAGGTTCGGTAAAAATAGTCTCCGCACCAATAGAAGAAGCTATTTCAACTCCGGTATCTGAGCCAGAGCCAAGTACAAGTGAAACAGAAGTTTTGGCCGAGGCTCCGGTTGAGAAAAAAATAGAAGAAAAAGTCCCTGGTCCGGTTCCGCCATTGCCTGAAGTAGAAATTGTAAAAAATTTAATTAATAATAATAAAAATTTAGCCCGAGTTGATACGAGTCAAGTTGAACCGGAATTAAAAACACTGGGAGAGAGTAATGAAAAAGAAATCATTGAGCCGGAATATTTGGCCATGGACGCTGCTTTGGCCCAAAACATCAAACAAGTATCAAATAGAGGCAGTGATAATTTTGTGCCAGTCATAAGCGCGATTAAATATGTTAATTATTTCTTTTTAACTGTAGCCATAATTTTAGCGGTACTACTTTTGATAAACATCATTGTCCGTATTGAGATTCAACATAAACCAGTGATTATCCAGACACTTGTCCTTATTTTGTTTATTTTTAGTTTAATATATTTTAAATTTCATATAATGGAAAGCGGAATTACCGATATATTTTTGATTTAGGTTTTAAAAAATTAATGGAAGAAAAGAAGAAAAATGTAATAGTTGCAATGTCGGGCGGGGTTGATTCTAGTGTTTCTGCCTGGTTGATGCAACAAAAGGGATACACTGTTACCGGCGTTTTTTTACGTTTACACGAAAATTATGAAGCGTCTGAAGCAGCCGCTCGGCAAGTTTGTCAAAAACTGGGTATAAAATTTTATCCGATTAATGCAATCTCGAGTTTTCAGAGAGAAGTAATTGATTATTTCACGCAAAGTTACAACAAGGGTGAGACTCCCAATCCTTGTGTGGTTTGCAATCAAGCGATTAAGTTTGGTGTTTTAATGAAAATGCTGGGTACCTTGCAGGCTGGTTATCTGGTGACAGGGCATTATGTTTGCTTGCGGCAAAAATTATCCGCCCAAGGCGGACCAGCCTCTGGCTGGAAAATTAAAATGTGTCGTGGGAAAGATTTTAAAAAAGATCAATCTTATTTTCTTTATACTTTGACGCAAGAGCAGCTTAAGCATATAAAATTTCCGTTAGGAGAATATACTAAAAACGAGATTTATGATATTGCCAAGGAAAATGAATTGCCATATTTTAAAAAAGAAAGCCAGGATATTTGTTTTTTAATTGATAATGGCAAGCAGATTGATCATAATGTTTTCTTGAAAAGTAAATTAAATTTATTGCCGGGAGAAATCAGGGATTTAGATGAAAAAGTTTTGGGCAGACACAAAGGGCTGCCTTTATATACTGTTGGTCAACGGCGTGGCATTGAAATTGGTGGGGCCGGGCCATATTACGCCGCAAAAACAGATTATAAAAATAATATATTATATGTTGTTAATGATGCTAATGACAAAGCTTTAATGAGAAAAGAGTTTAGTTTGCGTCATGTTAATTGGATAAGAGGAGAAGTTCCGGATTTGCCCATTAAATGTAAGGTGCAAATTCGATATTTGCATAAGCCCTTACGGGCTCAAATTAAAAATGAAAAATTAAAAATTAAAAATTGTTTAAAAGTTGTTTTAGAAAAACCGGAAAGAGCTGTAACCCCAGGTCAGTCAGCTGTTTTTTACGCTAAAGATGAGCTTATTGGCGGTGGAATTATAAATTAAGCAATAATATTATATTTTTGTCAATATTGACAAAAGGTTTAAAAAATAATACTCTATACAAATAATAAATATAATTTAATTAGTTAAATCACACATACCCAAAAAACAAATTTCCTGTTAATATTTATTTAATATTAGCTTACTTGGGTAGAGGTGAAACCCGCCGTCGTTCTTCGCTTAAGCTCGAACTATGGCGTGGTAAAAGGAAAAAAATATGAAAATTCCAAGTATCGAACAGATGCTCAAGGCTGGTATGCATTTTGGGCATCGAACAGGCAAATGGCACCCGAAAATGGAGCCTTTTATTTTTGGTGAAAGACATGGTGTGCATATTATTGATTTAATGCAAACCAAGAAACTTTTTGAAGAGGCGCTCGAGTTTATTAAAAAGTTTTCCAGTGAAGGCAAAATGATTCTTTTTGTTGGCACTAAAATGCAAGTCAAAGAATCGATTGCCGCATTAGCCAAGGAGACAGAGATGCCTTATGTAAAAGAAAAATGGCTGGGAGGAACCCTGACCAATTTTTTAGTACTCAAACGAACGATTAAAAAATATCAGGGTTTATCTGCCAAGAAGAAAACCGGGGATCTTAGCAAGTATACCAAAAAAGAACAGCTTGATTTTGATCGAGAAATTGAAAAATTAGAATTTAAGGTTGGTGGTCTAAATAAAATGACTCGTTTACCGGATGCTATTTTTGTTTGGGATATCAAGACGGAAAAAACAGCAGTAACCGAAGCAAAAAAAAGGAATATCCCCATTATTGCGATTTGCGATACCAATGTAAATCCAACAGGGATTAATTATGTTATTCCTTCCAACGATGACGCGACCAAAACAATTAAATTAGTTTTGGACACAGTAAAAGAAGCAATACTAGCAGGAAAAGCAGAGAAAAAATTAATAAATTAATAAATAAAAATATGTTACAGCTTATAAAAGAATTACGTGGAAAAACCGGGGCTGGTATGGGCGCTTGTAAAAAAGCTTTGGACGAAACGAACAATGATATAGAGCGAGCAATTGAATATTTAAGAAAGCAAGGCATTGCCAAGGCAGCTAAACGTGGAGACAAAGAGGCAAGCGAAGGCATTATCAAATTAGCCTTAAGTGATGGCAAAAAAACTGCTTATATGATAAAAGTGAGTGCAGAAACTGATTTTGTTGTGCGCAATGAGAAGTTTCAAAATTTAACCGATAAAATTTTAGAAACATTAAAGTCGGTTGATGTTAGTGATAAACGAGCATTACTGGATGCTAAAATGGATGAAAATACAGCAGGAGACGCTTTGGCAAATTTGAGCGGAACAATCGGTGAAAAAATGGAGATAAAAGATGTTGCTGTAATCAAAGCAGCCGGAACTTTATCCGCTTATTCTCATTTGGGTGGTAAAATCGGTGTTTTGATTTCTCTTGATAAGGAGGGTGAAGATGACTTGGCGCATGATATTGCAATGCAAGTCGCGGCTACTGATCCCAAATATTTAAACCCGGAAGAAGTGCCTAGTGAGGAGACTGACAAGGAAAAGGAAATTTATAAAGAACAATTATTGAAAGAAGGAAAACCGGAGAATATTATTGATAAAATTTTGGAAGGCAAAATTAATAAGTATTACGAAGAAGTATGTTTGCTTAACCAGGAATATATTAAGGATGATAAAAAGAAAGTTAAAGATATTTTGGGTGAAGTTAAAATTGAAAAGTTTATTCGATTTAGTTTAAATTAAATTATTCACAATGAATGTAGCTAAAGTACAATTTGTTCTCTGGGATAAAGCGTCTTATTTTGCGCATAAAGATTTAGATATCCAATTAAAAGATAAGGTGATTGTAAAAACTTCATCCAGTCTTGAAATTGGACAGGTAGTTGGTTTTAAAGAAATTGACGATAAAGTTTTTTTATCAGAGCAAGATGGTGAAAATAAAAATATAATCAGACGAGCCGGTCCGGGTGATCTTGAAAAACGCCCCACACTTAAAGAGAAAAAAGAAGCACTTGATTTTGTTGGAGCGGCTAAGCGACGCCACAATTTACCAATGAAGTTTATTGATGTTTATTATTCCTTTGACGGTTCTCGTATTACTTTTGCTTTTATTGCGGATGGGCGAGTTGATTTCAGAGAAATGGTTAAGGATCTTACGCGTCATTTTGGCAAGACGATCAGGTTGCAGCAGATTGGTATTCGTGATGAAGCGCGTGTTACCGGCGATCTTGGGCATTGTGGGCGTGGTCTTTGCTGTCGTGGACATTTAACAAATCTTGATTCGATTACGAGTGATATGGCTGATTGCCAGCAATGCTCTCATCGTGGTTCGGATCGGATATCCGGTATGTGCGGTCGTTTGATGTGTTGTTTGGCCTATGAACAAAAAGGCTATGAAGAGATGCAGAAAAAAATGCCATCGATGGGAGCCAAAGTAAACGTTGATGGCAAGCGTGGCGTGGTCGTTGGCCACAACATCCTAAAACAATCGGTTAACGTTGAATTTTCCGGTGAAAATGGAAATAATACGGTTATAGAAGTAGATTTAAATCGAAATAAAAAATAATTAAACTATTAAAATAAAAGTATAACACAAAACCTCTAATTAAAATTAGAGGTTTTGTGTTTTTTATGTTATAATATATATAAGTAATCATCTATTGTGCAATAATGGATGTATATTTTTATTTTTAATTATTTTTAGAATTTACGTGTCTTAATGTGAATTTTTATAGTTACCAGTATAATTAAGGACGTAATTTCTGTTTTTTATTATGAACATCGCAATAAACGGCTTTGGCCGGATCGGGAGGGCAGTATTCAAAATTTTGCTGGAAAAAAGATTAAAAGACCTTAAGATCGTTGCTATCAACGATTTGACCGATACCGAGACTTTGGCGCATTTGTTGAAGTATGATTCAGTGTATGGAAAATTTAATAAAAAAATTCGTACCAAAAAAGATCGGATTATAGTCTTAAATAAGCCGTATAAAATTTTATCAGAAAGAAATCCGCGTCATTTGCCTTGGCAGGGGTTGAAAGTGGATCTTGTTTTGGAGTGTACCGGTCTTTTTCGTACAAGAAAAGAGGCTATGGCTCATGTGTGGGCCGGCGCTAAAAAAGTTTTAATTAGCGCTCCGGCTAAAAGTGACGGCATTAAAACGATCGTTTTAGGTGTAAATGAGCAAAAATTACGTAAAACGGATAAAATAATATCAAATGCTTCTTGCACTACCAATTGTTTGGCGCCGGTGACTGATTGTATCAGGCAAAATTTTGGCATTAAAAAAGCTTTGATGACGACGATTCATTCTTACACTGCCGATCAGCGCTTGTTAGACGCACCGCACTTTGATTTGCGCCGAGCGCGTTCGGCCGCTGTTAATATTGTGCCAACCACAACCGGAGCGGCCATTGCTACAACCAAGACTATCCCGTCACTTAAAAATAAATTTGACGGTATGGCAGTGCGCGTGCCCACACCCAACGGCTCTCTTTGTGATATTGTTTTTGTAACGACCAGAAAAATTACTGAGAAAAAACTTACGCAATCTCTAAAAAGGGCCGCTCGCAGTGCTAGGCTAAAGAATATTATAACAGTAAGTGAAGGGTCTTTGGTTTCAAGTGATATTATCGGCAATCCGGCCAGCGCGATTGTGGATTTGCCACTGACAAAAATAGTGGGTAGCGATTTATTAAAATTAATCGTCTGGTACGACAATGAATGGGGATACTCGAATCGAATGGTTGATTTGGTGGAGTATTTGAAGAAGAAGAGGATGGTTTAATAATTTTCAATTTTCAATTTTCAATTTTCAAACAATTTTCAATTTTTCAATGATAAAATGTTTTAAACATTAAAAATTAAATTATTAGAAATTGTAATCAATGAATGACATAATCCAAAAACTAAAAAAAGCCGAACTTACCGGTCGTGGTGGCGGGGCTTTTCCTACGGGTAAAAAATGGGAAATAGTAAAAAAGACGAAGGCTGACAAGAAGTATGTTGTTTGTAATGCCAGTGAGGGTGAGCCCGGGGTGGGTAAAGATTGGTATATATTGGATAAATATGGTGGGCGCGTTATTGATGGGATGAAAATCGCGCTTGATTATTTGGGCGCGGATAAAGCTTTTTTGTATTTAAATCCGGATTATTATTTTGATTTTAAAGAAGAGCTGGAAAAAATAATTGGCAATGCGCCAATCGAAATTTTTCGTAAACCGTATCAAGCCGGTTATGTCGGCGGTGAAGAAAGTTCGGCCCTAAACGCCCTGGAACATGAGCGAATCGAGCCGCGTTTGCGACCACCTTTTCCGACTACCAGCGGTCTTTATGCTAGACCAACTTTAATTAATAATGTTGAGACTTTTTATGACGTAAGTCTGATTGCACGTGATGAATATGAAAAAAAGCGTTTTATTACCATTAGCGGTATAGCCAAACATGAAAAAGTATTTTTTTTAAAAGAACATTGGACAATCGAAATAATTTTAAAGCATACCAATAATTGGCCTGATTTTGATTTTTTTGTTCAAGTTGGTGGTAACGCCAGTGGTCAAGTTTTGCATAGCACTCAACTCAAACAGCCGATTAGCGGGTCCGGCTTAATAACAATATATGATATGACCAAAGAGAATCCAATTGATTTAATTAAAACTTGGGTTGATTTTTTTATGAATGAATCTTGTGGTCAGTGCACACCTTGTCGTGAAGGGACTTTGCGCTTGCACGAGATTTTAAAACAAAAAAACCCGAATTGGAAAATGTTTTCGTCCTTGTTAAATACTTTACATGACACCTCTTTTTGTGGTCTAGGGCGCGCGGTTCCAATTCCGATTCGTTCTTATGTCAATAATGTATTGAGCAAGAAAAAGAAACATAATATTAATATATCAAAAGAAGAACATGAATTAATTAAAGCTGTCTAAAAATTTCTGCCTTGATGCCATCGCTCATAATTTCATTAAATTATCCAATTGGATTAAAAATGAGAACAATAGAGAACGATTTGATAATTTAATGAGAGACGGTAACAAATTTTGAAAAAATAAATGAAGCAAGAAAAACAATTTGGGTAAGCTCATTAATAGAATTTTTGGTTAAGGTTTTTTCGAAAGATAGGAGAGGGAGGAAAGTTTAGGGATTTGATAGCGGACTGAGTTTTATTTTACCTAAGATAATTTAATATTAATAAAAAAATATGTTTAAAAAAACTTTTTTTTACTCGCTTTTAGGGGTAATGTTGTTTACCCCCTTGGTTTTGTTGGCTGATGGCGGAATGATTCCTTATCAATGGGATGATAAAGACATTTATGAACCCTCGCAAACATCTTTAATCGTTTATAAAAACGGTGAAGAAGATTTATATTTAAAAGTTAATTATGAAGGAGAGACTAATGAATTTGTTTGGGTAATACCAACGCCAAGCTATCCTAAAGCGAGCAAAGCCCCAAAAGATATTTTTACGGAATTATCAATAGTGACAGGAGAAGAAATGCGAAATTATTTTAATGATGCAGAAGGCAATAAAGAGTTGGCAACAGGAGAATCAAATGTTGTTGTTCATAGCCAAAAAAATATCGGCATTTATGAAATAACCGTGTTGTCCGCGTCAGGAGTTGACGGTTTGTTTGATTGGTTAAATAATAATGATTATAAAGTAAACCAAGAAGCAAAAGAATTGCTTGATTGGTATGTTAAAAAAAAATGGTATTTTACAGCTATGAGAATTAAACCAGAAAATATTTTAAATCAAGCCATAGAAGATTTAAAGCAAATTGACAGCGATGTGAACCAAGAAAATTTTTCCGAAAAATGTGCAGATTATTGTATAAATTCTTTTAAAAATAATAATTTTGAACAATTTAAATCTACTTACAATATAATCATAAATATTTTAAATATTGATAATCAAGAAGAAATAACATTAGAGATGTTTAATCAAAGATTTGAAAAAGATGATATTGAAAAACACATTGAACATGACTGGACAGAGTTTAAAAATGAAATCAAAGAAGCAATTGATATTGCTATTAAAAGACGATTAGACATAAAAAACATTTCCCTGTATAGCGACTATATTGAGCCGATTAAAATAAGTTTTAAAACCGATACGATTATTTATCCTTTGAAAATTTCACAGATTTCCACAAGAGTTCCGGAAGATCCAAGTGAATCTTCAAAAACAAATGAAATATTATTGTATATTTTAACGGATAACCAAATGAAGGCTCCGAGATTTAGCAATGAATATGCGGAAATTATAAATGTTGAAAAATTAATAAAAATGGAAGAAGAAGTCTATGATGGTAATTTAGAAGGGATAAAAGAGATAATAGGCGACAAAGAATATTTTTTAACAAAAATACGCAGAGATTTTGCTAAAGTTGAAATGGATGAAGATTTGTATTTAATCAACGGGCAAAATTCTGAAGAGATTACGGAGCTTGAAGTTGATTTTTTTACTGGAGAAAATTGTCCGCATTGCGATAAAGCAAAATCATTCTTGAATAAATTAGAATATTCACATCCTTATTTAAAAATAAACAGTTATGAAATTTATAACAATGAGGATAATAATAAGCTATATCAGCAAGCAGTTGCTAAAAATCAAATTAGCTCAGCAGGCGTTCCGTTAATTATTATCGGTGATGAATATGTTTTGGGGTTTGCTTCAGAAGAAATTACAGGCAAAGAACTAAAAAATAAAATTGACAGTTATTTGTTAAAGTCATTGACTAAAAGTTATGAAGACGATCAAAAATATATTGAAGCGAAAAATAAAATTCACGGAAGCGCTATGGCAGATCGCCTTAAAGGTAAAATTATACTTAAAGTAGAAGATAATGGCGAAGCTTATTATATTAATTCAAACACTAAGACAGTGTCTTACCTTGGTCGTCCCGCTGACGCATTTTCAGTAATGCGGGATCAGGGGATAGGGATTACTAACGCAAATTTAGAAAAGATACAAATTGGTTCAA
>JAYENK010000027.1:0-3173 GCA_034722035.1 Patescibacteria group bacterium | reverse complement strand
AAGCGTGGCATTGGATTTGGAAAATTTTATTGATAATAGAGCTTATTTGGATAATTTAGAAAATAATATTAGAAATATTTTGAAGAATGGAATTTTAGGTTTGTAGCGTATAAAAAAATTCCCATATATGTATGGACTGAATAGTCTGATCCGTACATATATGGAAATTTTTGTTTTGAATATTATTTATCCTCTTCCAATTCTCGGGCCTTGATTTCTTTTAAAATATTTTTGCGGATTTGTTTCATTAATTTTTTATCAGCGCGTAAAAATCGTTTGGCGGTTTCTCGTCCAACACCAAATTTTATATCTTCAAAAGAATAAGAGTTGCCGGCTTTTTTTATTACATTGTAAGCAATGCCCATATCAAGCAGATCCCCGGCGATTGAGATGCCTTCGTTGTACATAATGTCAAACTCAGTTGTCTTAAAAGGGGCGGCTACCTTGTTTTTTACTATTTTTGATTTTACTCGGTTACCGATTATTTTGTCTCCTTGTTTTATCTGAGCGCTTCGTCTTACTTCAATTCGGACTGAACAATAAAATTTGAGGGCATTACCACCGGTAGTTACTTCCGGACTGCCAAAAAAGACACCGATTTTATGACGAATTTGATTAATAAATATTACAACCGTTTTTGTTCTGGCAACAGCTCCGGTTAATTTACGCAGAGCTTGACTCATCAGTCTGGCTTGAAGCCCCATATGCTGGTCTCCCATATCCCCTTCAATTTCTTTTTGCGGAACCAAGGCCGCGACCGAATCAACGACAATTACATCGACCGCATTAGAACGAACCAAAGTTTCAACAATTTCTAGAGCTTGTTCACCCGTGTCCGGCTGAGAAATTAACATTTCCTTAACATTAACACCGATTTTTTGGGCATAATCCGGATCCAAGGCATGCTCGGCATCAACAAAAGCGGCGATTCCGCCTTTTTTTTGTACTTCCGCTACAATATGCTGCGCTAGAGTGGTCTTGCCACTGGCCTCTGGACCAAAAATTTCTATTATTCTTCCCCGCGGAACTCCGCCAACACCAAGCGCGACATCAAGCGACAAACAGCCGGTTGAAATAGCATCAACATCTGATTTTCTTGATTCACCAAACTTCATAATCGCGCCATCGCCGAATCTATTTTTTATCTGTTCGATAGCCGCCTCTGCTGCCTGGGATTTCTCACTTATTTTTTCTTTTTTTTCATTTGTATCTTTTGACATATTTTTATCAATTAAAAATTATTTTTTATTTTTTCTTTGACTCGATAATTTCTACTCCCTTTTTTTCTTGATTAAACAAATAATATTGTTGAACGCCAGTCAATATGGTGGTGATAAGCCAATAGAGAGCTAGGCCGCCGGGGAACTGAATTCCAATTATTATAGTAAGAACCGGCATAAAATACATCATCTGTTTATTCATAATCGCCATCATATTTTCGTCTTTGGCGCCAGGCGACTTGATCTGAGGTTTTTTTGCCATCATCATTTTAGTTTGCCAGAACTGTGCCGCACCGGCCAAAAGTGCGATTGGAATATTGCGGACAGATAAATCAATAAAGCCAAGGGAGATATAGTTAATCGATTCGGGGCGGGAAATAAAAGAGTAGACCAAGTCAAGCGAACCATTTTCAAATCCGTTACGAAAAACTCGAAACACGGCCCACAAAAAAGGCAATTGAATCAACAAAGGCAAACAAGATGAGAGCGGGTTGACTTTATTCTCCTTATAAAGCTTCATCATTGCCTTGCTCATCTCCTCACGTTTATCTTTATATTTTACCTTAAGTTCTTCTAGTTTGGGCTGTAGTTCTTGTAAAGCTTTTTGTGAAGTAATCGCCGTTTTGGAAAGAGGAAATAAAAGCAACTTAATAATAATTGTCAATATTATTATCGCAATTCCAAGATCGTTACCAGGTACTGTATTATATAAAAAAACCAGTAAGTTTAAAATCGGTTGATAAAAAATAGTTTCAAACATAGTTTCAACAATTAACAATTAACTTTTAACTTTTAACTTTTAACTTTTAACAAGAGTTTAAAAATTAATTTTTTGTTAATTGTTAACGGTTAATTGTTAACAGTTAATTATGCGGGGTCCCAACCGCCTTTGTTCCAGGGATTGCAACGAAGCAAGCGCCAAGAAGCTTTAAAAAGTCCTTTAATTATACCATACTTATTAATTGCGTCTATGGCATATTCGCTACAAGTTGGTTGAAAACGGCAATAGCCCAGGGGATGCTTAAATTTAAAAAAACCATGGTCAGGCGACAGGGTTTTTTGATATAGTTTTATAGTCTTTATAGCAATCAAGGAAAGATTATGATTTAAAAAATTAATAATATTTTTCACTGGTATAATTTAAGTTTATTAAAAATCTGTGTTAATTCTGTTTCTATTTCTTTATAACTAGAATCTACAATCGCTTTTTGGCTAAAAATCACAATATCATATCCGATTTTTAACTTTTCAAGCTCTTTTTTAATAACAGCCCTGATTCTGCGCTTAATTTTATTCCTAATTACCGCCTTTTTACTAATTTTTGTGCTAACAATAACGCCAAAACGGTTATTTTCTTCATTGTTTCCGGTAATCTTTACCCCCAAGAGCTTTAAATAAGCTGATTGCCTAGACTGCCACACCCGATCAAAGTCTTTTTTATTACTTAAACGGTACTTCTTGGAATACATAGGCTAATATTAAATAAAAAATACAAAAACTACAAGTTTAAAACTTATCCTTCGGCAAGCTCAGGACAAGTATTTTTAGCTATTTTGATAGGGTTTCTCGCCCTTTTTGACGACGTCTAGCCAAAACATTACGACCATTTTTAGTCTCCATGCGATGGCGAAAACCGTGTTTTTTCTTAGCCTTTCGGTTATTCGGCTGAAAAGTTCTTTTTGGCATATATAATGTAAAATAATTAATTATTAATACTAATATAGAATAACAGTATATTTTGTATTAGTCAACCGCTATTTTAATTTTTTAAAAAATTTAAATTTGACTTTTTTGGGAATATTTGGTTATATTATAGTTGTAAATAAGAATTATTATTATTGAATTTATGTCTGTACCTAAAAAACGTCGTACCAGCTCATCGGCCGGACGCAGAAGATCACATCACGCGCTTAAGAGTGCAAATCTAAGCAAATGCCAACAATGCGGAAAAGC
>JAYENK010000026.1:0-15191 GCA_034722035.1 Patescibacteria group bacterium | reverse complement strand
TGAAGTGATAAAAACCGGACAACATTTTCTAATGCCTGTTTACATCCCCTTGCTTTCTTGGTTTGTCAATAAGTATATTGCCAATTTACCGCTGATAAACAAACTATGTTTGACCCAATATATTATTGCTCGTTTCAGATCAACACAAAGAGAAGAAAAATCAGTCAGCGTGTTGATTCCGGCAATGAACGAACAGGGTAATATTGAAAACGCGTTAAAGCGTTTGCCTAAAATGGGAACACACACTGAAGTGATTTTTGTTGAGGGTGGCTCTAGTGATGATACTTGGGGCGAGATTAAGCGAATGGCCGAGAAATATAAAGATGAATGGAGTATTCAGCTTACAAGGCAAGACGGCAAAGGCAAGGGTGACGCGGTACGCAAAGGATTCTCTATGGCAAAAAATGACATTCTAATGATACTGGATGCGGATTTAACCGTTCCACCGGAAGATTTGCCAAAATTTTATGAAGCAATTGTTGCTGGTAAGGGCGAATATATTAATGGCTCGCGTTTAGTATACCCGATGGAAGACGAAGCAATGCGTTTGCTTAATATTGCCGGTAACAAATTTTTCTCGATTGCTTTTTCTTGGTTGCTTGGGCAACGACTCAAAGACACTCTTTGTGGAACCAAAGTGATGACAAGAAAGAATTATTTGCGTTTGGCCACAAACCGGCATTATTTTGGTGATTTTGATCCATTTGGTGATTTTGATTTGATTTTTGGTTCAGCCAAGATGAATCTGAAAATTATAGAGGTGCCAATACGCTATCAGGCGCGAGAATATGGTAGTACTAATATATCACGTTTTAAACACGGCTGGATTCTTTTAAAAATGACCGCTTTTGCCATGAATAAAATTAAATTTATTTAATGAAAAATACCTTGTTAAAGCACAAACAAATTTGGAACGACAAACCAATCCTTAAAAAAGTATATAATATTTGGTACAAAAAAATTGTTGATGATCTAGTGTCGGGCAAAACTGTGGAGATTGGAGCTGGGACCGGTAATTTTAAGGAATTTAGGAGCGATGTGGTTACGAGCGATATTGATCGGTACGAATGGTTGGATATGAGCTTTGACGCGCATGTCATGCCTTTTAAAGATAATGAAATTAGTAATTTGGTGTTGATTGATGCCTTGCATCACTTGGCTGATCCGATTAAATTTTTTGATGAAGCCAAACGTGTGCTTAGACCGGGCGGACGGATTGTGATGGTAGAGCCATATCCATCCTGGTTTTCCCTAAAGGTGTATCGGCGTTTTCATGAAGAGCCATTTATTTTTGATATTAATTATTTTCGATTTAAGGCCTTAAGCGACAAAGATCCTTGGGAATCTAATCAGGCGATTCCTTTTTTATTGTTTTTTAAACATTTAGATCAATTTAATAAATATTTTAATAATAAATTGATAATTAAAAAAAGGGATTTGTTAAGCTTTGTTTTGTATCCGGCCACCGGTGGTTTTGATCGTTCGCAATTTATTCCGACTTGGAGCGTACCGGTGTTTCGCGTAATCGAATGGTTTTTAAAACCCTTAGCTAAATATTTAGCTTTTCGTTGTTATATCGTGATAGAGAAAAAATAATCAGTGCGATGCTAATATACAAATGCATGCGAATTATACGAATATGAATTTTATTAAAAAAAATTATCTATTAATCATAATATTAATTCTTGCCTTTGCCGTACGCTTATACGGTATTTATTTTGATTTTCCAGCCACACGTTATATTTATGATGAAACTTACGAGATTTCCTATATCGTAAAAGCTTTGGCCCAGGGCACAATATATCCGGACGTGACTTTGCAGTATTCATTTTTTTTGGCAATATTATATTTACCCTTTGTTGTTTTAAAACTTTTGTTTATTATGTTGCGAGAGGGGATTTATAATTTGCCCGAGCTAAAAGAATATATGATTTTGTATGGCATGGGTGAACTTATGATTATCACGCGTTGGTTCTCGGTATTATTTGGGACAGCTTCCGTGTATTTGTCTTATTTGCTTGGTAAATTAATTTGGAATAAAAAATCCGCCCTGCTAATAGCGCTTGGCTTTGCTTTTAGTTTTGTGTCGGTTTTTCTCTCGCATTGGGGACGACGCCATATAATTATGGCGTTTTTTATTTTGCTTACTTTGTATTTTGTTTTACGTTTTCAAAAAAATAAAAATAAAAAATGGTTTTATTATTCCAATCTATCTGCTTCCCTCGCCATTGCTTCACATTATTTAGGGATAAATGCTTTAATTTTTCCTTTGGCCGGATATTTAATGAATCGAAAAGAGGTTAAGCTTAAAGATTTAATGAATAATATTTTTATTTATATTATTAGTTTTGTTTTATTTTATGTGGCCAATTGGAATGGTTTTGTCTGGATGATCAAGGCGAATCTGGGCGGACATTACGCCGAGGGTTCGCTTGCCAGTTTGTCTTCGATTGGCACATTCGAACGTTTTTATTTTTTATTTCGTGATTTATTTTTTATCTCTCCGCTTATTGTAATATTGGGAGCCTTGGCTTTGTTTAGTGTTAAAAAAATATGGCAAAACAAATTATCGCGTTATATTATTTTTGCTTTTCTTTTTAATTATTTAATAATGATTTTTTTAGTCGCATCCCCGCATAATACGCGCTGGCTAATTGTTTTTTCTGTTTATTTGACCATCCTCGCTTTTGGTTGTTTTGGTGATTATATTTTTAGAAGAATAAAAAGTTTAATTTTAGTTTATATTTTAGTCGCGATAATATTATTACCCGGAGTTTTTATATCTTTGAAATATGGATATTTGCTTAATCAAAATACTAGAGTAGAGGCACAGGCCTGGATTCAAAATAATATTAAAAGAGAAAATAAAATATATAGTTTTGACTATATTGTTGACTTGCCTTTGTCAGTAGCGGCGGCCAAATGGCAGACTGAGGAAAATAAAGTCAATTCAACGAAAAATAAATATATATTAGATAATCAGGATAAATTAGATTCTCACGGTTATAATTTGTTTTATGATTTTGGTAAGAAGCGTTATGAAACTTTAGGAGGAGAAGACACCGCTTATGTTTTGTTAAGCTATAATAATGCAAATAATAAAAAAAATATAATAGATGGATTGAATAAGTATTATCAACTTGAACCGGTAAAAACTTTTTTTCCGGGAAGCGATATTGATACAGGTGACAGCGTGAACAATCCCAATAATATTTTTAAATTGTTTAAATTAAATAAAAGCGGACCGTATATTGAAATCTATAAAATCAAATGAAATATAATATACAAAAAATAATTGCTTATATCTTTGCTGTTTTGATTTTTGTTTTTATTGTTAAAATAGCTTGGGGACAGTGGAACGAAATTAGCAATATTGACTTTAGCTTTAATTTATTTTATTTATTGTTGGCTTTTGTCTTTGGTTTTCTTAATCTTTGCGCTCTAGCCTTTGTTTGGTATTTACTCTTAAAAAGAATTGATTCTTCTGTAAAATTAACACAAATAAGAGTATTGGATATTTTTATAAAATCTTGGCTGGGACGATATATGCCGGGTAAAGTTTGGCTTTATTTGGGGAAAATTTATCTGGGTGACAAGGTTGGTGTGAACAAAAAAACACTTAGTTTTTCAGTTTTTTTTGAAGGAATATTATCAGTGATAGGACATTTAATTATGGCGTTAATATTTTCTTTAATCCTTTTTAAGAATATTTTCCCTTTTCAGTATTTTTTGTTTTCAACCGTAATTATAATTATTTTTATTTTGTTGATATTAAATAAAAATATATTATATTTTTTTGTCGAACTGTTTAGCAAGATAAAAAAGATCAATATAAATAAAAAAGATTTCTTTGATACAAAAGAAATCATTGTTTTTAGTCTGGCTTACGCTTTGCAATCTTTTTTGGTTGGAGTCGCAGTTTTATTTTTATATTATGCTATTTTTAATTTTGAGCAAGGCATTTTTATTTTGGGAAGTTTTGTAGTGGCAAACTTTATTGCGAAAATAAGTTTTATTTTTCCGGCTGGTATCGGCGCAAGAGAGGGGGCATGGATTGTTTTGCTTATAAATTATATTAGTTTGTCAATAGCGAGTCTTATTTCGGTTTTATCTCGTATTTTTTTAATTATTATTGATGTTTTATTTTATATTTTTGTATTAATTCTGAAGTACTATAAAGCGCCAAAGCAATTATCAGCGGAATGATTGGCAGAGTGTAACGGGGAAAGGGGAAGAGGGCAGTGTGTAGCAACCAAAAATAAAGAATGACAAGCCAAATAAGCAGAACTGATTTATTTTTTTTGATATACATAATTGAAGCAAGGGCCAGCATTACGATCAAATAAAAACCAAAGGTATAGATTGAAATTAAATATTTAGCCAAAGGAATTTTGCTAGTTACCAGCTCGGCGCGTTTGCCATCAGCCCCACTATCCCAGAAACGGTAAATATTTTTTATTTTTATTTTTATTAATTTAGTGTAAGTAAATTCGGAACCAAGTTCGTAGCCGTGCGTTTGGTATAAGAACCATTCCTTGTCCATGGTAATATTTGCGCGTTTGTTTATCGTAGAAATATTAGACGCGATTGGCACAAATTTTCCGGCTTTAAGCGAACCGTAAATTGTGTAAGGCAGGCATAGAAAAATAAACAAAAGCAGTCCTACAAGGCCGTATTTGATAATTAAAAAAATTTTATTATAATCTTTTTTGTAATATCTCTTTTGAAGATAAATTAAAATAGCAATTCCGAGCAACCAAGGTAATAAAAACAGGATAACCGGTCGGGTATGGGTGGCTAAAGCAAACAGCAGACCCAGTATCAAGCTGTTTTTTAGTTTGGGATGAGCAATAAAATTAAATAATTGATAGACAATTAAAGTAAGCCAGAAAATATAAAGCGTTTCAGTCAGGCGTTGCATTACAAAAAGTAACATATAAGGCCAGCTAGAAGTAATAATAGAAACTGCGAGCGCGTATAAATTTGGCAAACGTAAATATTTTTTACTAATTAAAAATATTAAAATATTTATACCAAGCAGTAAAAATATTTGTGCAATATAAACAGCAATAAAGCTGTGTCCAAAAATTTTAAAAATAATTGAGAGAAAAACCGGATAAAGTGGAGGGGTAATTTGATTGTGCACTTCAATAAATTTGCCTTGTTCGACAATGTTCATGGCAATACCATCATAGGTAGTGGCGTCAGAGCCATTAAATTCCGGGAAGACAATAATTGCGGCAGCACCGACAATAAGAGTGTAAATAATTATAAAAATAATCGAAGTTTTTTTGGAAATATTAATATTCATTTTGCTTTGCAATTTTTAGCTTTTATTATATGATTAGTGTGTATGAAAAAGCATCTAAAGAAATTATATCAGCTATGACTGAAATTTTCCAGGTTTTTAGGGTGTATTAATCCTCAAATACTATCAACAATATTTTAATGAACAAAATTTTTGTTAGCAATAACATAATTCAAGACGCGATTAATATAAAGAACGGTGCGTACGCACCGCTTAGCGGTTTTTTGGGTGAAAAAGATTATAAAAGTGTTTTGAATAATATGCGACTGGCAAGTGGGGAAATTTGGAGTATCCCAGTGGCGGTGCCAATTTTAAATTTTAAATTTTAAATTTAAAAGATAGATTAATTTTAGTTTGTGGAAACATTGAGGTGATTTTGGAGGATGTAGAAATTTATCCTTTTGATAAAAGGGAGTATGCAGAGAAGGTTTTTGGGACGACTAGCTTGGAGCACCCAGGTGTAAGTGAACTGTTTAAACAGGGGGATTATTTATTGGGTGGGAAGGTTATAAATATAATTAATGAGAATAAAATTTATTTGGAGTATAATTTAAGTCCAAAAGAAACAAAAGAGGAATTTAAAAAACGAAACTGGGGGACAGTGGTTGCTTTTCAGACCAGGAATGTACCGCACCAAGGACATGTGTTTTTGCAAAAAGAAGCGCTTAAAATTACAGACGGACTGTTTATTCAGCCGGTAATTGGTGAAAAAAAATTAAATGACTTTAAAGATGAGTATATTATTTCCAGCTATGATCTTTTAATAAAAAATAATCACTATGATAATAAAGCCATGCTCGGGGTTTTGCCCCTTAAAATGCGCTATGCCGGACCGCGTGAAGCTGTGATGCACGCTTTGATTCGTCGAAATTATGCTTGCACGCATTTTATCGTCGGTCGAGACCATGCCGGGGTGGGCGATTTTTATCATCCAAAAGTGGCTCAGAAAATTTTTGATCAATTTGATAAAAAAGAATTGGGAATAGAAATAATAAAATTTGCCGAAGCTGGATATTGTCCGAAACAAGAAAAACATATTTTTATTGACGAAAATAAAAATAATGATACAATAAAGTTTAGCGGGACGAAATTAAGAAAGTATATTAAGAATAAAAAAAGACCGCCAAAGTATCTTATACATAAAATAGTATATGATTTTTTAATTAATTCTACTAATCCGTTAATTGACGATATGACGAAAAAGAATAAAAACAACAAAGGTTTTATTTTGTGGTTTACTGGTTTGTCGGCTGCTGGCAAAACTACTATCGCTGACGCAGTTTACGAAGAATTAAATAATAATGGTGTTCGTTTAGAACGTTTGGATGGAGATATTGTTCGGGAAAATCTAAGTAAAGGACTTGGTTTTGATCGCGCCGGTCGAGAGGAAAATATTCGTCGGATTGGTTTTGTGGCAAACCTTTTGTCTAAAAACGGAGTGGGGGTAATGGCCTCTTTTATCACTCCTTACCAGGAAATGCGAAGTCAACTTAGAAAAAATGTGCATAACTATATTGAAATTTTTATGGATGCGCCTTTATCGGTGTGTGAATCGCGTGATCCAAAAGGGATGTACAAGGAGGCTAGAGCCGGGAACCGTCCCGGCTTTACCGGTATTGATGACCCTTTTGATAAACCTAAAAAGCCTGATATTCATATAAAATCAAGTGAGCTTAGTGTTGAGGAATCTGTACAAAAAATTATTAAATATTTACAAGATAATGAAATTGTAGTAAAATAATAATATTAGTATATTTAAAAAATAAATAATGAAAATTACAGGGAGGAAACTTGTAATTCTTCTTTAAAAAAAATGTATGAGAAGAATTTTTTTATTTAGCGCTCTTTTTATTTTTGGAATGTTTTGTTTCACACAAAACGTTCTAGCACAAAATTATGAAGTTCTATTCGATTCAGCCACTAGTACGGTAGTAAAGATTTATTCTGAGGCTGGGGATGGAACAGTTGGTTTTGGTAATGATCATAGTTCTGTAGATTGGGATTATTATCATAATAGTCTTAATGGCGGCTACGTGTCATATTTAGATGATTTTGGGATAGTCGGTTGTAAAATATGGTCATGGGGAACAAAAACTCCTCAAATATATAGAGGTTTTTTACCGTTTGATACATCTTTTATAACAGAGGATGTAAAAATTATTAATAGTAGTTTGTATATTTATGTTTCCCATATCGCAAATTCAGATAATGATGGAAATGATTTTTTGAACATAGTAAATGCATCCCAACAAGATTATTTGTCTTTGCATTCAAGCGATTATAGTAAATGTGGAAATATTCACAATGCAGTAGAAGGTGCGCAAAAATTTGATTTAGGTGATATTGCGGTTAATAAATACAATGCATGGAAATTAAATTCAGTTGGATTGAGTTGGATTGTAAAAAATGGAATTACAAAATTGGGATTGCGAGAAGGACATGATTTATTAGATGATCCTTTAGATATTTCCGGATCTAATAGGGGACACAATAGAATAAATTTTAGTACTAGCGAAGACTCTGGGATTAACAAAAGGCCTTATCTCCTAATTCACTACAAAAAAGAAAAGAATCCGGTGATAGTCATTCCGGGGATTGCGGGGAGTTGGTTTTCTAATAAAAATGGCTGGCAGATGGATCCGATATTACATACTTATGATGATCTGATTGGATCATTAGAAGATAGCAACTATGAGGAGGAGTCCACTTTGTTTCCGATGCCCTACAACTGGAAACAAGATAATACTTTCAGTGCCTACGAACTTGGTCAGTTAATTGACCAAGCAAGCAGTCTGAATAAGGGAAGCAAAGTGGATATAGTTGCGCATAGCATGGGTGGAATTGTAGCGCGGAAATATTTGGAAGACAGCGAAAATTTAGATAAAGTGGATAAGCTAATATTTTTGGGGACACCGCACCAAGGCGCACCCAAAGCTTACCCGATTTGGGAGGCAGGTGAAGGCTTTGATTCTTTATCCGATAAGGCATTACGCAGTATTATAAAATTTGAAGCAGAGTCTAGCGGTGGAACATTATTAGAATACATAAGAAACGGTATAGCATCTCTGCATCAACTATTGCCCAGCTATCAATACTTACAAGACGGTAGTACTTGGCGTGATTATGATGCTGTGAACAACCCCGATAATTATCCTTATAATAATTGGTTGACTGATTTAAATGATGATAATAATTTAATCGCACTAAATAATAGCGGAGTAAATATTTATAATTTACGTGGGGACAGCAATAACACAATTACGCTTTACGAAGTTGATGATATTGATCTAAGTAAGGAATATTGGCCGCATGGCAAAGTTATTACCGCGTACAAAGGCGCCGGCGACGGGACAGTGCCGGAGGCAAGCTCTGATTTATTTACTTCCACCCTCGTTCCAAACGCTTCGCATCGTTTGATACCGGCAGAGGCCAGAGAACAAGTTATTGCAATATTGACTGGCGTTGCCACTAGCGTGCCAACGTCGCAAATTCCGGCAATAGAACACTTGATGACAATTGGAGTCTATTCACCGGTCGATTTTTTCATAACAACACCAAGCGGACAAAAGATTGGACGTAATTTTCCCGCCTCTAACGAAATCAATGAAGTGCCCTTAGCTTTTTATTCCGGGGTAAACAATGAAAATGAATATGCCACCCTATTGAATCCGGAAGCGGGTGAATATATTATGGAGATTTTGGGAACGGGCAATGGAAAATATAAAATTGGCGTTGATGTAAGCTCTGATGTTTACGGCGAGTCTATAGACAACTATAAACAAGGTAATATTCAAGTTGGGCAAAGCGAGATATATCTTATTAAATTAAATTTTGATGATAATAAAAATCCGCAAATAGAAATAACTAAACAAAATGATAATGTTGATTATTTTGGACGCGTCAACGAACTGTGTATAAGTGGCGAGATTAGCAAACGTTTGGTTTGCCGTTATTTAAAAATAAAGTATCGGTTCTTGGAAAAGAAAATTAAATTTTACAATAAGACTGACCGGGTTCACCTTAAAAGGGCGATAAAACGCAGTGTTTATAGGAGTATAAAAAAATTGAAACGAAAAATAGAATTCTTTAACAAGAAAAATTGGATGACAGATTACGTACGTGATTTACTCAAAGACGATTTGCGCAATATTAAAAGTGTGTTATAATAAAAGCACAAGGAGGCCAATAAATAAAAACCCCAAATATTCGTAAGAATCTTGGGGTTTATTGGTTTTTAAGGGGAGGTTTATACTCCGCTTTGTCTAAGTACAGTCGCAATAGTTTTTAACATAATAGACAAATCAAGATAAAGTGAGCGGTTTTTTACATAATAGAGATCGTATTGCAGTTTTTTTAAAGTGTCTTCCTTTGAGGGTGAATGATATTTACCGGAGACCTGATCCCAGCCAGATAGGCCAGGCTTGACCAGCATGCGTTCATCATAAAAAGGAATTTCCGGCTTTAGTTTTTCCACCAATTCCGGCCGTTCCGGCCGGGGACCAATAAAGCTCATATCGCCATTAATAATATTGATAATTTGCGGAATCTCATCAATCCTTGTTTTTCGAAAAATATTGCCAATGCGAGTGGTTCGCGGATCGTTTTCGCTTGAAGGCGCGGGAATGTTGTCGATAGTGCGTTGAGTGCGGAATTTGATTATTCTAAAGGTTTGATTATCTTTGCCGGTACGTGTTTGTCTAAAAAAGATTGATTCTTTATTTTCAAGCTTCAAAAGCAAAGCAATAATCGGCCAAAATGGTGCGGTCAAAAGCAGGATGATAATTGCCAAGGCCAAATCATAGCTTCGCTTGAGCAAGCCAAATAAATGCTTGTTACCCTCGCTCAAGTTTTCCAAAAACCACATTTGGCTTAGTGCTTCCAATGGAATTTTGCCGGTGATGTTTTCATAAAAACGGGCCAGGCTGATAAAATTAATTTTTAAAGGCAAACAAGAGAAAAGAATTTTTCTCAACTCGGCTGATTGATGTGGGTTGGCGGCAAAAATAATTGTTGAAATTTTAAATCTAATAATTTGTTGCTTTAAATTGCCAATATCATCAATAATATTGATATCTTTGAGTATACCTGGCTTGACTCGACTGCTGATAACGAGTTCGGTTTTGTAGCTTAGATGCGGTTTTTCTTTTAACGTTTTGATTAATTCTTGGACGTTTTGGTTGTAGCCGATTATGGCAATGTTTTCCTTGGGGAATTTGGCAAAGATTGTCCAATTAAAAAGCCTGCGCCAGCCCAGAAAAAGCAAAGTAAAAATAATAATATATATTACCAGGTTTGTTTTCGGTGCGATATTGATATTGGGATTAATATAGAAAAAAACAGCAGTTAAAAGACCGGCAATAAAAACCGAACGGGTAGTATTTTTGAAGAATTTTGAGTTGTTAACCGCAATATTAATATTGTATAAATCGGAAATATAAAAAATTAACAGCCAAAAAATAAAGGCCAAGCTAAAAGGTAAAAGATGAACTTGCCATAAATGGACTGAAGGTTGTTCGCCGTATCTAACAAGCAAGGTCAAATAAAGCGAACTATACAATATTATAATATCACCGATTAGAAGAAGTAATTTTTTAATTTTATTTTTCATGATTAGACTGTATCATTTTTTTGCTAATTTTTCAAGGATAAGGCGGATGTATGTTAAAAAATTTGCGTTTGCTACTTGCCGGGGCAATATGGTATAATTTATTTAGATATAAAAATTGTTATGAATAAAACACAAGGTCAATGGCCGATTGTCGGGAATGAGCATATTGTGGAATATTTAAGCCGTTGTTTGAGTAAAAATAAAATTGAGCAAACCTATATTTTTGAAGGACCAAAAGATTTGGGTAAGAACACGGTGCTTAAATATTTTATTCAGTGTTTACTTTGCGTTGACAATGAAATCAATAAATCAGTTCCCTGCGAACAATGTTTGAGTTGCCGCGCTTTTATCGCCGGTCGTCCCGACACGAAAACAGAGAAAGAACAAAGTATTATTATGAGTGATTTGCATAGTCTGGAAAAACCGATAGATAAAAAAAACATTAGCATTGATCAAGTGCGGAGTTTTATCGGAAAACTTGGCCTAAGTTCTTTTGGTGGAAAATACAAAATTGGCATCATAAATGATGCCGAAACGCTGAGCACAAGTGCTGCCAACGCGTTATTAAAAACTTTGGAAGAGCCAAAAAAAGATGTTATTATTTTTTTGCTCACCAGAAACTCAAAATTTTTGTTACCCACGATTGTTTCGCGCAGCCAAGTGCTTCGTTTTCGGGCAGTAGCTTCGGATTTGATCTATGATTATTTACATAAGGTTCACGGTGCTAGGCGTAGTCAAGCCAAGCAAGTCTCGCGTTTGTCCGTCGGCCGGCCGGCTTTAGCGCTTAAGTTTTATAAAGACAAGGAATTTTTGGAGGAGTACCGGGCGCAGAGCAATTTGGTTTTTGATTTTTTCAAAGCAAATATAAATGAACGTTTAGCTATCAGCGGAAAATTAATTGATCAAAAATTGCGCGGACAAGAAGCTGGTTCGATGCTTGGTAGAATTTTGGATATATATGAAAGTGTTCACCGGGATTTAATTCTAGCTTGTAATAATTCTAAGGGAAGACAAAGGCACACCGAGCAAGAAGAAACGTTTAGCACGATAATTGCCAGATTGAGAGAAGAGAGAATAAAACAATTTTCTTTAAGTTTGCAAAAAGCCCGGCAATATTTGCGCGCGAACATAAAAGCACAGACAGTGCTGGAATATTTGGCAATTAGTATTTAGATAATTTATATATAAATTTAATTATGAAATTTTTTAAAACTGTAGTTTTATTTTTATCAATATTTATTTTGCCTTTACTGCTGTCCGGGTGTCTCGGTGCGTCTTCACAAAAGCAAGAGACTCCGCCGGATGGTGGCGTTTTTCGCAGTAGCGACAAAGGCGCAACTTGGCGACAGTCGGTTTTGATTTCTTCTGTTAGTGGTCGCCCGGGTAATTTTGCCTATGCTGATGTTGTTGATTGGCAAATGGATCCGAGTGATTCAAATGCTATTTATTATACAGCGCGTGGACAAGGATTGTTATATACCTATGACACCGGAAACAGCTGGCAAAGATCAGTCGCGCTTGGCAAAATTAAAATCAGCGACATCACGGTTGATCCGAATGATAAATGCACGATATATATTGGAACGGCTAATCGGGTTTTGAAGACAGAAGATTGCGCGCGCACTTGGCGTCAAATGTATTTTGACAGTGATACCAAAGTTAAAGTTCGGACAGTGGCGATTGATTATTTTGATAGTGATAACATCTATGTTGGTCTTTCTCGGGGTGAGATTATCAAAAGTCTGGATAAGGGTGAGACCTGGCAGACAATTGCCCGCTTAAAAGCTGATATTAACCGGTTTATAATTGATCCGAATGATAACAGAGTTATGTATTTGCATGCTAATAAAATCGCGCTTAGAAAAAGCCTGGATTCAGGCGTCACCTGGGAGAGTTTTAATGAACCTTTAAAAGACAACGAGCTCGGTTTAGGCTTAAATCGAATGCTTTTATTTTCAGGTGAGCCGGAAAAAATGTATTTGTCGACTGGCCTTGGCATTATTTATACGATTGACAATGGAGAAACTTGGAGTAAAATTAAAATTATCCCCGATGAGAAGAAAGCCGGAATTCTTGACATTGCAGTAAATCCGCAAAATAACAAAGAAATATACTACACGACTAAGACTACTTTCTTTCGTTCGAATGATAATGGTGAGAACTGGCAGACAATCAAGCTACCGACTACGCGCAAAGGAAGTAAGCTAACTATCAACCCCAATAAGCCCAATATAATATATTTGGCTGCGGGGAGATAAGTATTGAGTTTATAAATTTTTAATTTATATTTATGAGTGATTTTATAAAAAACAAACAAGAGGAATTTAATAAAGCGCTTGAATTTTTTAAAAAAGAAATTGCCGGTATTAGGACCGGACGGGCCAATCCCAATATGTTGGAAGATATTCAGGTGGAAGCTTATGGCACAAAAACTCCTTTGCAGGGAGTGGCAAATATTAACGTGCCGGACGGGCAGAGCTTGCTTGTAACGCCTTGGGATAAAAATATCAGCAAGGATATTGAAAGAGCTTTGGTTGAGGCCAAGCTTAATGTTGGCGTGGTTAATGAGGGGAATAAAATTAGGCTTAGTATTCCGAAGATGACTGAGGAAAATCGACATGAGCTGGTAAAAAAAATTAATGAAAAGCAGGAATCAGCCCGAGTGACAATTCGTCAAGTACGGGATGATGTTAAAACGGCGATTGAAAGCGCGGAAAAAGATAAGCAAATAACCGAAGATGATAAGTTTCAGTTTATAAAAGAATTGGATGAAGAGGTGAATAGATACAACGAAGAAGTTAAAAAGCTAAGAGATCAAAAAGAGGAAGAAATAATGACAATCTAAAGGTTCAATTAAAAATTAAGAATTTTTTATTATAATAAAAAATTAAAATAATCTATGTTTTTTACTTTAATAGTGTTTATTGCGGTGTTATCAATATTGGTGTTTGCCCATGAGTTGGGGCATTTTTTGACTGCAAAAAAATTCGGTTTAGACCCGGAAGAATTTGGCTTTGGTTTTCCGCCTAGAGCTTTAGGAATATATAAAAGCAAAGATGGAAAATGGAAACAGGTAAGAGGAGGTAAGGAGGTGGATGATGCTCAAGGCACTATTTATTCAATAAATTGGTTGCCGCTTGGTGGGTTTGTTAAATTGGGCGAAGATGATGAAAAGATACCGGAAAACGCCAATCATTTTCATAATAAGCCAATTTGGCAACGGACTGCAATCCTTTTGGCAGGGGTTACTATGAATGTGGTTTTAGCCGCCGTTTTTTTGTCTTTTGGTTTTATGATCGGTTTACCACAGGTGACTGAGGGACTGCACTCCAGTGCTGTTGTTAGCGAGCAAAAAATTCAGATTATTAGTGTGCTTGACGAAACGCCGGCGAGTGAGGCTGATTTAAAAACCGGTGATACGATTTTGAATATCAACGGAGAAACTTTTAAAAACAGTGAAGAGCTACAAAATTACAGCAATACTCAGATTGGTAATATACTTAATTATCAAATTAAGCGTGCCGACAAAGAAATGTCTTTGACAATTACTCCGGAAAGAATCGAAGAAACTGAGAAGGGAGGCATCGGCATCGGCATTATTGATACCGGTTTGGTGCGTTATCCGGTTCACATTGCACTTTGGGAGGGGATAAAGGCGACGGTTTTCATGCTCGGAGCGATCTTGGCCGCTTTTTATGAACTTTTAAAAGGTTTAGTGGTTGAGTCAAGTGTAAAAGCCGAAGTGGCCGGTCCGGTTGGGATTGCGGTTCTTACCGGGCAAGTAGCCAGAATGGGCTTTGTTTATATTTTGCAATTTGCAGCCATGCTTTCAATTAATTTGGCGATTATCAATGCCTTACCGATCCCCGCGCTTGATGGCGGGCGAGTATTATTTTTATTGATTGAAAAATTAAAAGGTTCTCCGGTAAAAAGAGAAACAGAAGGTAGGATTCATTATATCGGCTTTGCCTTGCTAGTGGCTTTAATCTTGGTGGTAACATTCAAAGACCTGGTCCGCGTCGAAGCTTTTCAATCTCTATGGCAAGCGATTGTGGGGTGATAACAATTAAGAATTAATCACAATGTCATCCTGAATGGAGCGTCAGCGGAGTGAAGGATTTCGAGACGCAACTGAAGAATTCTAAAGAATAGAGCAACGAGCACTTAAAACTTTTTATGCAATTACCACGGGATTCTTCACTGGCGTTCAGAATGACATGTGGGGTAAATATTATTTTATTATTACTATAAATAAAATTTATACAACAACTATGC
>JAYENK010000025.1:0-3260 GCA_034722035.1 Patescibacteria group bacterium | reverse complement strand
AATATTCTCCTTTTGAAATTTATCTACAATCTCCAGATTAATTTCCTCCTGCGCGTCCATGTATTTATTGTAATCCGCGCTCGCAATGTAATAAACAATTTCATAGACTAAGCTAAAATCGCCTAATTCTTTAAAATTCACCCGGTCCAACTCAAGCAGTTCCTGTCGGTTTATTATTTCTTTTATCATAGTTGGAATTTGTTTAAGCTTGTCTATTTTTGTTTCATAGCTAACACCGATTGAAAATACCACGCGCCGCTTTTCCATCTGTCCAAAATTCTGCACCCGCGAATTGGTCATATCCGTATTGGACATAATTATTTCTTCCCCCTGTAGGGCGGTTATGCGGGTTGTTTTTATGCCCACATGCTTGACCGTACCCAAATTTTCGCCGACAATTATGAAATCTCCCTGCTTAAACGGCTTGTCAAAATGAATCGCCAAAGAAGAAAACAAATCACCCAGTATATTCTGCAAAGCCAGACCAATCGCAATCCCGCCGATACCCAGTCCGGCAATTAACGATGTTACGTTATACCCCAGATTCGATAAAATAAGGACTAAGGCTCCGACCCACAATACGATCTTTATAATCACGCTTAAAGCTTTTATAATATCGGTTTGCTCTCCCTCTTCTTTTTTTCTTTCTGTTATTTTCTTGGTACCAAAGTCAAGTAAATCAGCGATAAACCGGATAACGTAAAAAGCCATTACTATCAGTAAAACATTAAACAGCCATTTACCCGCGGTATCAGGTAATTTAATAAATTGCGAGGAAAAAAAAGCAGAAACAATAAAATAAAAAGGCCAGCCAATGGCGCTAATAGCATTAATTACCGCGTCATCAATCTCGGTTTTGGTTTTCTCAAATGCCTTTTTTAATCGAGTAATAACCGCTATTTTAAATATTTTTAAAATAACCAAGGTAACAATAAAAATAAAAACTACCTTGAAATAGGCAGCTATTCCCATACCCATAAACTCATAATCAGAAAAATAATTAAACCAATTGTTAAATAAATCCATAAAGTTGTAATGTTAATCTATTAAAATTTCTAAAATAATCCATGCGTTTATCTCTTGTTTTAATTTTAGCAAATCAGGTTCAAATCTGCAAACTCACGTACTAAAAATCTTAATTATTTGCTATGTCCAAAACCGCCACCAAACCACAAGGACTATTTAATCTTTTAATCGTTAAAGTTTATAAAATCTTCTTTATTAAAACCAACTCTATAAATCACATTTAGCCAAAACCTAAAACTAACCCACCTTGATAAACAACAAACGCAACTATCCAAGCAATCAAGCTAACAGAAGCAAAATGGAATATTGTAAATTTCCATGAACCTGATTCTGTTTTAATTGTGGCCACTGTCGCCAGACAAGGAACATAGAGAAGAATGAAAACTAAAAAAGAAAATGAGCCCAGAGGGGTGATAAAATTTGGCAAAACTGCCGCTAACCCATCAGCGCTTACTCCATGAAGTGTTCCAAGGGTTCCAATAATTATTTCCTTGGCCACTACTCCAAAAATTAGAGCAACTGAAAAAGTCCAATGTCCAAATCCTAGAGGCTCAAATATTGGCGCGATAAACTGACCAAATTGACCTAGGTAACTTTGAGCACTTCCATAATCACTTCCAAAAGGTAGACTCGCAAAAATCCAAATAAATACAATCGCTCCCAGAATTAATGTTCCTGCTTTTTTAATAAACATATTCATCTGCCACCAAGCATGTTTGAGCGTATTCTTTAAAGAAGGCAAACGATAAGGCGGAAGCTCTAAAATCAAAACATTTTCTCCATCAATTTTAATTAATCTTGATAAAATATAGCTAGTGGCAAGACCGACTAATACCCCTCCAAAATATAGAATCATAATAACTATCGCAGCATTGCTAGGAAAAAATATTCCCGTAAACAAAACATAAACCGGTAGGCGAGCGCTGCAAGACATAAAAGAATTAATAAAAATAGCTATTAAGCGTTCTTTTCTATGCTGAATGGTCCGCGTAGCCATTATCGCTGGAACATTACATCCAAAACCAAGAATCATCGGTAAAAAAGTTTGCCCCGATATTCCAAATTTATGGAATAAACGATCGAGCATTATAACTGTCCGAGCCAAATATCCTGTATCCTCCAACAAAGCAATCAATAAAAATAGTATAAATATCAAAGGAGTAAAAGAAAGAACCGAGCCAACGCCACCAATCATCCCATCAGCTAAAAGCGAAGACCAAAAAGCGGGTAAAGGCAAACTGTTAACTAATGACGAAAAATATTCAAATACAAAACCAAGAAGATTGATCAAAGGGGTAGAGAGAACAAAAGTAATCTTAAACATCAAATAAACGAGAAAGAAAAAAATTGGCAAACCCGTATATTTATTTAAGAACCAAGAATCAATTTTCATTGTCATTGTTTCTTTTTCTGACGGATGATAAAAGGGCAAAATATTTTTTTCAATAAAATCAAGAGAAGCCCGATGACTAACCTCATTTTCGCTTTTAAGTATTTTATTTAAATAGCTTGGTACTTTCAGATTTCCAGTATGCGCATCTAAAATACTCTCAAATAAAACTTCTTTTTTCCCACGAGTATAAGCTTCAATCTCAATAATCGGCAACTCTAAAACTTCTCTTATTCTATCTACATCTATTTTCAAGCCTTTCTTGCGAGCTTCTTTATTAAAATTAAAGGCTAGAATAAGTTTTTTATTGAAAGCTAAAAGCTCAAATGTTAAAAGTAAGTTCCTTTCCAAACAATTAACATCAATAACCTGAATTATCACATCGGAGTCTTCTTCCAATAAAAAATCTCTAGCAATCTTCTCCTCATTACTATAAGGTAGGATGCTATATGTTCCAGGTAAATCGACTATTTTAATTTTTTTCTCTTTATATTTAACAAAACCTTGCATTTTCTCAACTGTTTTTCCCGACCAATTCCCTACATGCGAATTCAGTCCTGTTAATGAATTTAGAAGAGATGTCTTTCCAGCATTCGGATTAGCAGCCAAGGCAACCGTAATATCACTTTTATTTCTCATAAGTTATTTGTATTGATTTTGCTATTTTATTTCTAATCGCAATCGTCGTATCAAGGCAACGATATATTTTAGGACAACCCATTGGTGATTTTTTGATAAATTCAATTTCAACACCACGAATCAAGCCAAAACTATGCAAACGTTCCTTAATATGCTTATGTGTATTTATTTTTTTTATAACTGCTATCTCGTTTTTTTTTAAATC
>JAYENK010000024.1:0-15470 GCA_034722035.1 Patescibacteria group bacterium | reverse complement strand
AAAAGCCTTCAAAATATCAAAATATTGCCAATATTTCTTACGCCATCTATATTTTCGGCGAAAATACTTTAAAAATCTCCGAATAATAATTTTTTGCTCAATTACATTATGTATTATACCTTCTATGCAGGACTGTTAACGGGGTCTTGACATATTATACAAAATTTGTTATAATTATTTAAAATTAACAATTTAAAATCTATAAAATTGCTAATATTAAATAAATTTATGAATATTTTTAAGTATAAAATAAGTGTATTATTAATAATTTTTGTCCTATTACTACCTAATATTGGAGTAAAAGCGGCTGATGAATTAATAATTACCAACATGAAAGCAGAACCGCTTACTAACGGAAATGTAAAGATTTCATGGAATACAGACTCTAATGCCACCGGTATTATTGAATACGGCCTTGGTTCTTGGAATCTTAATGCTTATGTCGAATCCAATCAAAGCAAGCGTTACCACGAAGTAGTTTTAGGTAATTTGCTTTCTGACACCACATATTATTATCAAATTACCGCAAAAAATAATAGCGGACAAAGCGTTTCATTTGTCCAATCTTTTAAGGTTGATGTATTTAAAAACAAGACAGCGCCAAACATTACCAATGCTACGGTTGATTATGTTGCCGGCACCGTAGCAGTTGTGAGCTGGCAAACCGATGAGCCGGCTACAACTTATTTGGAGTATGGTAAATATGAGTCGTACACCAAGAGTATACACGAAAGCAGTCGAGCGGACAGCCATAGAGTGATTATTAAAAATTTACAGACGAATACAAAATATTCAGTTCGTTTTAATTCAACTGATAAAGACGGCAATCGATCCAGCACACACATGCGTAGTTTTACAACTTATTCAAGTTCAAATATTGACAATGAAGCGCTTATAATAAAAAAGTTTAATCCAAATTCGGCTAATGATCCGGGTATTAGTGATACTGAAATTACAGTTAAATTTACAACAAACCATTGGGCTAAAGCGCGTGTAACACTTAGCGCTCCCGGCAAGAAAAATCAAACCGCACAGCTTGATTATGAGACCAATCACGAGCTTGAGTTTGATAATTTAAGTCCATCAACCGATTATAAAGTAAAAATAAATTTGACTGATGTTTATGGCAAAACTTTGAGTGAGGAATATATGGTAAAGACAAAGGTTGTTAATAACGAATCAAGTCTTGAAGCAACAAATAGTAGAGCACTTACATCGGAAAATGTTAATACCTCTGCAGCATATGCCAAAGTTGTTATAAGTGAATATAAAAACTCCGGGAGCGGGGATGTATCGGATAAAGTTTTTTTGGGATCCGCAAGTAAATATATTCAGTCCGGTGATTGGTTTTTGTTGTATGAAAACGGAGAACATGTGTTAGATCAAGATATTGACGGAATTGACAATGTTCCGGGAATTATGATTCAGAGAAAAGAAGGTAAGATTAAATTAATGTTGTATAAAGCCGGTTCTAGTGATGATATGTCAGCAGTTGTTGGTTATATTGAATTTTTTAATGCAAAAACTAAAAGCCAAGCCGGAGATAAAAGCAATAAGCTGGAAAAAGGTAATGATAAAATTTGGATAGAAGATAATCGCTCTTATTTTTCTCTTAGGACCACTCGTCTTAACGATGCTTTTTTGACTAGTTGGGATATTGAGCAGGGTCTTGGAGTTGTTACCGGCACAGGGGCTGTTGGCAGTGGATTAACGAGTGGTAGTTCAGTGGTGTCTATTTATAACGGTGATTCTAATGATCAAGCTAGTTCCAATGTGAGTGTATTAGGATCGGAGCATTCTCATTATGCGCAGGCGAGCGCTTTGGTAAAAACCAAGGACGTTCCGGACGTTTATGCTGTTATAAACGGTATGTGTCATTATATTTCTTCGCCCCAGTCATTTAATGAGTATGGCTACCAATGGGATGACGTTAAAATTATTAGTGAAAAAGAAATGGAGGCTTGTCCTCGAGCCAGGCTTTTAAAAAGTCCGGACAGACCTACTATATATTATTTATACCAGCGTCCACAAGATAAATGGTTGAAAATAGATATTTTATCTCCAACCGTGTTTGTGTCTTATCCCGATAATTATTGGGGGAACGTAATTACGGTAAATGATTTTGATATTAATTCTTATCCGGACGTAAAATTAATAAAAACATACGACAAGCAGGAAATCTATTTTGTGAGAAACAATGTTAAGCATTATGTGTCGGATGAAGTGTTTAAGGCCAAGGGCTTTAATCCGTATGAAGTAGTAACGGCAAGCCAGGCGCATTTTTTGGGATACAAAGAAGGGGAAGATTTAAAGTAAGTCTTGCCATTCTTTTTCATGGCCATAGCCCAATTTGTGCATTAGTTTGCCACAGTATTTATTTAATGTTTTCGCCTGTTCATTTTCCCAGGCAGTCCATTTTGGCAGGATTGAATAGTATGATTTATTAATTTTTTTCTCTAGTATTGTTTTGGTAATTTTTTTATAATTTTTATTAATTTTTAAGTTTCTATTTTCTTGGCGCAGAGAATCAGTGATAGCGAGTAGATTATTTGTTTTGTTGTCAGCTACAAAAATATCTTCAAATTTGATTAAACGGCAAGTAGCCGTTTTTTTTATTGAGTCAAGCGCGTAGCCATTAATAAAATTCCAAGCCCAGGATAATTTTTCAAACTGATTCATTTGTTTCCACTCAGTTTTGGTTTTTTCGCCTACGGCATAAGCGTTTATTCGATTGTTAAGTATATAATGAAGATCACTCCAGTGATAAAGACCGCGTCGGTTAATAAAAGAACGGACCCAGTCACGCGGATCACGAATAATATATAATGATTGAAAATTAGAAAATACTAAAGGTAAAACATCAAGCACTCCCTGGAATTGATAGTTTGATTCAATATATATATTTTTATCTATATTATTAATTATATTTTTTCTAATTTTAATTATTTTTTCAGCCGTTTCTTCTTTGTTAATTTTTCCTTCCATTCGCTTCTTTGAAAGTTTTTTAATATCTTCTGTATTAATGAATTTATTTATAACCGAAACGCGCCAACCAGCGTATTTTAGGCTTTTTTTAAATCTTATTTTTTTTCGATTCAAAACAATTGATCCCGGTTCATGCAAGGAAACGCTGTCGGAAAATATTTTTCGAAAATAGCGAGCAAAAAAATTTGTGCCGGTTCGACCCATTGAAGAAATTATAATTGTAGGTTTATTGATCATTTTTTTTATCAAGAAAATAATTGCTAAACCAGATAGTCGCGGGAATTCCTATAATTAATAACCAGGCCATATTAATAGCTCTGTCTGCAACTGCAATTATTACTACAGATTTAAAATCAAGTCCCATTATTGACCCGCCCAAGGCCATAAGCGATTCACGAATGCCAATTCCGGCCGGTGTAAAGCTAATTAAAAAAGATAGCATAGAGAATGAATTGATAATAATCGCTTCGCTGATTTTAATTGCTTCGTATAAGAATAAGTATAATAAATAAATTTTTATAATATTAATTAGAAATAAGATAAATATTATAAAAATTAATTTGTATAAGAGTTTTGGTTTTGAGTTTAAGTTTTGCCAAATATAAATGTAAGGGGATAAAATTTTTATTTTTTTAAAAATAAATTTGGTAAATAAATCAGATTTATATAAAGACAAAATTAAACTAAATATAATAATTAAAAAGATTGTTAAATTTAAATTCCACAAATTATTAACTAGCAGTACCAAGAGGATTAAAAAAATAGTGATAGCAATTTGTAGTCCTAGCAAATAGAAACCAAGTACTAGTATGTTTTTATAGGATAGTTTATATTTTTTTTTCAAATAAAATGCACGAGTAAATAATCCTGATTTTTGAATAAAATAATTTGTTAAACGATTAACAAAGGCAAGATTGATCCATTCTTTTGTTTTTAATTTAATACCAAAGCTTTTTATTGCCAGATAGTACATATAAGCACTGCTAATAATACTGAGAATGACAAGCAAAGACAGTAATAATATTTGAAAAATATTTAAACTAAGAATAATAACAAAATCCGATTTATTGTGCCAAATATAATAAAACAAGCTCAATAAAATAATGCTTGAGAATATATATTTTCCGTATTTGATAATTATTTTTTTCATTTTAATGTTTGATATATCGTGTTGTATTGTTGTGCAATATTTTTCCAGCCAAACTTATTATTGACTCGTTTTAAACAGTTGTTTTTTAAGGATTTTAATTTGTTTGGGCGGGAGAGTAGTGCTATTATGGCTTTTTCGATTGCTGTTTTATTTTTATCCGGAATTAATATTCCAGTTTCTTTACTGACAAGTTCGGTTGCGCCGCCCACGGCGGTGGCGATTATTGGCGTACTACAAGCCATTGCCTCCAAGTAAACCAAGCCAAAACCTTCAGCTGACTGACCGGGAATATTTAAGCTTGCGCCGATAAAAATATCAGCCAAAGCATAATAATTTGGCATTTCGCGCCTGGATACGCTCCCCAGTAAAATAATATTTTTTTCCAAGTTGAGTTTTTTAATTTTTACTTTTATTTTATTTTTGTCCGGTCCTTGCCCGGCAATCAAAAGTTTAGCATTAGGATGAATGCTTATTATTTTGGGCATTGCTTCTACTATATATAAATAACCCTTACTTATGGCAAGGCGCCCAGCCGTAAATAAGCAAAATGAATTTATTTGGTATTTTGCCTTGAGTTGTTCTGTATTGATGTTTGGTTTAAAAATATTTGTGTCGATTCCGTGGTGAATTATTGAGAGTTTATTAGCGTTTTTGTTTATTTTATTAATTTGGTTTTTAACGCTTTGGCTAATTGCGGTTATAGCATTAATATTATTTAATATGTGTTTTTTTATTATTTTAAATATTTTTGACTGTAATCCAAAAACATCAGTGCCGTGTAAAGTGCAGACAAGCGGTAATTTTTTGTTAAATAATTTTTTATAAATTACCGCAGTGAGTCCCTGCGGGACAAGCCAGTGAGTATGAAGCAGGTCAATCTTTTCTTTTTTAACAATTTTTTTGATTGCTAAAATTTGAAAAATAAAGAAAAAAGGTAAGAGTAAATAATTTAGTTTATTTTTTTTTAAATTATTTGTTATTCCATATCCATAACAAAGAGTTTGTAGGCGTGAAAGAAAATAACGAAAGCGATAAATTTTAATATTATTTATTATTTCTTCTGTTTCTGCTCCTGGATAATGTGGCGCTAAAACAATGATTTTGTTGTTAGTATGTTGTTCGAGTTTTACGGCCAAGTCAAGTACAATCGAAAGAATGCTATCATTTTTGGAAAGAGGCAGAGTTGATGTTGTAAATAGTATATTCATCTATTTAAGTTCGTAAATATAATATCCCTTATTAGCATAAAGAGTTCTTGTGTTGTTATCTAAAAATTTTTTAAATAAATTAATATCTTGATAAAGTGAAGGGATTTTTTTGTTATAATTTTTTAAATATTCATCCATGGTTAGTTCTTTAAATTGTGGCCAAGTTTCAAAAGCAGTATATAAATCAGAAAACATGATATATTTAATATTTTTTTTATCTAGATAGTCTAGAAAGCTTTGCTCGCTTGCCTGTAAAAGCGTGCCAACTTGAGCAAAATAAATATCAATTGAATCAATAAATTTGTTTGGTTTATCAATATAAGCAACACGGAAAGATCCAACAACTAATAATTTATTATCTTTATTTTTTTCAAGCGAATTAAAAAATTGGATTGCTTCGTAGTTTGGAATTGTCTTGCTAATAATTTGCTCGTTATTTTTAATGCGATAAAGCCAGTCCTTTGCGCTGACCAAGGGCAGACTCGCACTAAAAACTATCAGCATGATTAATAGACTTAAAAAAGCCAGCAAAGGAGAGCGCGTAAGAAGCTTTGCGCTTAAGCTGTATAATAATATTATAACAAAATAAACATACCAAACACCACCGTTGCCGGCTAAGTGCCACAAGAGAGTTGAAATAATTGATATTGATAAAATTATTTTTGTATTTTTACTTTTTTTGAAAAATAAAATTGGAATAATCAATAAAAACGGCAGCCAGCCAAAATTATGCGACATTGCCGGCATTACCCTGTGTCCGACAGACTGACGCCAAATTGTTTTAATAATATCAAGTGGATTTTTTTGATTATTCTCATAGCCATGTTTAAAGCTGACAACTTCAGCCGATCGAGTTTTTTTGTATTCTGCCAGCATTTTTTGTTCGCTCGATTTTTCTTTGTTTTCCAGTGACAAATAAGACAAAGGATGAAATGGGGCGTCAAAATAATAAATATTTTTTATCGCCCAAGGAGAAAAAGCAATTATTGCAAGAAGTGTGGATAATAAAAAGTGAGAAAATATTTTTTTATAATCCTTATGGTTTATAATACTAAAAATCAGATAAACCAGATAGATAGAAAATAAAAAAATAATTGAAGTATATTTAATACCAATCGCAATACCGGCAAACCAAGCAGCTAATAAAAGCACTGATAATTTTTTTTCTTTTTGATAATTATTAAAAAGAATTAAGATGATAAGCAGATAGAATGTTTGCCACAAATCTACTTTGGCAGTTGTAATAAAATAAATATTCATTGGCATTAAAAAAGCAAAGAGAGTTGCAAGCCAGGCGGTTTTTTCATTAAATAATTGTTTGGATAAATAAAAAGTTGAAATTAAAATCAATAAAAGTGCGAGCCAGTTTAAATTGTTAACAAACGAAGTTCCAAAGAGTGAAATTATTCCGGCATAGATTATTTCTATGTTTTGCCCCATGCTTGAGTGTCCCGAATAGCTGAGCGGTATAAATTTATGCTCAGTCGCGTAAGCAAGGGGCGCGGCAAAATAAACATGCAAGCTGTCGCCATCCATTGGCACCGGCTTGAGAGTTGAAACAAATAACAGAGACATTAAGAAAAAAATAATCAAAATAATTATAAAGCGATAAAATTTAAAAGAATTTTTTAAATTAATTCTATTTTTTTTAAAAATTATTTTTTTAATATTAATTATTATTTTTTTAATTTCTTTTATCGAAAAAACAAGCGAACAAGCTATTATTGTAAATATTACATAACCATACAGATATCCAGCGAGAGCAACAGTATAGATTAGGAGCATGAACAGAGACAAGCCAAAGGCAAAATTGATTAAATAATTTTTATTATTAATAAATTTTTGCCCCAGTGCTGTCTGGATTAATAAAAATAAAAATAAAAATAAAACAGAACTGCCAACTCTTTCTATTAGAGAAGGCAAAGACATGAGAATATTATTATTTTGTATTAAAGCGGGTAATGATAAGGCGATAATATTCGTGAGTACTAGAAAAATGAAACCAAAAAATATCCAAGCTGGTTTCAGTGTTATTTCTTTTTTGCCGATAAAATTAATTATTGCCTGATGAATGATTTTTGAATTGATTTTGGTTTTTAGCGGAATCGTATAAACTAATTTTAAGACTAATAAAAATAATAAAGCAAGAGCTGACGTGATTAAAACAATTTTTGAATAGCCAAAATTTTTAATATACAAAAACATGGGTGCAAGGACCCACAAGAATAATAAAAATTTAATTTTAGAATTATTAATCAAACTAGGCATTATTTTTACTATAGTGTCGTAATTTATTTAAATATAAAATTTGCTCATTAATATCTCGGTTTTTTGCAATCAGGTCGCTCAAAAAGCCTAAAATAATAATAAAAAAGCCGATAGTGAGCAAGGTTGATGAGAGTAATAAAGATTGGAGTTTGCCTGGAAGTGAATTTAAAATAAAATATAAGTAAGCGTACCTTAATCCCAGGAGTGTGCCAAGAGAAAATATGAACGCGCCGATATAAAAAAGAATTTTAAAAGATTTGTAAATTAAAACAGTGCGTACAATGATTACGCTGGAATGTTTGATGTGGTTAAAAAGATTTTTAATCAGTCTGGACTTGCCGTTTTTTCTTTTGGTGTATTCGATTTTAACTTCACTAATACGTAAATTTTTAAAAGCAGCTTGGATAATGGTTTCATGCGTGTAAGTGTGATCGGCAAAGAGATTAAATTTGAGCGCGGTTTTTCGACTCATTGCGCGAAAACCGCAGGACGCATCACTGATATTTGCTTTGGTTAATATTTTTATAACAAAATTCCCGATTAAATTACCATAGTAATTGCCAGGTTTCATGTCCTTTTGTTTTTTGATTTTACGATTGCCGATTACAAAATCGGATTTATTTTTTAGAATAGGTTGAATTAAGTTTGGGATTTCTTTCGGGTTATGCTGGCCGTCACTATCGATATTTATAATAATATCGGCTTGTAAAAACAGCGCGGCATCAAGTCCGCGTTCAAATGTTTTGGCTAGTCCGATGTTTTTGTGATTGGATAAGACAATATCAGCGCCGGCATTTTTCGCAACCATAACAGTATCATCAGTTGAACCATCATCAATGACAACTATTTTAATATTTTTTATTCCAGGAATATCGCGCGGAATGTTTTTTATTACCGTAGAAATCATCGTAGCTTCGTTGTAGGCCGGTATTGTTATTGCTAGATTCATAGGTTAATTTTTATTGAAATTAATTCTTTCAAAGTAGTAAGATACCCTTTAAAGCCAACGCGACTATCGGGGGCATTTTTCCAAATAACAGGAATGGCTTTAATTTTATAATTATATTTTTGCGCTAATAGTAATGCTTCAATATCAAAGGCCCATCCCACTGTTTTGAGTTCTGTAAAGATTTTTTTGGCAACTGTCGAGGTAAATATTTTAAAACCACATTGAGTGTCATAAAAAGAGAGTCCGGTTAAAGCGCGAGTTAAAAAATTACCTATTTTTCCGAGACTTTGTTTCCAGACAGATTGTGATATTTCTATTTTGGTTTCAATCACATCTTTGGGATTTCTCGAAGCGATTACTACGTTGCAATTTTTTAGCTCCACCCAAGCTTTATCAAGATTGTCAATCGAGGTTGCATAATCTGCGTCCATAAACAAAGAGTAGCCGCCAAGTGATGCGAGTATACCTGTTTTTACTGCAGCTCCTTTGCCTTGATTAATTTTAAGATCAATAATTTTAATTACATTATATTTGCTTGATAATTTTTGTGCGATTTGCAAGGTAGAGTCTGTTGATCCATCATTGACAATAATAATTTCAAATAAATACTTTTGTTTGTTTAGGTATTCAAGGCACTTTAAAATCGTATTTTTTAGATTCTTTTCCTCATTATAAGCAGGAATTATAACACTAAGATGCATTGATTTTTATTTTTTAGAATAGATTAGGCTTATATCATCATTATATATTAAATCCCATTCCTTTGCACTATTTAAGTATTTTTTGATTTCTATATTAGGGTCACGATAATAATCATCAGTATAACCAAGAACATTGCGCTCCATCCAGTTTAATTTGAATGGCTTGGCAATGCTTAGCATTATTAAATCGGTATTATATTGATTTATTTTGTTTTTAATATTATTTTTTTCAAAAAGAGAAAAATATTCTTGTAAATAAGTATGATTGTCATAAGGAAGCTGAGGAAAACGACCGTCAATAAATAATAATTTTTCCGGCCAAATCCACATTAAATAGCCGCCCCAGTGAAAAGGATTTAAAAATGTGGTATTTTGGTAATTGTTTGTTTTTAAGAATTCAAGCGCATCGCAAGGGTAGCCCTTGCAATAGCCTTTATCTGCAAAGGGATTATTGGTGAAACTTGTAGTGAGAAGAACTAGGGTGGAGCCGAGGATTATGCCGAGTATGGAATATGTTTTTATAAAATTTATAACAAAGCGATTGTTAAACAGATCTTTTGGCAGTTTTTCTAAATTAGCAAAAAAATGAAAAAGCAGAGGTAAAGAAGCGATAAAAAATAATGGAAAATGGCGCCGGGATTTGATCGTAAACACAAAAAAGAACAAAGCCAAAAAGAAATACCAGGGATTTATTTTTTGTTTATTGTTTTTAATATTAATTATAGTAATTGCAATAAAGCAGACGCTTATTGCCGTATAAATCATTTGCCAAAGCATGATTGGCGCCCTCCAGCCCGGTAACCATTCCAGTATATGCGATAAATAAAAAGTACCGGAGTATTCGCCAAGCAATTCGTACAGCTTGATGCCATAGGGTGTGAACAGGGTTGATATTATTGCTATCAAAAATAACAATAAGAAAGAAGTTTTATTTTCCGAAGACAAGCTTGGTATTTTTTGAAACACTTTAAGTTTATTTAAAATTTTATTCCAAAAATTTGGTGTTAAAATTAGAATTATATAAACCAACAAGAGCCCAAGCCCAAGAATGAAGCCGCCATGCGCGTTTGCCCAAATAAAAAATAAAAGAGGAAGGGAATAAAGCGTTTTTATGTTTTTAGTTTTAGCATATTTATCAAGTATAAAAAATAAAATTGCTAAAAACAGTAAAGTAAATTCTTGTAAACGCACTCCCAGGCTGGGTCGGGCCGACAAAATACCACCAAGAAATATAACGACAAGAAGCAGTTCATTAACCTGGGGGTAGTTATTGATAATTATTTTTTTGATTAATAATAGTGATGCAATGATTAAAAGAGCATAAAAGACAGTTAGAGAAAAATAGCCGAGCTTGCTAAAGATGAAAAAAGTTAAGGCGTTTAAAAGCCATTCATGATCGGTCCATTGGTTTTTTAGCAGTGGGTAATTATAGTATTCTATACTTGGTACAGATTTTTCTGTAATTATTTGTTGGCCGATTTGTAAGTGCCAACCCAGATCGGGGTCAAGATAAGAGAAGGAATTTTTTAATAGCACTAAAAAAATAATTAACCATAGTGCAAATATTAGTATTTTTTTAGATTTAATAGTCATAAAATAATAACTTGTATTAGCCAAATATTATCTATATTAACATATCTATGAAAAATAAGCTAATTAGATTTGCAAATTAAATTGTTTAAAAATACAAAATATGTTAAAATATAATTATTAAAATGTGAATAACTTTATTATAAAGGTCTAATAAATATAGTTTAAAAAATAACGAAACTAGAGAGGGGGTGAAATATGAAAAAAGTTTTAAAAAATTTGGTAGTGTTCTCTTTTATTTTTGTAATGACTGCAACTGTAGCTTTGCCCGCTTTGGCTCAGACAGATGTTATTGGTGTTCAATATGCCGGTAATTTTGGACTAAATCGTCAAGATGGTGATGTGCGCCAACAAGCGGTAGAAATTATCCGTTATTTGATGACCTTTTTGGGCATCATTGCAACTGTCGTTATTCTTTTGGGTGGCTTTCGTTGGCTTACGGCTGCTGGGAACGAAGACCGGATTGCTGACGCTAAAAAGACAATTATTGCCGGTATTATCGGTTTAGTTATTATCTTGGCCGCTTTCGCGATTGTGACGTTTGTTGTGAATATTACTAACAATTCTCTTAGTTAATAACGGAAAGAATTACTGTAAGTATTATTTGTAGCAATTTAGAAATTCAATATATTAGACCCCTTTTACAGTTTAAGGGGGTCTGCACTAGGTCGAATAAATATATGCGATTTAATGCGGATATGTTAATTTTAAATATTGAATATAAAAAATGAAAATTTCTTTAAAACATTTGGCAATATTCTTTTTTATTTTTGCAATGTGTACAACTGTAGTTTTGCCCGCTTTAGCGCAGAGTGATATTATAGGTTTGCAATATGCAACTAATTTTGGTTTAGAGTCATCCGAAGAAGATGTGCGTCAACAGGCAGTAGATATTATTAGATATTTAATGACTTTTCTTGGTATTATCGCAACCGCTATTATTCTTTACGGTGGCTTTATCTGGATGACGGCATCTGGAAATCAGGATAGAATTGAAAAAGCGAAGAAGACAATTATTGCCGGTGCTATCGGTTTGGTTATTATTTTGGCTGCCTTTGCAATTGTGACATTTGTTGTTAGTATTACCAATAATTCCCTTGCTTAAAAAATTCTAGATAAAAAATATTTATAAAAAAATGCTAAAATTATTAAAGTTTTTGCCAATAATATTATTTTTGTTTGTTTTTGCGTTAGACATATCTGTAGTTGAAGCTCAAAGTAGCATCGATGATTTAATTGGGTTGAACGACGCTGAAGATCTTGGTCTTCCAGGTAGCGATATTACTGACATCAAGCAAACAGCCGTAGATATAATTAAATATTTAATTGGTTTTCTTGGAATTATCGCAACTGCGATTATTCTTTATGGTGGTTTTATTTGGATGACAGCTACCGGCAATGACGATAGAATCAAAAAGGCCAAATCTATTATAATTGGCGGTGTTATTGGCTTGGCAGTAGTTCTTGCTTCTTATGCAATTGTGTCAATAATTGCTACCGTTGTAAACGATGCCGTAGATGGAAATTTGTAAATAAAAACAAAAAAATAAAAACATTATGCGTTTTTTAGCTTGTAAAAACTTAACATATATAATTATAGCCGTTTTGGCTATTTTTGTTATGTTTGGTTTTGCTTTTTCTGTGGTTGATGCAGAAGGTGTGCAGAGTGCGATTGATGGGCTTGTGATATCCGGTTCACAAGCGTTTGACGGTTCAAAGGTAAAAGAAGGACCAAAAAACGTAATAACCAATATTCCCGAAGCGATTGGTAATGTGGTTGGGGCTATTCTTGCCTTTATTGGGGTTTTGTTTCTTGGATTGATGATATATGGCGGTTTTATTTGGATGAACGCTAGAGGCAATGACGCGGACACAAAAAAAGCGCGGGATATTATTGAAGCGGCTGTTATTGGCTTGATTATTGTTTTGGCCGCTTATGTTATTGCGGCTTACGTTGGTGGTGTTTTGTTTAATCCGCCGCCTGCGAAATAAAAAAAATGAAATTATTTTTTGTAATATTAACTTTAATAGCAATTTTATTGCCTTTATTAAGTGTTCAACCAGTGTTGGCTAATACGGCTAAGGAGCAATTTGAGTCTGGTTTAGAAAAGACCGCTGGCAAGACAGGACATACAGAACTAAAGTTTTTTGAAGATACGAAGAGTTTACCTGAGGCAATTGGAAAAGTAATTAAGTTTTTCTTGTCATTTTTGGGAATATTTTTTCTTGGTTTAATAATTTATGGTGGTTTTCTTTGGATGACGGATCGGGGCAATGAAGATCAGGTAAAAAAGGCGCAAAGTGTTTTGCGTAACGCTATTATTGGTATAATTATAATTTTGGCCGCTTATGCGATTACGGCTTATATTATTGAAGCTATTATTACAAAAGTATGAAAATAATTTTACAGATAATTTTAGTAGTTTTTATTATTTCATTTTTATCAGTAGCAGTAGATGCTGCTGATTTGGGCAACGCTTCTGAGTTTATGCAGAACGCAGGAAAGGCTGCTGGATACAAAGATCAAACCAGCGTTACGCTCAATACTACGGTTGGTTTGATTATAAATACTGCTCTTTCTCTTTTGGGTGTGATTTTTCTTGGATTGATGATATATGGCGGTTTTCTTTGGATGACTGACAGGGGTAATGAAAATCAGATGAAGCGAGCGCAAAAGTTAATAACGGCGGCTGTGATTGGAATAATTATTGTTTTGGCCGCTTATGCGATTAGTTTCTTTGTTATTAGCAAGATTCAAGGAGGTACTATGGAGCCAAAAAGCGAAACCGAAAATGAGAATAATAGTATAATGACGACGTAAAAATAAATGAAAAAGAAATATAAGCAAATATTTATTTTAATTTTTTTGATTGCGGTTTTGCTTTTGCCTTATTTTGTTTTTGCTCAAACACCGTTAGTTGGACTTGAGGGGGTGCGTGGGCCAGCCGGTTATGCTAAGACCACAGAAACCAGTATGGCAGGAATGGTTGGTACGGTAATTAACGCGTTTTTATCCATACTTGGTGTAATATTTTTGGTTTTGACGCTGTTTGCCGGTTATAGTTGGATGACGGCCGGTGGAGACGAAGCAAAAGTGGATAAAGCCAAAAACACAATAGGAAGGGCTATTATTGGATTGATTATTACGGTTAGTTCTTGGGCTATTTATAATTTTATTTTTTTGTTATGTGTTTGAAAATTAAATTAAATTTAAAATATTTGTTGGTATTGTTTTTTTTGTATTTGCCTAGTAAATGCTTGGCATTAGGTCCGTTAAGTAGCAATGTATTGGCTGATATTAGTGTCCAAGATTTAGCTGTTTCTGATGGGAAGGGCTTTGTAATAACTTTTGGAATAGGAGATGCAGTAAATTTAATAATAAAAAGTTTTCTTAGTCTATTAGGCATAATATTTATTATTTTAGTAATAACAGCCGGGTATAATTGGATGACGGCTGTGGGCGACGAAACTAAAGTAGAAAAAGCTAAGAAAATGATTACTCGGGCAGTTATTGGCTTAATTGTGATTATCTCGGCTTATGCGATTACTGCGTTTGTGTTTAAGGCCTTGGATGGGGCAGTGCAATAAGTATTAAGTATATAGTATTAGGTATTAAGCAAAAAACACCAGTGCTGGTGTTTTTTTATTTTATGAGGCCTGGACCGGATTTGAACCGGTGAATGACAGTTTTGCAAACTGTTGCCTTACCACTTGGCTACCAGGCCTTTTTTAATTAAAAATTAAGAATTAAAAATTAACAATTAAGAATTTTGATAATCATAATATAGCATAAATAAATAATAAATCAAAAAAGACCTTTTTAGGGCCTTTTATTTCTGAAAGGCATTCTTGCTTTGCGCTTTAGGGTTCAAGCACTTCGATTAATACTACTTTGATGCCAAATTGTTTGGCGTTTTGTTTTTCTAGCATCCAAATATCCATTCGATTAGAGTATTTTTTGTTCATGCGATCACGAACATAAAATATTCGTTCACCAAATAATTCCGGCATTCTTACTTTTGTGCCAAAAGGAAGCCAATTAGCCGCTACCGTGTCTTCAATTCCGTGTTCGCAAACGTTAAAGTTGTTTGCGGTAATACAGGGCGTAGAATCACATTGCCCTATTTCGCTGTTATAGGCGGTTACAGTATGGTAGCCACTGGAAACTGCCTTATGTGTAGTCGTTTCAGGTAAATTATTAACAATTTCTTCAACTATAGGCTCAGTTGTTGGCTCAGAATTAACAAAATTATCTTCGTTTATTGGTTCGGCCGCTAAAGCGGGCATAGCGAACAAAAATAAATCAAAAATTAAGACAAAAATTAAGGATATAATAATCCTCTTTGCTAAAGTTACAGTAATTATTTTTTTATTTTTTTGTTTTAACGCTTCCATTAAAATAATAGTTATTACAAATAAAAATCCCTATTATTGCCAACGTGGCAAATAGGGACCTTCTTGCTATATTTATATGATATCATACAAATAAACAAAAGTCAACACTGATTAAACTTATTTCTGTCCACGCTAGCGTGGACAGAAGTGTATTTTTGTTGTTTATGTAGATGTTAATTAATTTGTTTGTAAAATAACTCTCCCTTGTGTTATCCTGGAATTTT
>JAYENK010000023.1:0-16382 GCA_034722035.1 Patescibacteria group bacterium | reverse complement strand
AAATTTTTTTGTTTGTTATTCTAAATTTTTTATTAGAAAGAAGTAAAAATAAAATTAATACTATGATACCACCCCCGATAAAACCAAGCCAAGAAGCAGTGGAATAGGTATAAAATAAAGCCAATAAATTTATTATTACACCCAGCCCAAACAATATCTTTAAATACCATTTTTTAAAAATAACAATAAAATAAACGCCAAATGGAACCACCAGTAGCAAAAAAGATCCTAAATTATTAGGCTGGCCAAAAGTTGAAGTGGCTCTTAGCTGAGTTGATTCGCTCCAATTTAACGGATCCAGCCCCCAGGCCTGCATAATCGCGTAAATACTGGCAATAATACCGGAAAAAAACATTACGAAGAACGCGAGCTTAATATTCTTTTGTTTTCTAAAAAAATAAAGCGAAGCTAAAAAGAACAAAAAATAGTAGATATAAGACGTAGTTCCCTCAAGACGGTCATAGGTGCCGAACAAGCTTAAATTTGAATTAATAGAGATAAAAAAAGTATGAAAAGCAAAATATAATAAAACTAATGATAAAAATATTAAATAATTTTTATATTTTTTATAAATTCTTAATTTATCTGCCTGAAAAACAAATTGCTCGGTCAATAAAAATATTAAAATTAATACCAAAATTTTAAACAAAATTAACTTGGGCAATTCAAAAACATTATTTGTTTTTAAAAAAATACTAAAAAATATTGGAATAGATATTAATAATATAATATATATAAAATTAATAAGTAAAATATTTATTTTTTGCAAACTTTTTATTAGCATATATTTATTATATCAGCTTACTAAATAAAAATAAAACAAAAAAACAGTTCCGAGTGTTCGGAACTGTTTTTGATATAAAATGTAATATTACATTCCTGCCGGAGTAGCAATGTGTTTGCCTCCATTTAAGTTACCGGTGGTACCGGATAAACAATAGGTGATATAATAACTAGCACCATCGACAGTTGCGTTACAAGTAGTACCATCCGCCGTACACGATTCATATTGATAATCTTCGCCTGGACAGTTACTTGTACCACCATAATCTTCAGCTTGCGGACTTGGATTTGCCGGAACATCAGCCATGTAAGTTGAAAAGCCGGCAATAGATTCCAAACCAAGAACATCGCCAACAGCCATTAGCGGATATGCGTTATGTTCATTAAAGTACAACTCAAGGGCGGTCTGTATTTGTCTGACATCAGCTACGCGCTTAGCATCGCGCGCTTTCTGACGAGCGTTATTCAAAGAAACTACAGCTAAAGTTGAAAGCAGACCAATAATAGCGATAACTACTAATAGCTCAATTAAAGTAAAACCCTTTTGATTTTTCATATTAATTTAAATTTAATAAAATAGTTAAAATGCTCTCATTAGCTTAATTCTAGAAATTAAAGTAACGAAAATAACTATTTTGGTGTTATAGATGGTTAATGTTTTTCTAGGGATTAAAACGCTCGACCTTTTTATACTAGCGTATTTTTTAATTAACCACTTATCCACATTATAACATAGAATTAGAATAAAATAAACAAAAACTGTCAAATCAATAACCGCGGCTATACTGCCACACACCCGGTTCTTCTTCCAGTTGATAAACTATCGCATATTGCTGGCCGAAGGCATCGCTTACGTATAAATATATTAAATCATCCCGTCCGCCATTGGCCAAAGTTAAATTATTTTCATTTAACGGATCTTTCGGAATAACCGGCATAATCGGGCGAGGACCAGAAGCAAGAGCATTACTAACATCAACATTATAACAAGCAGAGCCAGTGTCAGGATCAGTACCAAAAAACGGATCCATTGTATCCCAACCACCGCCAACGCAAACCGGATATTGCGCATTATCATCATAATATAAAACCAACGCAGTCCGGAGCTGAGCCATATCCCCTTTACGGAGCGCATTTCTAGCTTTAACCCGAGCCGAATTCAAAGAAACAACCGCAAAAGACGACAAAAGCCCGATGATGCTAATTACCACCAACAGCTCAACCAAAGTAAAGCCTTTTTTATTATAGCTAAATCTCACTTAATTATTAATTATTAATTATTAATTGACTAGTACTGGCTCGCCATATTATACATTGGCATAATAATAGCTGCCACCATTCCACCAACGGCAATACCGATAATAACCATAATAATCGGCTCCAACAAAGTCATGAGATTCGCGACGGTATTATCGATTTCTCGACTATAAAAAATCGTAATTGAACCAAAAATACCGTCCAACTGCCCGGTTTTTTCCCCTACCCCGATCATTTGCGTCACCATCGACGACACATAACGCGAATCTTCCATTGCGCTTATCATCGACTTACCATCCTCAACTGCTTTTTTTGTTTCCAAAATTAAATCTTTAAAAATTGCGTTAGACACTACGTCGGCCGTAATTTTTAGTCCCTGCGAAATACTAACACCACCTTTAATTAAAGTCTCAAGTGAACGAGTAAAACGAACCAAATATATTTTTCGAAATAACTTCCCAAATATTGGAGTATTTAATAAAATTATACCAAAAATATCTTTACCTTGCTTGGTTTTCATGGCCATCTTAAAACCAACAATCGCACCAACTAATGCAATCAACAATAACCACCAAAAAGCGGCTAAAAAATCCGAAGCAAAAATTAAAACCTTGGTCGGCGTAGGCAATTCTCCGCCCAACTCAGCAATAACACCTGTTAACTTTGGTACTACAAAAACCATCATCGCAGTTCCAACAATTGCTAAACCGAAAAAAATAAAAGCCGGATAAATCATTGCCCCTTTTATCTTGCTCATCATATCATAATCCTTTTCCAATTCATCCGCCAAATAAGTCAAAACTTCATCCAATTTACCGGAAGTCTCACCCGAACGCACAACCGAGACATAAAACTCTGAAAAAGCTTTGGGCCGCTTGGCCAAAGCATCGGATAGGCGCGCCCCTCCGTCCACTTCATCGGATATTTCTGATAAATAATTTCTAAAAACCGGATTTTTTGTCTGCTCAGATAACATTTTAAGCGACTGCACTAAGCTTATACTAGAACTAATCAACACTGAAAACTGCCGTGAAAATATCACCACATCTTTGACTTTTACCCCGCCAATCACTATATTTTTCGCCCCAAAAATATTTTTCTTTTCCGCAATAGAAACAATATCAAATTCTTTATCTTTCAAAATTTGGATTGCCAAATTCTCGGCTGGCGCGTCCACCAGGCCGGACATTAATTTCCTTTCTTTGGTATAGGCTTTATATTTAAATACAGGCACGAATTCAATTATTAATTGTTAAGTACTTTTTTAATCTTCGCAACCACCTCGGAAGGCATAAAATGAGCTTTTATTAAATAATCGTCCGCTCCCATATTCATTCCGCGTTCAATTTCGTCTTTTTGGTTTAGATTAGTCAAAAGAATTACCGGAACAAAGGTGGTTCGCTTATCTTTTTTTAAATCTTCAAGCACTTCAAAACCGTTCATTTTTGGCATTAAAATATCCAAAAGAATTATACTGGGATTAACCTCTTTGGCTAACTTAATGCCCTTTTCACCGTCTTCAGCCGACTCAACCTGGAACTTTTCCATAGTAAATTTAGTCGAATACATGCTTAATAAAAATGGATCGTCTTCAATCAATAATATTTTAATATTCTCTGCTTTTTTTGTCATATTTTTTTATTTATAAAAATTATTAATTACGCATTATTCGGTAGACTTCTTCCAGAGTGGTTATTCCCTGTAAAACTTTTATTATGCCGTCTTGTTTTACTGTAACAAATTGTTGTGACTTGCGAATATCGCTAATTGTTAAATGTTTTTTTCCTCCAAAAATCGTTTCTTTTATTTCGTCTGTTATAGTGAGTACTTCACAAACAGATAGGCGTCCATGATAACCGGAATTACCGCAATGCGAACAACCTTTTCCATGATAAAATTTTAGATTATTCATGTCCAAATCGGGAATCTGCTTTTTTACATAGTCTACTCCTATCTCTTCTACTATTTGTTTAATTTCAACCAAGCGCTTCTCCGGCATCTTGTATTCTTCTTTGCACTTCTCGCAATTCTTTCGCGCCAAACGCTGAGCCGCGACTAAAACTAGGGTTGAACCAAGTAAAAAAGACTGGACTCCCATGTCAACCAAACGAGTAATCGCGCCAGACGCGTTTGTGGTATGAAGAGTTGACAATACTAAATGCCCGGTCAAGGCGGCATGTGTAGCCAATTCCGCGGTTTCTTCATCACGAATTTCCCCCACCATAATAATATCCGGATCTTGCCGCAAAAATGAGCGAAGACCTGCCGCGAAAGTATAACCGATTTCCGGTTTAATCTGCGATTGATTCACTCCTTTCATTTGATACTCCACCGGATCCTCCAAAGTAGCGATATTAACTCCCTCTTTATTAACTAAATCCAACACAGAAAATATTGTGGTTGACTTGCCGCTTCCGGTTGGCCCAGTAATCAAAATAATCCCTTCAGTCCGCTCGGAAGAATCAAGTATTGCTTGTAATTGTTGCCCCTGATATCCGAGATCTTCCAATTTAGGTGCGCCCTTGGTGGTGTCCAAAATACGCATTACCACCTTCTCCGCTCCCATGAGTGGCAAAATAGAAACACGGAAGTCAATCACCTTATCCCCTATCTCCATACGAATTCGCCCGTCTTGTGGAATCCTAGTTTCGTCTAATTTCAAATTTGACATCACTTTAATTCGAGCCACAATGGCCGCGTGCACACTCCGGGGTAAAACCAAGGAAGTATGCAGAACTCCATCAATACGATAACGCACTCGACTTTCATGAAACAAAGGCTCGATATGAATATCACTTGCTTCCCCCTCAACCGCGTGACGAATTATAACCGAAACTATCTTGGCAACCGGCGCGCTCTTTGTCACCTCTTTAAGCTCCATACTATCCTTTTCTTCAATCGTAGTAAGCTCATCTTCTTCGGCGGCACGTTGCTCGAGCGCGACCCCTAGCTCTTTATCGGCATCATCATATTTTGCCACTGCTTTCTTAAAAGCAGAATAAGAAATAACATAATACTCAATTTTATAACCTTTTCCTTTGGCTAAAAAATCAACCGCTTCGATTGCTTTAAAATTATCCGGATCAGTTAAGCCGATTTTTATCAAATCTTGCTTTTCTTCAAAACAAATTATATTATAATTATTCGCAACTTCCCTTGGAATTATATTCAAAACATCTTTTTTAAACTCCTTTTCAGCCAAATTCTCGTAAGGCAAGTTATGGACCTGCCCTTTATACTTAGCCAAATCTTCAACCTCAATAATTTTTTGCTTTATCAAAACATCGTCAAATTTTTTCTGTCCAGTCTCAATTTCGTTGATTAATTCAGTCGCCTTACTCTCTTTTATTTTACCTTCTTTTATTAATAATTGTAATAATTCTTTTTGTTTTGTACTAAACATATTAATCTATATTAATCTCTTGCTTTTTAACCGCCAAAAGGATTGTCTTTTCCGGTATCGATTGAATCTAGGCTTGGTATTTCAAAATTAATCTTTTTTAAACCAGTGAAGCGAGGGTCTTCCAAAATAAAAACATTAAGCACTTTAGAGCCAAGCTGCTCTGAAGTCACGCGATTAATTTTAACCGCAATAAATTCCTGATCTTCAAAAAAATAAGAATAAGCAAAATAAGCCATAAACAATAACATAAAAACCAGCAATATTAAAATAAACAGATTTTTATTGCTTCCTTTATTAATATTTTCCATTTTTAATTTAAATAATATGTTTCCGCAGTGATTACCACATTATTATCACCGGAAAAATTTAAGTTTATAATGTTAATTAAAGGCAAGGCATTTTCGAAAAAATCCAAAAAAATCTTTAAACCCTCATAGCTAAGACCGACAAAACTAGCATTTATCTTTATGGTCTCAAGCTCTTTATCGCTTTTGACAGCAGTTTTGTTATTAGACTTCTTGTTCTTGGCTTTACCGTCTTGGCTTATCGAAAAATTACTCAAAATCAACCCCTGTTCCTTGGCAATAACTTCGAATTGTGAAAATAAAATTTCTACATCATATCCATAATTAAAAAATTCTTCAACTTTCCTTTTATTAATACGAGAAACATTATCATAATTCTCTTGGTATTTTTTTAAACGAAGTAAATAGCGCCCCAAAAGATCTTTACTTTCCGTTCTGATTTCAATAGCTTTTTTAATTTCGTCATTAGTATTGTCGTATTTGGGGAATAAAATAAATTTGTAAGAAATAAAACTAACTAGCAAAAAGACAAAAACCGCTACAATCGAAAAAAATTGATAAGAATATTTCCTTAATTGCGCTATAAATTGACTTGTTTTATCTGGACTTAATTCATCACTCATTATTATAAAAAATTCTTGGATCAAGCTTTAATTTTAAAATATAGGTAACGCCTGCCGCTTGCCCGCTTTCACTAAACTTAACCACCCCTTGCCTGGCCTCGCTAACTTCAACACTCTCGACTAATGGATTTTGTCGAAGTACCATAATTTGCTCTACTACGTCAGAGTAAGCGGTGCTTACAATACTAAAATTATACTCCCCTAAAGTGTTTCCGGCAAAACCACCCAAAATAGTTGAATCTGATAAAATATTTTTTTCTAAAAAAACAAATAGCCTGGTCCAATAAATGTGTTTATCAAGTAAATTTTCAATCAAAGCCAAACGTCCCTTAAATTGATCAACTTCAACTATCCCCTTCTCAGCAGACTCAACTTGTTTATTTAAAGATTCAATTTCGGCGCCAAGAATATTAGCCTTAGTCCTGGCCTGAACATCCAAATAAACTAAAGCAATATAAGTAAAAACTGAAATCAATAAAGGGGCGAGTAGCGCAACTAGCAATAATCTAATTCGTCCGCTCCAATCGACATAAGACACTACTTCATTTTGAATTAAATTGGTGGCAACCATCCGCGGTGCTTGCCAGCCTTTCATCTTGTTTTGTGCTAATTCTTTAATGTTGCCTATAGAAAATTTTATGGGTGTTTTTTTTGCCTGCTTAACATTATTTTCTTTTTCAATTCTTGCTTTATATTTGGCGATAACTTCTTTCTCTTTAGCAAAATCATTAGAATATTCTTTCTGACTGCTTTTACTAAAAAACTTTTTAATCTTAGAAACAAACCCCCCACTATCAGATGAATTGGATTTTTTTAACAAATTAGCCGTCATTAAATCTAATTTATATTAATAAAAGTAATTTTTTATTTCTATTCAAGCTCACGTAAAGCTAAGCCAACTGCCACTGACATACGCGGCCCGATTTCCCGTAATAAAGGCTTAATCTCTTTCGGACATTCTACTCTAGACCAAGGATCTCCGATTATTACTTTAGTATCGAGAAGCGAAGAAAAATAAGGCACCAAATCTGACAACAAAGACGAACCACCGGACAAAATTATTTTTTCCGTATTTTTATTATACTTATTTTGAAATAAATTAATTGCATATTTTATTTCATTAACTATCGGTGACAAAGTTTCACTGATAACTTTTGGCACGCTTGGCTTATCTTTATTTTCTTTTTTATTATCAATATCTTTAAATGAACTAATCCCTAAATCATATTTGAATTGCTCGGCTCGAGAATAATCAACCCCCAATTGCTTGCTAATAGCCCCGGTAAGAGCTAGTCCACCCACATCAATGCTGCGATTTAGCATTGGTATTCCTTTGTCAATAATTGTCACGTCCGTAGTCGAAGCGCCAAACTCAACAATCATTACCGTGTTTTTATCATTCCCAAGAAGCGAACGAATCAAAGAAAAAGTTTCTGTCTCTAGACTAAGCAAATTTATTTGCGACAGCTTAAAAATCTGTACATATCTTTTAACCAAAGTCTTGGGCGCTCCGGTCAAAAGAACACGGATATTTTTGCTCAATTTTTTTTTCTTATCTTTACTTTCTTCGGTGTTGTCCACTATCTTCCAGTCCAAAACCATATCTTCTAAGGGTAAAGGAATAACTTTTTTTGCCTCCCAATGTACAGCCCCGACTATGTCTTTTTTGGCAACATTACTAAGATTAATCAATGATGAAAAAACCGAAAATATCGGCAAGGCTGAAATAGAATTTCGACCAATAACACCGGATTCATCAAAAATTTTCTGAATGACCTTGGCGGTTGACCCAATGTCTTTTTGCCAATCCTGCTTAGGCGTATCACTGTTTTCACTAAAACCATAGGTAGCCAAAGCTATTTTTCCATTTATTTTTTTCAGTTCAACAACTTTAATACTAGTGCTACCTATATCAATCCCAACATAAGTGGACTCAGATGAAAATAATCCCATAGAATAAATTTGCGAATTTGACGCTAATCGACTTTTTATTATATAATATAAATGTAATCAAAAAAATTATACACAAATTTTTTACTTATATATATTATAACATATTTCAAACTATAAACAAAATAAAAATGATAATAAATGATCGAGTAAAAAAAATAATTTTAGCCATTGTTTTTGTAATACTTATTATTGCTTTGGCAACAGCAATATATCTCTTGTTTTTTAAACCATTAATCAGAGGATCAGGAAGAAGCGCCTCTAGCACTCTGGACGGACAAGGCACCTTACCAGGCAGCGGTCCCGGTGAAGGACAAATCAGAGAAGATGATGGCAGCACTCGCCTTCCCCAACAAAAACAGCCAATCGCAGTCTCAAACGAAATCAGTCCAAGTGCCCAAGGCGGACTTACCGAAACCAAAAAATTGAATAACGACCCGGTAGCAAATGCTAAATTAGCCAAAAACGGTGCTAACATTAACTATTATAATAAAAAAGACAATAAATTTTACTATCTTGACCGATCCGGACAAGCCAAGCCACTGAGCGATAAAGAGTTTTATGATGTAGAAAGTGTTACCTGGTCCAATCAAAATAATTTAGCAATTATCGAATATCCAGACGGAGCCAATATTGTTTATGACTTTAGCAACAAAAAACAAACGACTTTACCGACTCATTGGGACGACTTTTCTTTTTCAAAAAACGATGACACTCTTTCAATGAAACTCATGGGAATCGACCCTGATAACCGTTATTTAGCGGTCTCTAACTATAACGGATCAAGAGTAAGACCGGTGGAGCCACTCGGAATTTATGCTGATACGGTCACGCCAACCTGGTCTGCCAATGATCAAGTTATAGGCATATACTCCAAGGGTCTTGGTTTTGAACGGCAAGAAATTTTCTTTATCGGTCAAAATAATGAAAATTTTAAATCAATCGTGGTACAAGGACGCGGTTTTGAACATATCTGGTCTCCAAACGGAGATAAAATGCTTTACAGTACCTATACCGATGATAATAAGCTCCGACCAACACTTTGGACGGTTAGCTCGAGTGGGGACAATATCGGACGGGACAGAAGAAATTTAAATCTTGATACTTGGGCGCACAAATGTGTTTATTATGATGAAACGCAAATTTATTGCGCGGTACCGGAGCATTTACCGGAAGGGGCCGGTTTTATGCCCGAGCTTGGCGAGGGGATTCCGGATAATCTATACGAACTCGATCCTCTTTCCGGTCTTAAAAAACTAATCGCGGTCCCTGACGGCGACTATCAAATGGAGAATTTAATGGTAGATAAAGACGGGCGCTATCTTTATTTCGTTGACCAATTCACTCAAAACTTACATCAAATTAGATTAAAATAGATTATTTCTTATGAACACTAAGGAAGAAATTATTAATTACGCGCGGATTGCGCGTAATTTTTTATTAGATCTGCTTTTTCCCTTGGAATGCCTAGGTTGCGGAAAAAGTAACGAATGGCTTTGTCAAGATTGTTTTCGCTCTTTGCCGATTAATAACCGACAATTTTGTCCGGCTTGTTTTAAAAAAAATAAAAATTCTAATTATTGCGAAAAATGCGCGCCAAACTATTTTCTGGACGGAGTTTGGGTTGCCAGCGATTATAATAACAAAATTGTCTCTGATTTAATCAAAAAATATAAATATCATTTTATAAAAGATCTAAACACAGTGCTGGGGCGTTTACTGATAATCTATTTTACGCAACTCTCAAATTCTTATAATCTAAACTTAAATTCGTTAAAGGAGCAACTAAAAATTCCTCTGCCGATTCTTTGGCCGGATAATACCATTGTTATGAGCGTACCTTTGCACAAGCGACGCTATAGATGGCGCGGTTTTAATCAGGCCGAATTAATAGCGGCTGATTTTTGCGATTATTTTAAATTTAATTTAAAATCAAACTCACTGATTAGAACAAAATACACCAGCAGTCAAGCAAAACTAAACCAAAAAAAGCGCTTAAAAAATATTCTAGGGGTCTTTTTGTACAAAGGGGATAATTTATTAAAACGGCCAATTATACTAATTGACGATGTTGTTACTACCGGCTCAACTTTAAATGAATGTGCTAAAGTGTTAAAACAAAATGGTGCTTCCGAAGTTTGGGGACTGGTTCTTGCACAAGGCTGAACAAAAATGCTATAATATTTCCGTTATGAAAAAAATAATATTTATTGTCTTCATTTTAGCGGCAATAGCTAGTATTACTTATTTTTCCGAGAACAAACCAAATCCCAAACAAAAAATAAGCGATATTGCCACTTCTACCAAAAAAATAGAACTTTCCGAACCAATTGACCGAATAAAAATAGTGCCGATTACAGAAGGTTCAACTTTTGGCAAGCTTATGACAACATCAAGTGTACCATATGCTCTCGCTATGGAAATATATGACATAGCTAAACCAGTTTATGATCTTACCAAAATTCGCGTTGAACGCGAGCTTGAGCTCACTTTTGATAAAGATACGGACGAATTAAAAAAATTAATTTACCGAGTTGATACTGAAAATGAGTTACATGTCAGCCATATTGCCAGTTCTAGCATAGCGACTAGCACCTGGCAAGCTGAGCTAATTATTATCCCTTACGAATATAAAACAAAAACTGCTGAAGGTATAATTGAGTCAAGTTTATATCAGGCTGCGCTTAATCAAGAAATCGACATTCGCGCCATCATCGAGCTGGCTAACGCCTTTCAATGGTCAATTGATTTTGCCATGGATCCACGGACAGGCGACACTTTCAAATTTATTTATGAAGAGCGCTATTTGAACGGCGAATATATTATGCCCGGCAAAATCTTGGCTGGACGTTATATTAACGCGGGTAAACAATTTGATGTATTTTATTTTGAAGAGTCCAAAGACAATATTGGCTATTTTGATGCTGATGGTAACAGCGTACAAAAAATGTTCTTAAAAGCACCAGTCGCTTTTAAATATATTTCTTCCGGCTACACAACCGGTCCGCGCTATGTCGCCGCCTTCAAGCAATACAACTCTAGTCATCGCGCGATTGACTATGCAGCCACGCTCGGGACTCCGATCCGAAGTGTTGGTAATGGCACCGTAGTTTATGCCGGCTGGAACAGCTCCGGTTATGGCAATTTTGTTTCAATCCGACACAACGGAACTTACACGACAAACTACGCTCATCTCTCAAAAATATATGTTTCATATGGCCAAAAAGTTAGCCAAAGCGATACTATCGGCGCAGTTGGCTCAACCGGCTACTCTACCGGTCCACACCTACATTATGAAATGGTAAAAAACGGCAGTAAAATAAACCCTTTAAACGAAATTCTCCCGCCGGGCAAACCAATCAAAGAAGAAAACAAAGAAAGATTCTTTGCAAAAATCAAAGAATGGCAGGAAATATTAAAATAAAAAAAATACTCCTTGTAGAGACGCGATTAATCGCGTCTCTACAAGGGGTATTTTTTTGTGCACCCGGCAGGAATCGAACCTACATTACAAGTTCCGCAAACTTGCGTCCTATCCGTTGAACGACGGGTGCTGTAATAAATACAAAACTATTATAACAAAAATTTATATTTTTGCAATATAGACTATATTAATCTTTTATTTTCTCAATCTCATCTTCTTTTTTATTAAAAATAATAAAAACACCAATTAATAAAAAGAAAACACCAGTGATGACAGTGCCATAATCAATACCAGCTGTACCAGTAAAACTGGCAAAAACAAGGCAGGCTGATAAAACAGCGATAATCCCACCAGTAATTATTCTGTTTGGCATATTCATAATTACATTATAACACAAATGAATTAAAAAATTTAATAGTCTTTATGCTTTAAAAAAAAGAGGGGGGAGGTAACGTTACCCTAACGTTACCTCCCTCTTTTTTTTAAAATAGTAGTCATATAGTTAAACTGTTTTAACTTTATTAGTAGTTTTGCTTTAATATTAAAACAAATTTAACTATTTCACCAACTATTTTTGACTATTAAACCGTTAAAAATAATATTGTAAATCAACCATGATTTTTTTGTCAAAAATAAAACGCCCCGCAGGACGTTTTGAGCTACTTATACTTCGATGACGGAATACGCCACTTACTTACATTAAGCTCCGTATAAGATTTACACTCTATATCCATTATAGTACAAAATAAAAATTAAAGCAAGATTATTTTCCGAATTTTTTATATGGAAACTGTATACTTTCGCTAATATTTAACATATTATATAAATGCTTTCTATCGTAATTATACCTTGCATACACTGTATTTGCTACTAAATCTGCAGTCTGTACTAATTTTGAATTTTTTGAATCAGTAAAAAATATATTTAATTCTTTTTCAAAACCCCACTCGGTATATGCTTTTATTCGCAGATAATCTTTTAATGAATTTATAGAACCAACCTTAATTGTGTGTTCATCAATAAGCATATTAACATCCTCTTTTGCATTGGATACTACATTCTTAACCAAGTGCATAAATAAATAATTGAAACACAAATTTGTATCGCCTAATAATTTTTGACTTTCAATCTTTAACTTGTCTGCAACTATATAAGAAACCTTGTTGTCTGGGATTTTGGAAAGTTTGTGAATTAAATTTTGTTTCTGAACAAAATCCAACCTTGAAGCTTTAATTTCATCATGACCAAGTTTTGCACAAAAACGTCTTGTAAAATTCTTGATTCTTTTTTTGTTCACTGGCAACAGCATTGCTATAACAAAATATCTATCCTTTTTACCAAGGTTGCCTGATTCATCAAAGTATAATTCCATTTTTTTTATTTAACAATAATTTTAGTTTCACAATTCTTAAGCAAAACTAACTCAAATTTATTATCTTTATCAACTTTTTTAAATTTATCTTCTAGCACCTTTAGACTACTCTCTTCAAAATGACAAAAAATCTTAATCGGCAAGACTCCGAATCTTTTTACTGGCTCACTTCTGTCAGCATAATCAATGGAATATTCTGCCAAAACATATGCACCAGCTGAACTCCCTATAACCACTTTTTTCTTTTTCATTTCATCAATAAATTCTGGATATTTTTTTAGCCCACTTAATATCTTTAATTTTTAACAAATTAACCAGTTGTAAAATTGAACCAATAAATAATAATATTAATCCAATATGTGCTTGAGTAAAACGCATAGACCTGTATTCGATTTCTTTCAAGCTATTGCCCTCCCAGGTCTGATATTCCCAAGACATTGGTTTCGAACCAAGATATAAACATATTGCCGATAATGCTACAAAAAATATTCCCAAAATACAAAGTCTTCTTTTTAAATCTACAAACTTCATACTTTTTTAATAAATCCTATCTTTTTTAAATTTTTCATAATTTTTTCATGCTCTGCCTCAATCTCTTGCCTTTTTGTAAACTCGGGATTTTTTAATGCGTAGTCATGGTGTAAAATTTTTATCAATTCCTTATAAATATCTTTTATTTCCTTAAGGCTAATTTTACTGCTAGGATATTTTTCATTATTAAACGTATAGTCATCCCCCAAAAAACTACCGAAATCATTAATTTGTTTTTTGTTGTTGTTTTTCTTATCATTCAAGCTCAAAAAACCAACACAACGATCCTCAATATGTTCTAAATGATTTCTTACCGTTGATATATTAAAATACTTATTAATACGAGCCCTTAGTTTTTTTATCTTTTCATCATTAAGCTCTTCGTGTAAATTTTTTAGAAGTTTATAAATCTTATCTATACAAATAAAATAATAATGTGTATCACAAGCAAAGTAAGTTGATCGAAATTTATTTTGATTTACTTTTTTACTCTCTCTTATATCATTTAACATTATTCGCAGCCTTGCTCTGTGTCTTTCAAGTCTATTCATTTGAATAACAGCTCCGTTTACATAATTTTCAATTTCTAATAGCAACATAAAATACCTCATTGACTTCTTCGGGTCATTATCAAGGTAAAAACAATATTTTGTAGCTAAATCAAACATTTTAAAAATTACTATTATTTGTTATTAAAACTATACCGTAAATTGATATTTCAAATAAAATTACCAAGTTTACCTAAAAATGAACTTGAGCGACTTTTTAAGCTTGTTATAAAAACCCCAGAAATCAAGATTGATTATGATTATTTTGCTTTGATATCTGATTATATTGATTGGATTGAAAATAATAAATTTTTGAAGAAAACACTGTAAAAACCCACCGAATACAAAGGAGTAACCATTAAATGGCTACTCCTTTTTTATTTTTCCTTAATATCAGGACGCACTGACTAGATTGAAATTAACAAAACTTCTCAAATTTAATCTATATTATAATATAGATTAAATTTTATAAACAAAAAACAACAGGGATTATTCTGTTGTCTTTTTTATATCAAATGTTTACTTGTAAAGTGGTGAACGGAAAACTCAGAAGTTCGAACGGTTTATTTGAGCAAGTTTATTGGGACAATAAAAAAACAGCTCAAACGTACAAATTAAGTTTTTGCATGAGTAAGGTTTCCAAATTTTTTATCAAATTTCTTTACTAAATCAAGCTGATCCTTATTCGCATCCCTTATTGTTTTTCCCATTATCTTCTTTTGTTCTCTTGAAGATAAATCTGAATATTTAATATCTTTATCTTTTTTACTATAAAACATATTTTTATACTATTTTTATATCCTTAATTTCATTATACAATGATTCCTTATTATATTCAAATTTTATGTAATTGTCAACTTTGTCGATATTTACCCATAATTTTTCAATACCGTTATTATAATCCCTTTTTATTAGACTAATCTTAATCTGATCACCGAATATCTCTTTAATTTTATTCACGTTTTCCTTGGCCTTAAAAAAATCATCATTTCTGACGATTTTCTATTATTTGTGGGCGGGAGACTCGGAAGTTCGAACGGTTTATTTGGCTAAATTTATTGAGGCGGTTAAAGAAAATATTTTAAAATAAAATACTTTAGTACGACGGATATTTTTTGCCCTCTAAAGTTTCTTTTATATACAACTCTGGATCAAAATCAATATCAAATATTTCTTTTAATATTATTTTTGCGATATAGGCATTGCCAAGTTGGTTAGGATGACCAAAATCAATTGCCCCTGGCTCAATCCCAGCATCTGCATTTCCATTCTCTGAAACAAAAGTAAAAATCTTTTTCAATCCCGCTCTTTCTCATCTCATTCAATAATTGTTGGGCTATTTTTTGATTCATAACTGTCACTCCATAGAAATTATTTTACATAAAATATATAATTTGGGCAAAACAAAAAATACGACTTTAAAAACCGTATTTTTTTACCTTTATTTATAACAATTCCTGGGCTTTTTTGATTACCGAAGCACTGTCAACTGAATTGAAAAATTTCAGACTATCAACCTTTTCTAAATCTATCCACTCAGGGAGATCAGCGTAGTCTTTTTCCTCTTCGTCAAAATTATCTTTCGATATTTTTCCTCCAATCTGCTTCACTAGATAATAAGTCAATGGACAATTCCAAAATTCGTCCTTATGTTTTGTTGAGTGACTAGGATGAAAAAGGGAAGTCTCTGTATAAACTGGATTAAGCACTTCAACTTTCAGACCTGTTTCTTCAAAAAATTCCCTTACAAGTGCCTCTTCAAGAGTCTCGTGAATATCGACTCCCCCACCAGGCATATCATAACCGTCCCATTGTTTTGATAATAGAATTTTATCATTCTTGATTAAAATCCCATAAACAGACGGACGAAAAATTAGTTTGTCAGCCTCGACTTCAAACTTATTATTATCCAGATTGTGACATATTATTTTTTTATTCATGTTTTTGATATAACCTAATAACTTTTTTATATATAAAGTGTAGCAAATTATAAAATATGTTCCAAATCCTAAAAGGCTACTAAAAAATAACTGCCTACAATTTGACAGTTATTTTCCATGTGGGCCGAGTAGGATTCGAACCTACGAAGGTATAAACCGCGAGATTTACAGTCTCGAGCATTTGACCACTCTGCAATCGACCCATTTTATGATAATTTTTTATTACACTCTTCTATCCAAATCCTC
>JAYENK010000022.1:0-3544 GCA_034722035.1 Patescibacteria group bacterium | reverse complement strand
AGGTATACCAAACTTTTTAAAATTAAATTCGCGTCAATATCAATAAATTTTCTTTTACACAAATCAATAATTTCTTTCAATTCATATTTTTTGAAAATATAATACAAATCAATGTAGTCTTTGTTGCTGGCCCTACTCAAAATTGCCGATAATTTCATACAAGCAATATCTTCAATCGAAGCTAAAAATAAATTTTCTTCATTCTTTTTTTCTTTTAACATGTCATATTCATAAGAAAAAAAACTAAGTTTTATATTTTTATCAATCAAAACTGTTAAAATATTTTTTTCTTCTTGAATTTTTAAAATTTTATGCCCCTGAAAAACTTCTTTTATTTTATTGAATAATTTTTTTGTATCAATATCGCCTTGTTTAAAAAAATCAAAATCAACACTGTCTCTGTGTCCAATTTGCAAAGCTAGGGCAGTTCCTCCGGCCAAATAAAAATCTTTTTTAAAACTTTTCAGCTTTGGTAAAATTTCAATTCTTTTTTTATCCAAGATATCGTAAAACATGTTTTGTGCTTTTAGGCTTTATTTTAAAAATTATTGACCAAAAATTTAATGACTTGTCATTCCATTCTCCCGGAAGCGGATTCTCAACTTGCTTTTTAATATCTTTTTTATCATAAATTTTAAATAATAAATCAGTCGCTTCTTTGGTTCCAAAGTTTAAAACATTAGTAATAATCCTTTTTTTGTTTTTTTCAAAATCTATTTCTGCAAAATTAAAAGACCATAAAAAAGGCCTAAATTTCTCTAAAATTTTAATATCTTTTTGCTTCATATACACTTATATTAGCACATTTCTCACAAAAAATCAATCCTTAAAAAAGCAGGTTAACCTAATATTTGTAATATTCGGATTGGCATTCGAATTGACTATAAGCTATCAAAATCACTATCCGAAATACCAAGCCCAAGCTCCCGCATTACTGCAAACGCGTCGGCTGGTCGACCCAAAAAATAACGTTTATTATCTACCGGACTTACATACCAGGCTTCACCATTTTTTTCGACTTGTAATAAAATCCGACCGCCTTGAGCTTTGCTAAAATTATCATCCAAGTTCTGCCGCCCCTCTCCCCAAGGGTTATAGCCATTAATAAGTTCATCTTTGTCATTATATCCGTCACCGTCAGTGTCACCAGCGTCAAACCTTAAACCAATTGTCTCTTCCAAGTAATCGGATAGACCGTCAGCGTCACTGTCCGTGCCGCTACCACTCAGACCGATTGGAATTTTATAAAGATTTTCATTGCTGATACCAATTCCCTGCTCTCGCATTACCGCAAAAGCATCGTCCGGTCTTCCTAAAAAATGATGCGTCTGAGTATTTGGATTAACATAATAAGCTTCACCGGCTTGTTCTACTGTTAGTATAATTTTACCACGCAAATTCCGATACATATCTTTATTGCTAATATTAACAACCTTTTCTGTCGCTACATTATTTAGCTCCGAAGAAGTAGTTGCGCTTTTTGGTTTGTCGGCAATAACGGCAGTCGAAGTTGAGACAAGGGCAAGCGATGGATTAACAATTGTAAATTCTCTCATTGCCGATTCGGATTGTTCCATCGTATTAGCTATAGCCAAAACGAAATATTCATAATCATCAAAAGCTAAATTGTTTACTTCTATTTTGTGATTTAATTGATACTCATCAATTTCTACCGATGTAAATTCTTCCTTGCCTTTTTGGCGATAATACAAAATTGCTTTAGTTAACAAGTTTGTTTCCCAGCTTACCGCTATATTTTGAGAGCTGATAGTAAGTTGTGGTCCGCTTATAATTTCAACTGTGCTGGCATCCGGCAAATCAAATTTCAAATCAAGCTCTTCTTTGTCAATCGTGCCATAAGTCGCATAAATTCGATAATCATAAGCTCGGCCGGCCACTAAATTTTTAAGGTTTCTTGAGTGGACAAAATCAGTGGTAACGCTGGTTTTTTCCCAACCGGTAAAAGTGGAGCGCTTATATTCCATATATGAACTGGCCTCTTTACTTGTTTGCCAAGTTACGCGCGCTGACGTCGCGCTATAATGTTCAACTTGAATGTCATCAAGCGTAAAACCATCCCGCTCATTAGTATCCGCATAAACATAAATTGTTTTTGTAAATGTATTATTGCTCAAATCATTTTCTTTCAAGCGATCGTTGGTATTCACTCGAAAACTAAAAGTATGTTCCCCCGGCTTATTAATTAACTGTCCGGTATATTTATAGGTATATTTCTCTCCCGGCTCCAAGGGAGAGGCAACGCTGGGGTAAGAACCGGCGCTAAAACCGGTTTGTTTAAAATTATCGCTCTCGAATATTATTTCCTTGCCAATTACCGGATAAACCGATAAATCTTGTTCATGCCGAAAGCCTTTGTCCGATATCAAAGTTACCAAACCGGTGTTTTTGATAGTTATCGTCACTACAACTTCATCATTTAATATTGGTGAACTTTTATCAATCGCGATGCTTTCAACCGAAAGGTCGATGGCCAAGGGCGACACCACCGTCGCGGTTTTTCCCATTATATTATTAGTTTCGCTTTGTTCGTCCATTTGATCGTTTTTGTCAATTTCAAAACTAAGTGCTTGCTCCCCTTCCCCATCAAAATATCCATAATATATATACTCAAAAGTGTCCCCGGAGTCAACATTATGCATCGAATCAATTACCGGAAGCTCTTTGCTTTTTTCAATAAAATTCTCAAAAAGATAAGCAACCGAAGTAACTCCGGTACTATCTTTCAAACTGCCATAGCCGCTATTTTTGGCTGTCACGGTAATATAACAATCTTGCTCAACGGCCGGCTTAGTGGGTGTCAATACAATTGATTCTATCTTTATGTCATAAGTTTTTAATACTGTTATTTTTTCGACAATAGAATTATTAACTTCCCGCCACTCATCCAAAAGATCGTAATAGTCAATTTGAAAGTTTATATTTTTGTTTCCAGTTGAATAAAACGAGCCTTTAAAAACATAATTAATCGTTGCGTTAGCAGCTAAAGGACTGGAGGCGCTAACACTGGGGCTATTCACAGTAGTCTGATCAAAGTCACTAATAGTCAAGTTGTAGTCCTTTATTCCGGTATCATCAAGCAAGGCTTCATCGCCATTATTAAGAATCTTAACAGTAATTGTCACTGTCTCGCCTTTAGCTGGTGACTCTGGTGAGACAGTGACGCTATTTACTTGAAGGTCAACCACTGCAAAAACCGGATTTGCGCCCAGTACAAAAAACAAGCTAAAAGCAAAAATAAATAAACCTAATTTAAAAATTTTCATATAAAAAAATAATATTAATAAAATATATTAATATTATACCATTTTTTTAACTTTTTCTCAAAAACAAAAAATTATTAACTACACTGCTTTCAATTCCAATTTCCCGATTCTAGAGTCGTGCTTTTCAATATCTGCTTCCATCCGATCATGCGCCACTTGATTGGACATGCGCTCTAATTTATGATCTTCGTATTTTTTATTTATATTATCAACTGCTGTAATAAGACCGTCAATCTTTGCGCCTAGTTTTTCTTCTATTC
>JAYENK010000021.1:0-47802 GCA_034722035.1 Patescibacteria group bacterium | reverse complement strand
TATTCAAAAATAGAATTTTAGATATATTCAAAAAGGTAAAAAATAAATATAACGATGTTTTAGATGTTAGTGATGAGATTAAATTAGATAAACATGCACTTGCTTATGTTGTTGGAGAATTACAAAATTATTCTTTAATAGAATCAGAAAGAGATGTTATTGCCGATGCTTTTGAAACTTTTATCGGCTATGCACTAAAGGGATCTCAAGGACAATTTTTTACCCCAAGAAATGTAGTAAAACTAATGGTTGATATTATAAATCCTCAGCCAAATGAATTACTAATTGACCCTGCTTGTGGTAGTGGTGGTTTTCTTGTGGAAAGCCTAAGGCATATGTGAAAAATATTAGACAAACAAGCAGAAGATTTGAGTTGGAGTAATCTAACCTTACATGAAGAGAAAATTGCAACGGCAATGCACAGCATAAGGGGTATAGAAAAAGATAAGTTCTTAAGTAAAGTTGCTAAAGCATATATGGCAATAATCGGAGATGGTAAAGGTGGTATTTTTTGTGAAGATAGCTTAGATAAACCAAAAAACTGGCAAAATAAAACCAAACAAAATATTGAGTTAGAGAAATTTAATTTACTTTTAACTAATCCACCATTTGGTAAAGATATTAAAGTAGCAGGAGAAGATAAACTAAAACAATATAATTTAGCTTATCAGTGGAAAAAAGATGGTAATAGTTTTGAAAAAACAAATAAATTAAAGAAAGAAGAAACTCCACAAATTACTTTTATTGAAAGGTCGCTACAATTACTTAAAGACGGAGGGAAACTAGGAATTGTATTGCCTGAAACATTTCTACACGCTCCAAAATTGAGATATGTTTTAGATTATATATTTAAGCATAACAATGTTACTCATATTATTGACTTACCTCATAATACTTTTAGACCACACAATAATGCTAAATATATAAGTATTATTTTAGAAAAAAATAAACCACAACAAAAATTTATTACTATGGCTGTGGCAGAAGAAATTGGACATAATCATCAAGGTAAAGAAATTTATAGGTGGGATTATGAAAATAATAAAGCGAATAAAGAAGAGCTTTGGGACGATGTTCCTTTAATTTTAGAAGAAATAAAGAATAATAGTTTTGAAAAATATTGTTTTAAAGTTGAATTTTCAATTTGTAGCGACAAAAATGTTTTTGTGCCTAGATATTATTGGCAAAATAAGTTAAGAGAAATTGAAGATTTGGCAAAAAAAGAAAACCTTGAATTAATTTCAATTGAAAAATTAATAAAAGAAGGAGTTATTAAAACTTTTGATGGTCATGGTTCTCCACCAGCAGAATACAAAGGAATGGGAAATATTCCTTATATTAGAGTTAAAGATATTGTAAATTGGGAAGTTTACAAAGACCCCACTGCTAAAATACCTAAAGAAATTTATTTAAAGAAAAAAGGATCTAATAAAAAACTACAAGAAAAAGATATTGTTTTTGTTAGAAGAGGAAGTTATAGAATAGGAAGCGTAGCAATGATTTCTCCTTATGATACTGAAGTATTGCTAACTAGAGAAATTTTAGTTTTAAGAATTATTAATAAAAATAATAAATACGGATTAACCCCTGAATATTTATTGTATTTGCTTTCTCATAAATTAGTTTCTTTACAATCAAAAAACAAGGTGTTGATTGAGACAACTTTACCTAATATTGCAGATAGATGGAAAGAATTAAGATTACCTATTTCCAAAGATAAAAAAGAAAGAGAAAGGATATCAAACAAAATTCAATCTGTAATCGAAAGTAAATGGAATGCTATAAAAGGAATCGATAAATTAAAAGAAAAACTTGGAGATTTAACAACGTAAGAACAAAACTGTATTAATGTTATTAATCAGCTAAAACGTTTACTTTAATTACGCTTTCAATACGGGGATACTAACTATCTGATTAATCAGGGGTAATCAAATTCGATACAGATAATGTAGGTAAAGTTATGATATAATTAAGATATAATCGACAACTCTAAAATAAATATTAAAAATAAAATCCATTTGCATCCTTGCGAAGTAATGTGGCTAAAATAATATGCCTGATAAAAAAAGAAAAATTGCAATCTGTCATTACCGTGTCGGCGGTACCGACGGAGTATCTTTGGAGATCGCCAAACGAAAGGAAATACTTGAAAATCATGGCTGCATCGTTCATTTGATCGCCGGACCCAGAAGTATTGGCGCAGACCATATTATCAAAAAATTGGAATGGGACGACGGAGTGATACCAATCATTAAAGAAAACAGCTTTATTCATTTTAAGTGCAAAGACTTGTCAGTCAAAGAGCTTAAATCCGAAATGAATAAAATCGTTTACGCAATCCAGGATAAATTAAATTATATTCAACTGCGTGAAAAATATGATTATGTCTTAATTCATAATATCTTTTCTTTTGGCGGACATATTGCCGCTTCCAAAGCCTTTACCAAATGGATTAAAAAATTCCAGATACCGACGCTAGCCACCCATCACGATTTCTACTGGGAGAGAAAAGAGTTTCAAATCCCTCGCTCCAGCTATTTGAAAAACTTCATGAAAAAATACATGCCCCCCAAATCAAAATATATTGAACATGTAGTAATAAGTTCGTTGGCAAAAAGAGAATTAAAAAAACACTGTTTTATTAATGCCGAAATTATGCCTGATATATTTGATTTTAACAAACCTTTCTGGGTGCCAGATACTTTTAATAAAGAATTCTGCAAAGAATTTGCTATTAACCAACACGATATATTAATTCTCCAGGCCACCCGGATAATCCCCCGCAAAGCAATCGAGATCTCCATTAGTTTTGCCGCCGGCTTGCAAAAACAAATTCATAAACTGCGCGGACAAAAATTGTATAATGGGAAAAAAATAAACTCTAAGACAAAAGTTGTTCTAATTATTGCCGGTTATGCCGAAGACGAAAAACGGGAATATTTATTTAAACTAAAAAATCTTATTTTTGAAAAACGTGTCTGCGCCAAATTTATCGCCAATCACGTGAAAGCCAAACGCAAATTCAACCAAGGAATAAAAACCTATTCTCTTTGGGACGCTTACGCTTACGCGGACATAATTACTTTTCCCAGTATCTGGGAGGGCTGGGGCAACCAATTTATTGAAGCTATATTTGCCAAAAAACCAATCGTAATGTATGAATACCCAGTTTACAAAGCGGATATTAAAAAAGAAAGGTATAATATCATTTCACTCAAAAATAGCGATGATGATCCGATTAAAATAATCAACGACCTTTACGAACTCCCGCAGAAAACTACTGATAAGGCCGTTCGGCAAGCTCTCCGCTGGCTAATCGGTAAACACACCCAGGAAAAATTGAATGAAAATTTCAAAATCGGCCAGAAATATCACAACTACTCTATTCTTGAAGATTTCTTAGTAAAAAAATTAAAGCTATAATATCAATCTTAATCTTGCGTTAAAAAGGTTTAAAAATAGCACATTCTATAGAATATTCCATAGAATGTGCTAAAAAAGATTTAAAAAAATAAAACTAATTGACAGTTATCTCGCATCTGCTTAAACCTTGTAATATAATAATATAATTCACTAAAAATATATTATTTTTATGATAAAAATTTATAATACTCTCAACAAACAAATTGAAGAATTTAAACCTCTTAAAAGTGGTCGGGTTTTGATTTATCATTGCGGACCAACAGTATATTGGACACAGCATATCGGCAATTTGCGCGGAATGATGTTTGGTGATTTACTGGTTCGAACTTTTAAGTATAATGATTATGAAGTTAAATACATTAGAAACTATACTGATGTCGGACACCTAAGCTCAGACGAAGATGAGGGCGAAGACAAAATGGAAAAAGGCGCCAAAAGAGAAAATAAAACACCGCTGGAAATCGCCCAAAAATATATTGATATTTTTGAAAAAGATACAAAAAAATTAAACCTATTAGAACCAAATACCAAACCCAGAGCGACCGAATACATCAAAGAAATGCAGGCAATGATTCAAACACTAATTAACAAAGGCTTTGCCTATGAAACTGATTTAGCCGTGTATTTTGATGTCTCAAAAGCTAAAGACTATAGTCGTTTGAGCGGACAAAGCGAAAAAGACAAAATAGAAGGAACCGGCACCGGGGACATTCAAGACAAAAATAAAAAAAATCCGAATGATTTTGCCCTATGGTTCTTCCGTACCAATAAACACAAAAACGCCTTGCAAGTCTGGCCTTCGACTTTTAAGTCAAAAGCAGTGAAAGATGGTCTGGGTTTCCCCGGCTGGCATATTGAATGTTCAGCCATGAGCAAAAAACTGCTTTCAGATTCGATTGATATCCACCTGGGCGGGATTGAGCATGTCCCGGTGCACCACACCAACGAAATCGCTCAATCCGAATCAGCTAACGGTATAAAATACGCCGGCTACTGGATGCATAACGAACACTTACTGGTAGATAATGGAAAAATGTCCAAATCAGAAGGGACTAATTATAGCTTAGCCGAAATTATTAAAAAGGGTTTTGATCCTTTGGTTTTAAGGTTTTTCTTCTTATCTGCTCAGTACCGCTCCAAGCAAAACTTTACCTGGAGAGCTCTTCTGGGAGCAAAAAACGGCTTGGATCATTTACGTAACCAAATACGCCAATTAGGCGAAAAAAAAGGCAGTATTAATTCTGATTATAAAAACAATTTTTTACAAGCAATCAATAATGATTTAAATACCCCGCAAGCCTTGGCCGTAGTTCAGAAATTATTAAAATCTAATCTGAATAAAAAAGACAAATTGGCAACAATTTTGGATTTTGACCAAGTGCTAGGACTAGACATTAACAAAACAAACGATGAAAATGTTCCAGAGGAAGCCAAAAAATTATTGGAAAAAAGAAATAAAGCTCGTGCCGACAAAGACTGGACTGAATCGGATCGCTTGCGCACTGAAATTGAAAAACTAGGCTATACCATAGAAGATTTGAATAATAAAACAAGGGTATACAAAACGGATTAAAATAGATAAAAAACCCCTTTTGTAGAAACGCGATTAATCGTGTTTCTACAAAAGGGGTTTTTATTTTATTATTTCAAAATTTCTTCTACATCTTTAACTTCTTTTAAGGTTTTTTGTTCGTTTTCATCTACTTTGGAAATTAATCTTTTAATAGCTTTTAATTTATCTGTTTTAAGTCTGGAAGAAATTATCTCATCTGCCTCTTCGTTGATAGCTTTTTTCATTCCGGCTGAATTATGGCGCAACACTTCTTCAATTTCGATTGTTTCTTTTTTTAATTTTTTGCGGACGAGTCCGACAATCCAAAATATAAACAGCACAATCAAAATTATCAAGAACAAAAGACTGACAAATACCGTAAAATAATTAATCACAAAATTGCCAATTACCATAAATACCGGCGGGGTCACCAAAAAAGTCTTTTTTTCGCTCGGAAGAGAACCAATACCGTTTTTATTTATGGATTCCGCCCACAAGGTATAGCGCCCGTTTTTTATTTCATCGTCAAACACATAAAACCAATTACCGTTTAAATCCACCCCCGTTTTCGCGCTCATAATTATTTTTCCGTCAAGCTCAATATGAATTGTGGTACTCGCGGCATCTTTAGCCGTACCGCTAACGTATAAATTATCGCTTGATTTAAGTTCTTTTTGATAATTCAAAATAAGTGGCGCCTCAATCGGATCGATTGTAAATTTAATTGTTTTAACTCTTTCATTCCCGGCCTTATCAAAAGCTCGAATCATGGCAATATATTCTCCCACATCAAAATTAGATAGCTTTAATTCTTTTTCTTCGGCCGACAAATCATAGCTCTGTTCTTCCAAACTTCCAATATGAATTAAAAAATTGGAAAGTCCGGATAAAGCGTCACTGGCGGCAAATTTAAGCGTAGGCCATTCGCCGAGACTCGCCTTAACAATCTCTACCTCAAGCTTATCCGGCGGAAATGAATCTATGTTTACACGATAATGTGCCAAAGTCCCCCAACGACTTGCATCTTTTAATTTAAGATGTAAATACCAAATACCATCCTCTTCTACCGTATAGCTCTTTTCATTAAAATCTCCATCGCTCTTGGGGCCGGGATCAGTGTATTCTTTCTGATCAAGAAGAACGCTTACGCCACTAACACCGTCCGGCATATCCCAGGAAAATTTCACTTCCTTCTCTTTGTACCACAAAACTTGATCCGGATGAGTTGATGATTTAATTATAGGCTTATTATAATCTTTCTCTTTAGGTTCAGCCGGTTCCTTGGGTTTTGTCGGAACAGCTGGCTGAGTGCCGGCAGCGCGAATCGTAAAACTAGCCCCGCCCATTCCGCTAATAATATTTGTTCCTTTGCCGTCATTGGCAAGCACTGCCCCAGAGCTAAAATTAATTTTGGCTTCACCGGCTTTTTTTGCCTTAAAGGTGACGCTGATAATATGCCCTGCGCTGCCATTATAAGCCGGAGGCGGCAAACCGCCGCCAAAACGAATCACTCCGCCGGAAGCGGACGGCTCCTGAGTCCAAAAAGGAAAAATCGAACCTCCTTTAGAAGTATTTACCGTCTCCAAAATCGCGCCATCATAACTCAAAGTTCCCTCAGCTGCGTTGATAACGTTGCCTCCGGAATTAACCTTTATACCAATACTAAAAGTCGAACCAACGCTTTTTACGCCGGATGATGGAGAGAGATAAAGGCTAGCCCCGGCCGCGCTTGCCGTTTGAGGCAAATTAATTAAAAAAACAAAAGCAAAAAAAGTTAATAAACTAATTGTTATCTTCCTTGTCATGGGGTTTTATCTTTAATTTTTTAAATATTTTGATGAAAGTAAATATTATTAAACCAAAAAGTATAACAATAATTATAATACCGGCAATTAAATACAAATAATTAAATTTGGGCCCAGAACCGGTGTCAATATAAGGTGGGATATATTCAACTAAGCGAACGTTGCCGGCTCGATCAAGCGCGCGCACCTTGATAATACCGCCTAAGGACTGATTATTAAGCACATAAGGCATTTGCGCTCTTTGCCAATTTGGCGCCTCCTTATCTTTAAAAAATAAACGCTGCCAAAAATTTCCTTGAGCAAACGCGCCAATCTCTTCACTCGGTTTAATTTCCAAAACTTCATAATGATCAACCCCCGATTGTTTATCAATAGCATTAAAAGTAAGATAATATTTTCCGGCAAAGATATTGTCGTTCCTGTGAACCTCGATAATAAACGGCTCAGGCGGAATTTTATCTCGATCAATTAAATAGTCCCAATCCAGCTCGGGATTAACCGCTTCATCCTGGACTAAAATCGTTGCGGTTCTAGTGGCAATAATATCTTCGGTACCAAAACCATCATTTTGAAACACCCGGGTTTTATCGCCAAAAATAATGTTTAATTCTTTTTTCTGTTCCGCTCCCACCACAAATTTCGGCAACTTAAAAATTAAACGCCCTAAAATATTACTCTCTCCAATGTCTCCCGGAATTTTACCGCAATAACCACCAGGGATACCGCCGGAAAAATGAATTCTACCATTTTTGTTTGCTTGGGGCATATCGTCCAAAGAAGGATTGTCTACCCAAAGACTTATAATCGACTCACCGATTATAAAATCTTTTAAGAACAGCTGTTCACGCGGAAATTCAATTTCCGCCTCAATTGTATTGATACAACTGGAATTTACGTCCAGTTTAACTGACACAGCAAACTCATCCCCCAAACCAAAGGTCTCCTCACTTGGATCAAAATACAAAACCGCCGCACTCGCGGTGCTTGGGAAAATTAATAGCAATAAAATAATTAAATTTTTAAAATAATTTTCCATTAATATTTTATAAAAATATATTCTTATTAATTTTTAATTCTTAATTGACAATCACCCGGTCCAATAAAACATCATTATCGAAAAATCAATCAAATCAACCGTGCCGTCCAGATTTTGATCGGCGTATTCGTTATTCGAGCCCCAATGAAACAAAAGAATAGAAAAATCAACCAAATTCACCTTGCCGTCATCATTTAAATCAGCACCGGGGCAAACCGCTTCACCACCAAGCTTACCTACATGAAAACTAATAGACTTGGAAAAGCCACTTTTTATAACATTGCCGCCACTAGCTATTTGGAATAGGGCCTTGGCAGTATGAAAGTCTTCTTCCAAGGGCTCGGTATTAAAAACTATGTTCCATTTGCCGTCCTCATCGGCATCTGACTGTTCGATATGTTCTTCTTCAGAATGTATATGTACAAAAATTTCAGTATCAGGCACAGTTTCGCCAAATATATTTATATCTTCTCCTTTGCGCACACTGTCTCTGTCCGTATCGATCGTTGGCGCTATATATACGCCGGTAATAGTCGTAACCGAACCGGAGATAACCCGAAAGGTCAAAGTAAGCAAAGTTGATTTTAAACCCAAACTGTCCTCGCTCCAAAAACTAAAGCTGGCCACCCCGGCTGTGACTTCGTCAGTTTCAAAATAAAAGTCTGCCTTAGCGTCAGAATTAACAATGCCGATTACTTTACCGTCTGCCAAAATATGAACATCGGAGTGCGGATAGGATTTACCGCAGACAACCACCTTGGTTTCATTTTCCGTGTCTGATCCGGGCTGAAAGCTGGTCGAGCCACCGCTGGAGCCGCCGCTGGAGCCGCCTCCCGGTATGCCGCCGGGCTCATCCATTGATTCGCAATTGGCAGTTGAAATTCGGCAAGTTTCCATACAGACCAAAGAACCGCCGACATAACCAAAACTAATGCAGGATTGACCGCCAAAATCACTGCTGTCACACTCCTCTGCGTTTTCCTTCTTAGTGTTGCCACAGGTATAACAACTGGTAGTGGCAAAAGCCAAGCAATCATCTTGACATCCAAGATCTCCGCTAGCAAAAAAATCGCCAAAAATATCTCTAAAATCCTGACAAGTACTGGTACCGACATCCGGCGGTACAAGCGGTGGCTCACCCGGATCACATACTTCTCCGGCCCCGGCTTCAGCTAAGCCGTCTCCGCAAGAAACAATAATTTCGACCGAAGTGGGCAAAAGAGATCCGCTTTGCGCTTGCGCGAAATTATCCAAAAAACCGGCAAAAACAAAAATTCCTAAACAAAGAAAAACTATAAAAATTAACGGGGGCTTTAGCATGAGGGTATAGAAAAATTATTTTTTTATTTATTCTTCTTGCCTGTCTTTACCCTCTTCTTTCTTTTCATGAACATCATAATTATTGTCATTAAGCTCATCTTCTTCCACGTCAGCCAAATCCGCTATTTCGACATTATTTGTATCTTGATATTTTGAAGATTTTTTGTGCAAATAACGCCAAAAAGCGGCTTTAATGTTCTCATAATATTTCTGCAATACTTTTAACAATAATCTGAAAGGAGCTGAAATAAAACGATAAAGCCAAAACAATAAACGCCAAACCTTAAGCCACGCCAAAAGAATAATGGCAATAATTCCCGACAAAATCAAAAACCCCATTACAATAAAAGGCCAAGGTCCTTCCGGGCGGCCGCCATTAGCTGAGTCAGGCGGCTTAACAGCAAATATTATTTTATCTTTATGAATAATTTCATTATCTTGATACACTCTTATCTTGGCCCAATACTCGCCCAAGCCCAAATTACTGGAAAAATCAGCTGTAATCTCACTAGTGGCAAAAGGCTCAACTTTATCAAATTTTTCATCATCATAAGTTTCTAAAAGCTCTTTTTCGTTCAAATCAAAAACATCCACATGCACTCTGCTTGGACTTACCGGCACATTACCGGTATTTTCAATTCGCATAACAACATTCAAGCGATAAAACAAGTATGAAAATAGCTTCCAATCCCAAGGGCTTTTAAACTTATGTAAGTCGGGGATGCTTATGTTGCGAATAGAAAAATCAACAAAAGGTTCATCGGTTATTTCAAGATCAATGTCAACCCTAGCCCCCAAAGCAATTGCCACACCGCCGTCTAAGCTACGTTTTTTCGGTAAAATTTGAATATTTAAATAACCCTGATAATTACCAATCTCAGCGTCATTCGGCACATCAACAATAATACGCATTGGCACTTGCAACTGATTTTCCGGCAAATCGAATTCTAGCCCTTGCTTAACAGAAACCCAATCCGCAAGTTCCGGAGCATCTATTTTAATACGAGCCATTAAGTCATCTTCCGTATCAGAACGAAGCAAAGTGACAATTTGCTCAAAATGAGATCCGGGGAAAATCGGTTTTTTTGTCTTAACAAAAGGTGGGGAAATACCAAAACCGGCCTGTGCTATCTGAATCTGCATAACAAAAACCCCCAATACAAATAAAAAAATTATAATACTGGATTTTCGCATTATTTTTTTAATAAAAAATTAAAAATATGTTTCATTCTTAAACAATGTTTATTTTATTTTCGTATAAAAAAGTCTAAAATAAAACAAAAGATATCTGTGGATATTCTTATTTTATATCTTTAATATACAATAATTAGAGAAAAATTTCAAGTAACCGGTTCAGTCTTGCTTTTTGGAAAAGTTTGATTTTTCTCCGCTTTCTTCTTTTTCTATCTCATTTATTATATTGGCAATTACCGCATCAAGCTTCTCTTCCCAGCTATTAAGCAATTCATCTTTATTTTCTTTTATAATCTCCTGGATTTGTTCTTTGACCCGATCCCTGAGCGCGTCAAAATCGATTCCGTCCAAGTCTTCTTTGTTTTTAAAACGATCAAGATTGCCTGATATTAATTTGTCCAAGAGCTCCTCTGCGCCTTGCTCTTCACGCTCAATCAATCCGGTGGCAATATCCGGATCCAAAAACCGATTAGTCTCTTCTTGGTCAGCTGACGTGCTGCTGCTTAAACTAAAAGACTGTGCCCCCAAAATCAAAATAAAAGCGATTAAACTAAATAATATTATAAATTTAAACATAATTTAATATTAGAAAAAAACACACTACTCGCCACAAACTCCATCGCTACAGCTTAAGGGTACATAGCAATAAGGCAAATAGCCTATTTTTTCACAACATGGTCCGCTCAAATAGCCACAATTAGCTCGCTTTATAAAAGTTTGGCTAATAATAATATAACCATTAACATAAGCCGCGCCAATACCGGCCTCGTCATAATCTGGACTTAAAATATTTTCCCTGTGTCCGGAGCTATTCATCCATCCCTTGACTGATTCTTCAGCCAATTCCAATCCTGTGCGCCAATAAATATCGGCCAATTCAAGTTCTGAGTATAAATTGTATAATTCTTTCCTAAGTTCTATCTCATCTTTTATTATATTAATTTTAGCATCCGCCTCCTCGGCCTGCTCTAGCTTTTCCTCATATGTTTTATCTTGCTTGAATCGGACTGTATAGCACTCTTCCAGCTCGTTTTGAGCCGGATCTCCCTCCAAAAATTTAACCGTAAAATTACCGGCTGAGACCAAGGCAATGTTTTCACCGGTTTTGGCATAATAATATATCCCCCTGCTCCTCATTCGATCGGAATTATAGTGTCCAAAATCTATCCCCTCATGATGAATAATAGGAAAATCACAGGCCTTGTCATAACCGGTAAAAAGAGTATTCTCCTCGGCCAAATTTTGGCTATGCTCTTGCGCCACCGTAGCTAAATCTTTGTTCCAAGAAACGCTCTTGAGGCCGGCTTTTAGTCTCTCGTGATTAACCAACTCCATCGTTAAAAATTCCAATTGCCTTAAATTTACATTATTAACTGTTTCTGCTTCAACTTGATTAAATTCTTCCACTTCCCGGCTCTCTTGACTATCCTCGCTCAAACTAATCCGTTCCAAATCAATATTCTTTATACCAATCCCAAGTGAACGCATAATTGCAAAAGCGTCTTCTTCTTGCCCCAGATAATAACGCTTGGCATTAGACGGATTTACGTACCAGGCCTCACCATGCGCTTCAACCTGAAGAAAAATATAACCAAGATGAGCTTGCGCAAAATTATAATTAATCGGCATCACGCCTGCTCCCAAAGGATTATAAGCGCTTTTTACCTCGGAATAATCGTCAAAACCGTCCTGATCCGTGTCCTTAAGCAGATGATTGGTGCCGAGTGAATTTTCCAAATAATCAGAAAGACCGTCCTTGTCAGTATCAATTATTTCAAAATCCAATAATCCAATTGGAATTTTTTTCAAATCATGATTGCTAATCCCCACCCCCTTATCCCGCAATAAATTCCAGGCATTATCCGGCCGTCCCAAATAAAATCGCTCTTCTGTGATTGGACTCACATACCAAGCCTCACCCTTTTCCTCTATCTGTAAATAAATATTACCCGCGCTGCTAGCGAAGACCGGTAGATTATTATAACACAAAAGAGGGATAAACAGCCCAAAAATAAATAAAACACTTATCTCTACTTTAATAATTTTTTTCATTTACCGCTTAATTAACTTTATTTATCAAGCTCTTCTTGAATCAACTGCATATGTTGATTCTTTATTAATTCGCGTTCTTCATAAACACTTAAAAAATTAAATTGGTATAAAATATATACCAACAAATAAACAAACACCAAAACTGTCATCGGTCCGGCTCCCAATTTACGATATACCATAAAAGACAAAAGAACCAAGGCAATAATTAAAATAATAATCAACTCAGTTCGGCTCAAAACCTCAAACAAGTCTGAAAGTTTAATATACCATTCTTTTGCCGCTAAATTATTCACAAAATCAGAATTAATAAATTTTTCTACATTAAATGTCATATATTTATTTATTCACACTAAATAATAATCAAAAGGTCGGGGCGCCGGGAATCGAACCCGGGTTACCGGACCCCCAGCCCGGTATAATAGCCATTATATAACGCCCCGCTATTTCTTATTCCCTTTAATTATAAACAAAATATAAGCCAATATCAAGTAATAAATAATAATTAAATATATATTAAAGCTATATATTTCCGTGTAAGCATAGGGTAAATTAATTAATAATTCAGAAATTTTAATGATATAAAATAATAATAATTCGGCTAATTTGAATATTAAAAAGGATAAACCGGGCAAAAAACCAAAAATAAGGCCAAAACATAAAAAAACAAACAAAAAAGGCAATGTCCACAAAATCAACAAATTAGACAAAGGTGAAACTAAAGACACCACACCAAAATTATAAGCCACAATCGGCCAAACCATAATATTGGCTGACAAGGTAATATTAATTATTAGCAGAATGCTTTTTATAATTTTAATTTTTATAACTTTTTGCGGAATATATTTTATTATCAACATTTCAAAATAAGGATAAAAAAACGCAATTCCAAAAACCGCCAAAAAGGATAACTGCCAGCCAATATCATCGCGAAGCAGGAACGGATTAAATATTAACAAAATAAAAGCGGCAATTATCAAAGAATATTTAAGCTGATTTAGGCGCCCGAGATAAGTCGCGGTCAAAAGCAAAAAACCCATAATGCCGGCCCGAACCGCGCTCGCGGGCAGTCCCACCATAATTATAAATAAAAATAAAAAAGTGCTAGTGAGAATATATGACGCTTTTCGGCCAAGGCCGGCCTGATTAATAAGGAGTAAAATAATCGTTGTAATGATGCCAATATGCATGCCGGAAATTGCAACAACATGACTAATGCCGGCACGAGAAAATTTTGTTCTAAGCTCGTCCGAAATCCCCTGCTTGTCTCCAAGCAGCATTGCCTTGGCTAGCGCGGCGGGCTGAATATCCAGACTTTGCTCAAAACGCGTACGCAAATAATCTTTAAATTTATAAATCAAAACAAAAAACCGCTTACAGTTATTATCGCTAATCAGTTTTAACTTGGGATAATAGCAAAGCGAGTAAATATCATGGCGCGCCAAATACCTGTCATAAGCAAAACCCATAAACGGTTCCGGTGCTTGTAATTCACACTCAAATTTAAGCTCGTCCCCATATTTATACCGAGGATAAGAATCGGCCATGAGAAGAACTTGTCCATCTAGCTTTTTATTATTTTTTATTATTTTTCCGAATAGTATTTTTTGCTTGTTTGCGTCATATTTTACCTCAGAAACGATTTGTCCGCCAAGCTCTATTGTTTGATTATTATAATGCCAAACTTTATCAATAGAATCATTTGGTAAAAAAATTGCATAGCGCCATATTCCCAAAAATAAAAAAAGCCCAAGCAGGGCAATGAATCTAAAATTAAAATTTTGCCAGAATATTATTGCTAAAATTAAGGAAAACATTGCTAGCGCAAAATAAATCAATTCAAATTTTAAAAATTTTAAATTTACAAAAGAAGCCAACGCAATTCCGGCAATAAAAGCCAAACATAAAAAATAAAATATTCTTGATTTTAACAGCATTCCTCCTTATATTATTAATACTACGCATTCCAGCGTAAATACGCTTCCATAAACTCTTCCAAATCCCCATTAAGCACTGCATCTACATTCTGGGTTTCGTGTTTGGTGCGATGATCTTTGACCATTTTATACGGCTGCATCACGTAGGAACGAATTTGCTTGCCCCATTCTGCTTTCTGAGTTTCACCGCGTAATTTTGCTTCTGTTTTTTGTTTTTTTTCTTCTTCCAATTTAAATAATTTTGCTTTGAGAATTTTCATCGCGCTTTCTTTATTCTGATGCTGACTACGCTCATTCTGGCAGGTAACAATAATATCGCTAGGCAAATGCTTTATTCGAATCGCCGAGTCGGTTGTGTTTACTCCTTGTCCGCCCGGTCCGGATGATTTGAAAACATCTATTCTAATATCTTCATCTTTAATTTCGATTTTCCCCGCTTCCGGTAATTCCGGAATTACCTCAACCAAAGCAAATGAAGTGTGCCTGGCCGCGTCTCCGTCAAAAGGACTAATTCGAACTAAACGATGCACTCCTGATTCGCTTTTCAAATAGCCGTAGGTATAACGACCGCTAATCTGCATGGTCATGGATTTGATTCCGGCTTCATTACCCATGGTTTTATCCAAGATTTCAATATTATAATCCTTTTTTTCAGAAAAACGCATTAGCATCCGCATCAACATTTCCGCCCAATCTTGCGCGTCCACTCCGCCCGCGCCGGCATGAATCGAAACAATCGCGTTGCTCTTATCATATTTATTATTAAACATCACATAAAAATCCAGCTTATTATATTTATTTTCTAATTCTTCATACTGTTTTATTGCGTCAGTATAAATTGAGTCGTCATTTTCTTCTTGACCAATCGCGATTAATTCTTCAAGCGAAATAATCTCATTTTTTAAATCTTGCCAAACCTTAACCTCTTTTTCCAACTCTTCAACTTGTTTGCTTATTTCAACTGCTTTTTCCTGATTATCCCAAAAACCGGGAATATTCATCTCATGCTTGAGCTCCTCGGCCCGCGCCTCTTTCCGGTCCAAATCCAAAACTCGCCAAGTATTTAACACCTTTTCGCGTAGTTCTTCGATGTTTTTTAGTAGGTTTTCCATAAATAATTCTTTTTACTATATATTTAATTCTATCACATTATCCTATATTACCAAAAAAATATTGTCATTCCCTTCCCCTCAGCATTTACTCGTTTCACTCGTAAGCTTCGGCCGGGAATGACAAAAAAATGGGTGTTTGGCGCAGAAACACAAAAAAGACGCCCCAGTGGGGCGTCTCTACGAGATATACTTTTTTACCTATTCAATAAGTGTTGATATTCAGCCGGAATACTATTTGTATCAATATTAATTTGGGTTGGATCGATATTTTTTCCAATAGCTTCTAATAGATTATTGACATAAGTACTAAACCAAGGATTGTTTAGCATTGCGCCAGGGTCACTCATAAAGTCATCCAAGAAGCGCCAAGCCAAAAGTAAAGGAATGATAATTATCAAAAGTTTAATTACACTAAAAACTTTTTGCCAAAAAACAAATTTATTTATTTTTTTGGTCAATTTTAAAATTTCCTTATTGGTCTTTTGAATTTCCTCTAAAGCATTATTGTCATTATCACGATAATCTGTTTTTTTAATTAACTTGTCTTCTTGCTTATCTTTTTTTTCTTCCTCCATATAATTCTTTCCCGAATAATTGGGATTAATTCTTAATTTTTAATTCTTAATTGAATTCATCTCACCTCACAAACATCAACATACTTTCTTCCTTTATCCCGCATTGCTTTCATTTCTTCGCTAGTAAAGCTCTTTTGCTTTTCAAAATCAGGATTAACTAAATCGCTTTCAGCTTGAAATTTTTGCAAATACCATTTACTCGCGCCCTTAATACTTTGACCAATTTCAGCTACATCTTCTATAGCAAACAATTCGGGAACAACCGTTGTTCTAAACTCATAAGGCAAGCTACTTTTCATTATTATTTTAATACTTTTCTTGATATTATTCAAATCAACCTTAACGCCAACAGTGGCTTCGTGCTTAGAATCTGTTGCTTTAATGTCCATTGCAATATAATCAATTAAACGCTCCTCGATTAAACGAGAAACCATCTCGGGATTAGTGCCGTTGGTATCTAATTTTATTTTGAAACCCAACTTTTTAATTTTTACAATAAAATCCGGTAAATCCGCATGTAGAGTCGGTTCGCCGCCGGTAATTACAAGCGCGTCCAGTTTGCCTGTCCTTGTCTTAAGGAACGCAAAAAGGTCATCCTCGCTAACAGGAGAATGACCTTTTTGATCCTGCGTATTATTACTTTTCGCAGTTATTTTACCTGTCTTGGCTTTTTCGGGCCAGACAAACATAGGGTTGTAACAAAATTGGCAACGAAAATTGCAGCCTTGAGTAAAAATAATGGCGGAGAGATATTCCGGATAATCCAGTAAACTAAATTTTTGCAAACCGCCAATTATCATACTCGTTTTTTTATTTTTTACTTAACAGCAAGAATTTTCTACTCGAAATGACGTGCGGTGCTTATGCTCCGCTATTTTAGCGTCATTCCATTGACTAATTGGGCGATAATAACCGTTTACACGGCTATAAACTTCGCACTCTTGTCGTTTTGCTTTGATTGGACTCATGTTTTTTTGTCTTATTTTTATTATTATCTTAAAAAATTTATTGGTATTTTACGCGATTGACTCAATCAAATCTCTTTCAATATCCTCCATTTCTTGCTCGCTTACAATTGGCTTAATCTTAACTGTATCAACTACAACACGATCTTTGACCACGTCACTGTCATTGTCAATATAGCCAATCTCTTCATCGCATTTTGGACAATAACGATGTTCACCAAATAAGTATCCATGTTTGGGACAAATCGAAAAAGTCGGAGTAATAGTAAAGTATGGCATTTTATAATTATAAGAAATTCGCTTGACCAATTTCTTGACTGATTCGGCTGAAGGCATGGCTTCGCCCAAGTATCCATGCAAAACCGTACCACCGGTATACTTAACTTGAATATCATCCTGCAAATCAAGCGCGGTGAACAAATCATCAGTATGATTAACCGGTAACTGGCTAGAATTGGTATAATATGGCGAGGCTTTTCCGCTTTTGTATGCATCTTGATTCGCTACAATTATATCGGGATAACGTTCAACATCAAGACGAGATAAACGCCTGGTAGTGCCTTCAGCCGGAGTCGCTTCCAGGTTATACAGATTATTAGTATCATTTTGATAATCCATTATTTTATCTCGCATAAAATCAAGAAGCTCGATGGCAAACTCTTTACCGGCCGGAGAAGCTATGTCATTGGCAATCGGTTTAAAATTCAAAAGTGCTTCATTAAGCCCGATTATACCAATAGTGGAAAAGTGATTTTTCCAACATTGACCAAAACGTTCATACACGGTTGATAAATAATGCTTGGCATATGGATACAGACCGGATTCGGTTAAATCTTCAAGCACTTTGCGCTTGGTTTCCAGGCTCTCTTTGGCAATTTGCATTAAATTTATTAATCTTTCAAAAAACTCTTCTTTTGTTGCTGATAAATAACCAATACGGGGCAAATTGATTGTTACTACACCGATCGAACCGGTTAAAGGATTGGCGCCAAATAAACCACCGCCTCGTTTCTTAAGCTCGCGATTATCCAAACGCAAACGGCAACACATCGAGCGGGCATCGTCCGGACTCATGTCAGAATTAATAAAATTTGAAAAATAAGGGATGCCATATTTAGCTGTCATTTCAAAAATCTTTTTGGAAACCGGAGCATCCCAGTCAAAATCTTCGGTAATATTATATGTCGGAATCGGAAAAGTAAATATTCTTCCTTTGGAATCTCCCTCCATCATTACCTCGGTAAAAGCCGAATTAAACATATCCATTTCTTTTTGGAATTCCTTATATTTTTCCGGCATTACCTTACCGCCAACTACCGCGTGTTCATCCGCCAAAGATCCGGTGGTGACAATATCTAAGGTAATATTGGTAAAAGGAGTTTGAAAACCAACCCTGGTTGGTACATTAATATTAAAAAGAAATTCTTGCATCCCCTGTTTAACTTCATCGTAAGTTAAATTGTCATAACGGATAAAAGGAGCTAAATATGTATCAAAACTGGAAAATGCTTCGGCGCCGGCCACCTCACCCTGCAAAGTATAGAAAAAATTAATAATTTGCCCCAGAGCGGTACGAAAATGTTTTGCCGGTTTGGATTCAACCTTGCCATTCACTCCGCCAAAACCTCTCAACAAAAGATCTTTAAGATCCCAACCAGCACAATAAGCCGCTAAGAGCTGTAAATCGTGAATATGAATATCACCATTTTGATGAGCATCACGAATATTGGCAGTATAAACCCGGTTCAACCAATAGTTGGAAGAAATGATTGAGGCCAAGTGATTATTAAGCCCTTGCAAACTATAGCTCATGTTAGAGTTCTCCTTGATGCGCCAATCGGATTGTTTGAGATACTCATCCATCATATCAACCGAATTTACCATGCTCTTCATGTCACGAAGACGCGCTCGTTGATCACGATAGAGAATGTATGTTTTAGCAATTTTAATTTCACGATTAGCGATTAATACTTCTTCTACTATATCTTGAATTTCCTCAACTGCCGGGATAGAACGAGAATGAAATTTTTTCTCAATCTGTCGCGAAACCTCTTCGCTAAACTTGTTCGCTTTGTGTTCATCGGTCTGTCCAACCGCCTCGGTTGCTTTCAGAATGGCTTTTTTAATTTTAGCTTGATCAAAATCAACGATTTTGCCGTTACGTTTTCTAAGCTGAGTTATAGTTTTGGACATAATTATTTAATTTTTTTACTTTTTAATAACTTGCTAAGTTCTTTTTGAAAAGCTTCCACATCTTCAAATTGTTGATATACACTAGCAAAGCGGATAAAAGCGATTTTATCAACTTTTTTTAAATTCTTCATTATTATTTTACCGATTTTCAGGCTATCTATCTCGTTCTTGCGCAAAGACTGTAAATCTCGTTCAATTGAATTTAATAACTTTTTAAATTTTTCTTCATCAACCGGACGTTTTTCCAAAGATCTTTTTAAGCCCTTAACCAACTTTTCTCGATTATACATTTCCTTTCGTCCGTCTCGTTTGATAATTGTTAAATCCAATATTTCCATTTCTTCATAAGTGGAAAAACGAAAATTGCATTTTAAGCATTCGCGGCGGCGGCGAATAGAATAGCCGTCAACCGCTACCCTTGAATCAACTACTTTTGTATCTTGATATAAACAAATTGGGCATTTCATAAATATATTTCATTTTTAGGCAATAAAAAAACACCATGTCTTACAAAGTTTCCGTTCGTAAAGGGACTCTTTCTGGTGTTTCAAAATCTCTCCTTCCACTACATTTTGTATCTCATATTTACAATATACCACAACATATAGTTTTGTCAAGACCTAAATGTTCACTAATTTTAGTGTCTCATTTTCCCGGCTTTCAGGATAGCATTATTCAAAATTTTTACAAGTTTATTTTTTGTGGATAAGTACCCCTGTATTCACTTTTTTCATCTTTTATGATAAAATTAAAATATAAAATAAATTATTAATTATAAATCATATGAAAATTACCATTGATCAAGACAAATGCATTGGCTGCGGCCGCTGTACGGAAATTTGCTCAAACACTTTTAAGCTAAATACTAATGGTAAATCCGAAGTAATTAACAATGGAAAAAGCGATTGTGCTATGAAGTCCGCTGATGAATGTCCGGTTGAAGCGATTTTTGTTGAAGAATAGTGGATTCGCTTACGCAAATCCACAACTACAAATGTGGATCATACAGATTATTTTTAAATCGGTCCAACAAAGTTTCTCCGACCATGTTGGTCGGTTTTTTTATATTAAATAAATCCAAAATAGTCGCCGCAATATCAGCCAACATCCCTTTTATTTCTTTGGATTGATTTTCAACCGGTTCTTTGAAGCGAAAGTCCTTTGCCACAAGACGAAAAGGAACCGGATTAGTCGAATGCTGTGTATCAATTTCTCCTGTTTCGAGATTAAGCATTTCCTCAATATTACCATGATCAGCCGTAATTAAAAGGCACCCATTTAAAGCAAGCGTTGCCTTAATTACCTTTTTAAGCTCAATATCCACAATTTCGAGTGTCTTAACGCCGGCTTTAAAATCGCCCGTATGCCCCACCATATCTGTGTTTGCATAATTTACCAAAATAAAATCATATTTATTGGAATTAATTGCTTCTAATAGTTTTTTTGTAACTTCAGGAGCGCTCATCTCCGGAATAGTGGCATAGGATTTGACATTTTTGGAGGGAACAAAAATTCTCTCTTCGCCTGGAAAAGGATCGGATAAACCACCATTAAAAAAATATGTAACATGAGCGAATTTTTCTGTCTCTGCAATCCTAAGCTGTTTTTTGTTTTTTCTGGAAAGAATCTCGCCCACTCTGGTAGTAATTTTCTGTGGACTGAACACAGCCGGCACATCCAAATCGTCAGCATATTTACTAAAACCGATATAAAACAAATTATCCGGCATAACTAAGTTCCCCAGCTTGTCTTTAACTTGACCGGTAATAGCATATGAAATTTGGCGCGCCCGGTCCGCCCGAAAATTAAAATTAATTAAAGCATCGTTTTCTTGGATTAGTCCAATCGGATTGGAGTCTGGCCCCGTAAGCACAACTGGCTCAATATACTCATCGGTCTTTTTGTCGTTATATTGTTTGTCTAGTTCGCCCAAAGGATCGGACGTCTTTATTCCCTCTCCTTGCATACAAGCAAGCAGACCTTTTTCCACTCGATCATAATTACAATTACGATCCATTGTATAGTAGCGCCCAACCATCGTAGCCAAATGTCCAACGCCAATTTTGTTTATCTGTATTGTCAATTCCTCAATAAAGCGCTTACCTTCATGCGGTGGCGTATCCCGGCCGTCCATAAGCGCGTGAATGTACACTTTATTCAGTCCTTGTTCTTTGGCTAATTGTAAAAGCGCGTAGAGGTGATCAACATGCGAATGCACGCCACCGTCAGACAATAATCCAATTAAGTGCAAAGCAGAATCATATTTTTTAACATGCTTAATTGCAGATAATAAAGTTTCATCATTAAAAAAACGACGACTTTGAATTGCCGCAATGATTGTTGGCAAATAATGATAAATAATCTGCCCCGAACCGATTGTTTGATGCCCAACTTCGGAATTACCAAAAACACCCCAGGGCAAACCAACAGCCAAACTAGATGCTTCGATTAAAATTTTTGGATAGTATTGGTCAAGTTCGTCAATTGTTGGCAATAGCGCGCAAGACACCGGATTACCCATCTTGGTATCCCATTCACCCCAACCATCAAGTATCACCAATACGATTGGACGATAATTATATGTCATATTTCCTAAATTCATTATAACATAAATCTGTTTATTTTAAACCGTTTTCCCCGCCCGATTTGATTTATTTTGGCTAATTTTTCCGGACTACTGATTACCGCAACCGAGGCGTGCTGGGAGCTTAAAAGCAAATATTTGGTGGCAGCGCGAATAATATCTTCCGCACTTAACTTTAAAATTTTATTTCTAAACTTTTGCCGGTGCGCCTGACTGTTCCCCAATAAATGATGATAAAAGGCCTGTTCTCCGGCCTCGGCCGGGCTGAGCGGCTTATTCATATCGGCAATCACCATTAATTGCGCGCTTTTTAAGTCATCAGGACTGATTTGGTTATTAATCAAAAGCCGAACGGCTTTTTTAAAAGAAGAAAGTGTGCGCCTGACATGTGGATCACGGTAAGAGCCGAATTGAACCAGAGAAGAATAATAGTCATAAAAAACAAAACCACCGTAAGCCCCGCCTTGTTCCCGTACCAAATTATGCACTTGATTACGTGAAAGCAGTTTAATCGCCGCCATTAACGCGGGTGAATCCGGGTGATAAATATCAATCACACGCGCGCTCATTGCGACAAAAGAAGCAGCCGTATTCACTTGGTAAGCCTCAAAATGCTTATTAACCTTAAATTCTATATTTGTCATACTTCGCGACAAACGTTTATTCGCCTTACTTTCTCCGTTTAAAGCATCCAGGCTTTTAGCAAAAGGCTCAATTTTTTCTGGCTCAGCAATCAAGCTAATTTTAGAACGTTTACTGCCAAATATTTTTTCCGCCAAATCACTCAAATCTTTGGCTAATTTTTTCTTATTATTATTTTTAATAAGATCTCTTAAAAATTTTATTTGCGTAATACCAAACCACTCCTCTTGTACTTTTCGTGCCGAACTAAGCCCGCGAGCTGACAAAGACAAAGCATAATGATGCCCTTGTTCAACCAGTGAAGCTGTCATTTTGGCCTCAACTTCTTTGGCGTACTGAAATATTTGTTCGCTTTTACTAAAGTCGGCCGTTTCAATAAGTTCTTTAATCAATCCGATTAACTTGGGCCACTCTTTGTTTAAGGCTTTACCACGTACAAACATGCTAGCCCTAAGCTTCTTGCCTCTGGCAATTTCAAGCCAAGGAAAAAAATTAATCCCACCGGTATAGGTATTAACAGCGCGAATAAATTCTTCATCGCTTTTGTTTTTTGTCCCAAGCCGAATTAGTACATACGATAAAAGCGGTAAAAAAAACAATTCTCGCTCCTCCAATAAATCCAAGGAAAAAGCCAAATTGGTATAGGCAAAGCCTTTGGTTTTCTTTGGATAAGCAATAATGTTTTTATCAAGAATAATCGCTTTTGTTATTTGGATTTCTTTAGGAATGCTTGCGAGCGGCAAGTCGGGCAAACAACTCAAATCCTCTTCTGTGTTTTGCAGTTTATCCAATTCGATATTTTCTTGAATAATTTCATCTCTTTCCTTTTGACTCAACTTAGCTTCATGCCGCTTAAGCACTTTTACCTCTTCTCTTAACTGCCGGCCGGCCAAATCCTTGTCCGGTCGAAACTCCAGGTCCAAACGATGCTTATTATTAATAATTAATTTTTTAATATTTTTTTCAATATAACCTTTAACTTTAATTTGCTTTTGAAAATAAACAAAATGCTCGCGCAAACTGATACAATCCATCACTTTCCCCCGGTGCCGCCAAGGGGTAATTAAATTCAAGTAAAGCTTAATGCCGTAGGGGTAGGGCTGGTTATTGATTTCCCGATATTTAAACTCCATCTTATTTAAAGCCGCCTTAATCACTTGTGCACTAAAGCCGTCCCGACAAATCTTTTTTAACTCCCGATCCAACAAACGCTTTACCTGACTCACGTCTTTTTGATCCAAACCCTTAAGGCCGCAAGCGAATATCGCGTCTTTGTAATCCGCGTTTACTCCGGATCCATCAGCCAAATCCGCTCCAAAACCGGACGCAAGCAAAGTCTTTTTAAGAGGCGAGCTGGCCTCGCCGATTAATAAATTGCTAATCAGCTCAAGAAGCAATGTATCACGCAAATCAGCTGTCGGCTTTGCCAGCCAAGCTGACAAAAATTGCACTTCCTTTGCATTATTACTATTTGCCGGGAAATATTTAATTGATTTTTTAGGTTTCTTAAAACGTGGTTCTTTTTTAATATCTGCTTTAATTATTTTCTTTTTGAAATTCTTGAGAGCCTTGTCGTTGATAAACCCAAGAATCTCTTCAAGTTTTATGGGGCCATAGCTATAAAACAAAGTATTACTGGGATGATAATAATTTCGATGAAAATCTTTAAAACTTTCAAAATCAAGATTTGGAATCTTGTCTACTCGTCCACCGGAATTAAAACGATACAAACTTTCTGGGAACAGTCCCGCCTTCATATATTCATCCATCAATTGCTTAGGCGAAGACAGCGCCCCTTTCATTTCATTGTAAACCACGCCGGCATAGCTTAGTTGATTGTCCTGATATTCATAGCGCCAGCCTTCCTGACGAAAATTCAAATAACTTAATTTTGGATAATATACCGCGTCCAAATAAACCGACAAGAGATTAGCCAAATCATCATCATATTGGCTGGAAAAAAGATACGCAGTCCAATCTTCGGCGGTAAATGCGTTCATAAAAGTCTGCAAGCTATTTTTAATCATACTAAAAAAAGGATCGCGCACAGGATATTTGCCTGAACCGGTAAGCACGGTATGCTCCAAAATATGGGCTACTCCAGTATGATCACCGGGACAAGTCTTAAAAGTAATGGCAATCGCCTTGTCTTTTGAGTCATTATCAATATGTAAATATTCAGCACCGGTCGCAATATGTTCAAAACGAAAAGCCGTCCATTTTTCCGTACGAAAAGTCTTTTTCTCCAGCAAACGCCAGGCATTAATTATTTGATTTTTTCTAATATTTTTGTTCATAAGTTTATTCATAAAAAAATGAAGCAAAACAGCCCCATTCTTTTGTAGCATTAAATTTTAACAAGAATTATTACATCATCTTCTTCCGAATAAAGGCCGGGATGCCGAGTTCGCCTTCATCTTCGCTTTCGTCGCTTACTTCTTTTTTATTGGCCACTTCAGCTTGAGCCGCTTTTAACGGAGAAGCTTTCGGCTTTTTTGCTTCCTCAACTTTCTCTGTCTTTTCTTGATTAGCGATGTAAATATTTTTGGAATATTTGTTTTCACTGGAAACTTTACCGCTTGGTCCGCCTACTCTGCCGTCAAAACCGGTTGCCACTACTGTCACCTGTATTTCATCTTTTAATTTATTGTTAATTGCGGTGCCAAAAATTATTTTGGCGTCTTCGTCGGCTGTAGAGGTAATTATTTTGGCTGCCTCATTAACTTCGTTCATACCGAGTGATGGTCCGCCGGTAATAGTAAAGAGAATACCGCGCGCGCCTTCGATAGACATTTCGAGTAGAGGCGAATGAATCGCGGCCTTGGCCGCGTCTATTGCTTTATTCTCACCGCTAGCAGTGCCAATCCCCATCAAAGCGGAACCGGCATTAGCCATCACTGCTTTTATATCGGCAAAATCAACATTAATTAAACCAGGAAGAGTAATTAACTCAGCGATGCCTTTTACTCCTTGCTGTAAAATCTCGTCTACCACGCGAAAAGCGTCAAGCAAAGATGTCTTTTTATCGATTACTTGCAATATTTTATCATTAGGAATAGTAATAATAGTATCTACCTTATCAGCAAGTTCAGTCAGTCCCCTGTCAGCAATATTCTTGCGCTGTGCTCCTTCGAAGGCAAAAGGCTTAGTAACAACTGCTACAGTCAAAGCGCCTAAGTCTCGAGCAATTTCAGCTACGGCTGGGGCCGCCCCTGTACCGGTACCACCACCAAGACCGCAAGTAACAAAAACCATGTCAGCGTCTTTGAGCAAATCTCGAATTTCATTTTGAGATTCTTCCGCTGCTTGCTGTCCCAGCTCCGGATTCATGCCGGCACCAAGACCGCGAGTAACTGCCTTGCCAATATGAAGTTTTTTGCTGGCTTTATTGTAATGCAAGGCTTGAACATCGGTATTAATCCCCAAAAACTCTACCCCCTTAATGCCGGCGTCGACCATACGACTAACAGCGGAACCGCCACCACCGCCAACACCAACTACTTTAATTTTAGCAAAGGTTTCTGTTGCTGGTTTTACTTCTGCCATATATTTTAGTTAATTAACGTATTAGTTAATTAGGGATTAGAAGTTAATTAATTATCCATTCTATTAACTATTTTATAATATTATGTAAAAATAAGCAAGAGCAAAATAAAAAGGCTGTACAAAATATGTATACAGCCGGATTATTTTATATAGACATTAAAAAAATACTAAGGCTTTAAGGATTTAAACCATTTTGCCACCCTAGTAAATGCTTTTCCAATTGCGTTTCCGCCCGGTATCGTAAAATTAAAAGCGTCGGTGGAATCAACTATTCTAGAACCCCAAACCACTAGCCCTAGTGCGCTTAAATATTCAGTATCATTTACCTTATCAACTACTGCTTTTATATTATAATTGCCACCCAAAGCAACCGGTAAACGCAATTTTTTCTTAGCCGAATCAACGATGTCTTTTAATTTGCTGCCACCACCAATCAAAAATACTCCCCCCGGCAACATGCCGGAGCGTTCAATTTTTTTGAACTCTTCATCGACTTTTTCAAATATCTCCTCTACTCTAGCTTCGATAATTTCAGCCAAATACTTAGCTGACACTTTTTCGATTTCTCCTTCCGCGTCCTCTTCTTTGGCAATTTCTTTCAAATCAATCTCATCTTTTTTATTATATTGTCCTGGCATTGCGCTGCCATATTCCAGCTTAATTTTATCAGCTACATTAATCGGACACCTAAGCCCAATCGCCACATCAGCCGTAATATGGTCTGAACCGATCGGTATAATCGCGGTATGCAGAAGCTCACCTTCCTCAAGCACGGCCAAACTAGTCGTGGTGGCGCCAATATTTACCAGAGCCGCCCCCAATTCTTTTTGCTTATTGCCAATAACAGCTTCGACCGCGGCCAAAGGAGAAAGCACTAAATCTTCAATATCTAATCCTGTGCGAAATATTGCTTTGGTTAAATTTTTAATCTGGCTAGAGAGCCCCTGAATAATTAGTGTTTCCACTTCCAAACGAACACCGGTCATTCCAACCGGATCTTTTATATCTTGCTGGTTGTCTACGCTAAAATTTACCGGAATTACGTGTAAAATTTCATAATTTGGTGGAACTGATAAGGCTCGGGCCGCTTCCAAGGCACGTTCAACATCTTCTTGGCTGATTTCACCATCGCTCTTTGCAACAGCCACTACCCCCCGACTTTTTTCACATTTAACATTGGCGCTATTTATGCTTACCCAAACGCTGTCAATCGGCGTGCCTACCAAACGCTCGGCTCTTTCCAGACAAGCTGAAATTGAAGACGTAACGTCTTCAATTGATTTAACCGCGCCCTTGTTTATCCCCTCGGCAGGAACACTGACTGCACCGATAATCCGCATTTCTCCATCTTCATTGTTTTGTCCTTGATGCTGGCCGACAACCAATCTAATCGCAGTTGAACCAATATCTAAACCGATAATATTTGTTTCTTTCATAATATTATATAAAAAATTACTAAACTTCATTATAGCATTATATCCAACATAATACCATACCAAATAAAAAATAATTCTTTCCCAAGTACTCGGGATTAATTTTTAACTCTTAATTTTTAATTAAAAAAGTGTGGCCAAAAAATCAACACCCCTACTGCAATCGCGAGTAAAGATGAAACCAAAACAGCGGCGGCGGCGATATCTTTTACTTCTTTGACATATATATCAAGACGCGGTTTTAAAATATCTGTTACCAGCTCAAGAGCTGAATTTGCGATTTCCATTAAAATTACCAAGCCAATCACTATTATTAAAATAACAAATTCTAGCCGAGATAAATGCAAGTATATAGCCAATATTAAAACAATAAACGCAACAAATATTTGAATCTTTAAATTTTGTTCTTCGTGCAATGTCTTTAATAACCCTTTGTGAGCATAAGAAAAACTCTTGATTAATCTTTTTATTTTAAACATATTTTTCGATAAACTCTTTGCCTAATTTATTCATTTCTTCTTTTCCTTTTTTTGTATCATCCTTGTATTCCAATAAATGCAAAAGCCCATGCACCAAAATAAATACCAGTTCTTCACTAATATTTTGGCTGAATCTTTTATATTGTCTTTTTATTTGTTGATAATTAAGCACAAGTTCGCCCAAATCGTCCCCTTCGCCGGCAAAAGACAAAACATCGGTAATTTTATTGATATTTCGATATTGCTGATTTAATTTTTGCATACGTTTGTCTCCCACAAAGGCAATCGAAATATTCTTATTTTCTTTTTTGTATACTTGTAAAAACCTTTTTATAATTATCTCAATTTTTTTTAAAGGAATCTCAGTCCGACTTAAATTATTTATTTCTATCATAACTAATCAGCGTTAAAACTTTTTAGAATAAACTCAAAAATATTTTTGTACGACCAAATGTCTTCTACGCCAAGATTATAAGAAATGGTATAAATATTAGCTTGGCCGTCTTTTTGAAAATAAGCGGTCAAATCATTGCCGCTTCTAAGCCCCTGCCAACCTGCTTTATAGATGCGCCTATCGGTTCTGATTAATGTTTGAACAAATTCTTTTTTATACCAATCATCCAAAGAGCCGACAGTATTATTAACAATGATAATTTGCACGAATTGATTATTTTTTGTTTTTAGCATCAGCGCTTTATCGTTATTGGTGTTTTCCACTGTCCAAGTATTGGGATAATAAAAAGAATAAAAATAATCTGAGCTATAATAACGATCAATGTTTGGGTGAGCGGAAATTTTACCTTCGCCTGCCGGATTATACATATTTAAAAATTCAGAAAAATCATCATACGTGTCTCCATCGCTATCCTTTTGGTTTTTATTGAGTCCGAGCAAGGCCTCTTCAGCGTCCATAAGCCCATCCTTATCAGAATCTATATCCAAACGCCAATTAAATGTTGTCTTCTCACTGCCGGTAGCAACAGTGGTGGTAGCAATTTTTATTTCAATTTCTTTAATTTCCGTACTAGTCGCAATTTTCGTTTTATTTTCTATGTCTGTGTTTATTTTTTTATTATTTTCATCATCGTTCTTTACTGTTTTTTCTAAAATTTCTTCCTCTTTTTTCTTCTCTTTATCAATATTTAATTTTTGATTTTGTTTATTTTCATCAGCAGTTTCTTTGTTTATAACATCAATTAAATCAAGTTCTTCATTGTTTTTTTCCAGACTCGCGCCACTTAAATATATATACAAAACCGCGAAAACAGACACCAAAGCAAAAGCGCCGACTATTAAAATCACCAAACCAAGACCATGGCTTTTTTTATTAGAACCGGTTTTATTATACAAAAAACGCTTGGGCATAGTGTGAATCGTCACATTGCTCAAATTTGATAAAACCGCGCTAGAGTTTTCAGCCTCTTCTGCTTCACTTTCCTTTTTATGAGAAGAAAATAAATTAAATGCCATATTTATCTTTTATAATCCGGCGATAAGAATTATAGTTCATATAATTTGCCTTCGCCAAGCGGATCAAATCCGTCTTTCACTTCATCTCCGTCCAAAAATCCGTCACCGTCTGTATCAGGATTAAGCGGATCAGTCTTGTATACTTTTACTTCTTCCTGATCAAATAACCCATCATTGTCCGAGTCAACATTATTTATATCAGTGCCAAATTGAATCTCTTCCTGGTCGCTTAAACCGTCTTTATCCGTATCGGTTTTATCGATTATTTCCGGGGGAATATCTACCTTGTTAATATCCGCTTTGTTTGTTTCGGTGGTATTATCTAATAAATCATTTTCTGGCGGTGCAACATCTTTTGAGGGCACATCATCTTCGTTAGACGCAGAATTCTGCGTCTCTACTTTGCTATTTAAAAAAGGTAAGTTAATTGATCCGACAAATTTGTAATAAGCCCAAATACCACCACCAATAACATGAACCACTACAACAATAATCAATATCGGAATCAAAACTTTATGCATCATACTGTTTTTTTTTGGAGGAATCGTTTCCTTGCTAGCTTCAGGCGCAGAAACCTCTTTAGCCTGAAAGGCTTTGGGCTTTTGGGACTCATCGGTTTCGGCAAAAATATCATCCAGCTCTTTTTTGCCTGTTTCTTTTTTTTGTTCTTCATTTTTATTATTCAAATCATCAAACATATTTTTATTTTAATTTATTAATTATTCCAAGCCTCTTGCACGACTTCATTGGAAAAATTTTCTTCACCTTGAGAATTTTCACTAGCTATTATTATATAATAAGCGGTAGTTGAACTCAAATTATCAATGGTATAAGTATCAATTACTTCGTTCTCAGAATCTGAGTCAAGCAAATAATCACCACTTATTGTATCCCCCCAATAAATATTAGTATTAACCACTCCTTCGGACGTTAAAACCCAATTTAATTCTATTTCTGTATCAGATATTGCGGAAACACTTAAGTTATTAGGTGTTTCAAAAGGATGAACCTCAACTTCACTTGAATATACTTCTTCGTTACCATATTCATCATAAGTCGTCACTGCAAAATAATAAATAATTCCATTACTAAAACCAGAAAGATTTACTCCCAAATCCGTGTCAGCATCATATGATTCAGCATAACAATCTGGTGGAAAATCAACCACATTATTACATCCTGTACCACCTTTAAAATATACTCTATAACCACTGGCACCCACAACCTCGTCCCATTCTAATTCAACTTGAGAATCGGTACTAGTCGCTACTAAATTAGTCGGGGCAACTAAACCGGCAATATCCTCAACCAAAACCATTTCTTCATTATAGAATCCGCTCTCAGCCTGATTTGCGTTCACTGAACTTAGGGTAAAATAATAAATATTATTGTTTTCCAGCTCGTTCACTGTGCAAGTAATAACATTAGCGTCTTCGGAGCAAGATACTTGTTCGTTATCACTGGCATAAGCGCCACTATTTTGAATTGTGGCAAAGTCATCATAAGTGCCGGAATTCATTCCCCAATATAAACGATAACTAGCAACTGAAACAATTTCATTCCACTTTACTTCTACGGTCGAACCGGTATCAATGCTATTAACAGTAACAGTAGTAGTAGCCGAAGGAATTACTCCGCGCGGGAAAAATACTTCTTTTAAAATATCGCCATCACGCTCACGAATTACCTGTTCACCGCCAGATGCAAAACCAATAATCGGTAAATCATCAAAAGTACCAGGCTCGCCAGCATCACGGCAATAATACATGGCAAAATTTGTGTTAGCACAATCATCGTCATTATTGTCATTATTATCAAAAGTACAATTTCCACCACCATCAGTCCAAGGACTCCATTCTCCGGTATTAGCATCAATCGGTGGCCAAGGATTTTGACAAATAAAGACATAGACTTGCGACGCATCTCGCGTGCCATTACCACCCAAGCTATAATCATTATCAATGATATTTAAAACCGCTCGCACATATGTATTGTCATCAACGACGGTATCAACAACTTCAACTAAACGCTTGTCGCCAAGAATCGGCCAATCTGCATTAGGATCAGCCGAAAAATAAACAACATCAGTGTCATCAATCGTCCAAGTCCAATTCCAATCATAAGTATTCGGAATTGGCGCTAAAATCTGATTGTTTTCGCTATAAACTTTAACACCAAAAGCTTTATCAGAATCATTTTCCGTGTCAAAACTTTCATCATCATCAGGATTGTCATCATTTTCCCCGACATCATCAACAACAGTCTGGAATAAATAAGATTGGGGCTGAAGATCAACACGATCAACTGTGCAAACACCACTGCCATCCGTTGCCTCCAAGGTAGTAAAATTCCAAATATATGAATTAGTATATTCAATGCCATTAAAAGTGATATTAGTTGTAGCATTGCCTGACGGACTAATACCGGACGCATTCATTCCAATTCCCCATCTATCTAAAACGCCTTCACTGCTATCTAAATCTTTGTCTCCCTTAACAATCGCATAATAACTCCGATCGGGGTCTAGTAAAATTTGCGGGAAAAAAGTAACTGTAGTTTTTCCGGATATTATCTCTGAATTAATCGAACCCGGCACCGCGCAATAATTATATATTGACTGTGGCGCGACATAAGCAATCGCTGAATCTGATCCCCAAATATTGTTCCAAATTTTAGTAAAACCAAAAATAAATTTATTTTTCATCTGAACAAAAAAGTTTTTATTTTCTCTCCTGCTATCATTATTATATACTAAATATTGCGTATTATCCGGGCAAGCGCCAACATATTCACCAACCAAATAAAAATTATTAATCATACTGCCAGGATCCATCACCTTATCAAAGGTCACACTAATAGCGGCATTATGACAAATATCATCATCATCATCGCTTGGAATAGTACTATTAACATTTGGCCGTCCACGACAACATGAATCCGTGCCACAACCGATTAAAGTCAGCGTCCCACAACTTGCATCATCGGTGCAACCACAGCAAAGCCCGCGATCATCATTTTCGCAAGGATCTGCTTCCTGGCAATCAAGCGATTCTGGACATTCATCTATCACATTAACATCACAGCAACAAAGACAATCATCGTTTGGCGGCGGATTTGCCGTACCCATACAATCATAAGCGCTACCGGCGCAAAGTAAATTACAATCATCTTCAGTTATATTATAACAATCAAAGCCAGGAAGTAAGCCACCACTAAGCGGACAAGTTGTTGTACAGGTTGTTAAATTATCATGAATACCACTCAAAAGCATAGTTGTGCTAGCACAAGCCACTGTTCCATTTGAATAAGGAGCTGTACAATCATAGTAAGCGCAAGAACCACTAGCCATTTTTTCACCATCACCAATGTTATTAATAATAGTCCCGCGACAAACATCGGAGTTCATCGCGTCCAAACAACAACCTGATTCAGTCATACATTCATCTCGACTTAATTGACCGCAATCAACACAAATGCCATCGGGATTACCATCATTGTCTAAATCATCACCAACAGTTTCATCGCAAAATTTATCCGAATGCCCAAAACAATTACAAGCCACGTCGTGATCAACGACAGTAGTGCCTGCGTCCGCACAACCAGTACAATATCCTAATCGATCATTTGTTCCATCACTATTAGTATCATCAGGAGATCCATCACCATCACGATCAATTGTGCCTTCTCCGCACGAACCGGCGCAAGTCAAAGGCGAGCAACAGTCTCTAGCATCAAAACCTACCTCACAACAACATTCACAAATATCATTATTCTCTAATATACATCTATCAGCCGTTGTACAATCGGCTCGGCCCGGGCAAATCTCGTTATCAGCTACACAATTTTCATTTGTTTTGTTACAGGTAAAACCAACGGGGCAAATCTCTGTTGTTTCTGAGCACGTAATAGATGCTATTGAGCTAGTAGAAATACAAATATTTCCTGGAATTTTTGTCCAATTAGTCGGACAGCTAGCTGTAGTGAAATATTGCCAATAGTAATCTTCACTTCCACTTGGATATTCTTGACACTCAGCCTTTATCGGATTATTTGATGCATCAGTAAAATTACCCACGCAATCAATTTCCGTATTATTTATTTCACAACGATCATTTATGTTTTCATATCCACTAGCTCCGCCACAATCAAAATCACAAGACCCCTGATTCGCGTCAGTGTCATCATTTGGACTACAATAACCGGCTGAATTCGGACAAAATTCCGGAGCACACTCCCCGGTTTGCTCCGCCCTACCCTGGCAACTGTCACCTGGCACAGCTTCTACACAAATACAACCATCATCCGGACTACAAACATAATCACCGGGTATACTAGCACATATATCTAATGCCATATCACATACCGCTGGTGTTGCTGGATTAGTGTCGCAAGACATTTGACAAGTACAGCTATTATTTTCGTCACAAATCAAACCATTTTGACATTCAGGAAGAGCGTCATTACAAGTTGTGAGATCACTATCAGAACATGGATCACCTATATCACCACCCTCTGCTCGCGTACTAAAATCCCACTCATAAACCGCGGCGCCAGCTTCCAAATTACAAGCATCAGTGTTTGTCTGACACTGCCCTTCACGAAAAGTGCCAGGCGCGCAACAAACATCTGATCCAACGCAAGCATCGTCCGGTACTGGCGCATCCAAACAAGTGCCGATTGTTAAATTCATACTATTACCTTCTATGTCTAAGCCAGAATCATTTCTAACCATCCTTACCGGACCGGTTAAAGCATCAAGTGTGGTTGTTGCAACGACTTGATTATAGTCAGTTGTATCTTGATTATTGGCAGCTATTATCGTATTGTCTGTACCAGGATGAAAACGAACTGTTCTATTTGCATCCGGACCAAAATATTCACCGGCCAAAGTAATTTCTTGTCCTAAATCTTGAGCCAAAGGTACTAAGCTACAAAGACTGGGTCGAAGTAAATCATTAACAGTAAAAACGTCAGAGCCGGTATCAATATCAGAAACAGCAACATCAATAACATCCATGCTAATAACTCTTACGTCGCCATTACTTAAGGCAGTCGGTACTTTTACGATTACCTGTCCGTCATTCCAAATACCACCATCACATATTGCCGGAAAATCATATTCAGCCTCGTCTGACCCAACCGCTCCAAAATAAACATCACTAATCACTTCCCCACGCGTATCCCCAAAGCCACTCCCATGAATCGTTACATAAGTTCCGGGCGCACCGTTAATCGGATCAAAACTTATTATTTCCGGTCCGGGTGATGTTACTTCTTCCACTGTAAAATCCAGATAATTACTATATGTTTGCGCATCAATGGCAAAAGTACTGATCACTCCCGGATTGAGCTGAGGCACAGTTGCTTGTGTATTAAGTGCAGAATTTAAAGCTTCAATCGGACTGAAAATATTACCAAAATAAGCATTAGCAAGATTTAACTGCATGCCAAAATATGTTATATTTGTCGTTTCTGGTGGACCACTCACCGGATTAATATCACAAAGCCCGGGACGGGAAATTGTATTAATAATAAACTCAAAAACCGGTTCTTCGGCTGGTAAATCCTGGTTTGAATCAAAATACCCATTATTGGTTGTTATAATAACTTCAAGATCGGGAAAACCGACATCATCAACTGTATTTGGAACTTGCACGGTAATTGCAGTGTTAGTCCAATAATCACTAGTACATCCCGATATTACACTAGCCAATGAAGCATTTTGCCCACCAATGGTTACTCCGCCTGTCCCTGGGTCATCACCAAAATTTCTTCCATAAATAGTTATCAAATTTAAACGCGCCGCATTAGCTGTATCCCGATCACAAGTGTGTGCTGTAACTTCGTTATCAATACAATATTGATCACTTAAGCAAGCTGTATTAGTTAAGGTTACACCGTCCCGACAAAATCCGCCCATTGGTGTAATCCAGTCAATTATTGGTTGTTGCTGACAAATACAGCAATCATCAATACCAGCAATGTAGCCGGCATCCTGACACTCGGCACCACCCATAGCCGTACAATCACAATAACGAGATGAACAAACATCATCTCTAGCGTGGCAAGCAATGCCCGCGTCATCACAATCATCATTTAAACTAATTCCACAAGCAGCTCCATCACAAGCAGCACAAGGACCGCCGCAATCAACCCCGAACTCTCCCAGTAATTCATCCAATAAGCGATTACAACAATGACCCGGCCTTACTGTTGCTGTCTCTGAACGGCTAGCACTATGTGAATCAATGTCATTGGCAGTAGCGGTAACAATCACAGTGGCAGGATAAGTGCTTCCATCAAAATTAAAAATATTAGAAAAAGTCAAAGCTCCGCTCGCGTTTGCTGAGTTATTATATATATCGCTCGTACCATCGTTTATCGCCAATAGAACATCAGCCACACCTGAGCCATCGCTAGCAGTAACAATTACCGTGTTTCCTGGCCCGGCACATATTTGATCAAAATCAAGTCCTACTGTTGGGTCATCACAATCAATTTCACTACCCACATCAAAGGTAATTTCACACGGATTAGCTGCGTTGCAAGCAATTGGTGGACCGGTTACAGGGTAAATCCATTCAAGTGAATCACCGGAAGTGCTTTCTATAGCGGTATGAGCACGAACAATTACATTTTCACTGTCCGCAAAACAACGGTCCGCATCACATTCATTAACCGGACAAGTACCCGTATCCGGCTGAAAAATTATCTTATTACCGCTTACCGCAATATCACCTGAAATTACCAATCCGCCAGAATCTAAAACCTCAAAACTTGCTGCGTCAACTGTAGCCGAATTAATCGTCTTATTAAAATTAAAAATCAAACGAACATTTCGTATTACTCCGCTTTGTCCGTCATCTGGAATAGTATCTGTGACTGAGAAACTAAGACCGACCCCACCACCAAAACAAGGTGTAGCCTGGCAGCCACCGGCACAACAATATTCACCAGGCAAGCAAAATCCAGCCGGTCCTTCAGCCACACAACAAATATTAGCATTGGCAATACAATAATCCGGACTGCCATTACAGCACTTAGTGCCAGGACCACAAATTGCATCGCAAGTCGGCGACAAGCTATCCTGAGTCAAATTCACAATAAAAGTAACAATTACAAAGGCAGACAAAATAATAATAACCCCAACAATGCCGGATACAAGTGCCTGTTTGGCTTTTCTAATCTGCTCGGCCCGCCCCCCGGCCGTCATCCAAAGAAAACCGCCATAAAGAACCACCACCGTCGCGATAATACCGACAAAAGTAAGCAAATATTGAACAATCCGAATAATTAAATCACGCGCATCGCCGCCACCGTCTTGAAGCCCAAGGTTTGCAGCCGAATTTAGACCGAGATCGGTTTGAGCCATAGCGAAAGAACCGACACTAAGGGTAATTAGAGCGGCAATTAAACTTATTAGAATTTTATATTTTTTAAGCATCAAAAGGCTTAATAATTTCTGAATTTTCAATTTTCAAACAATTTTTAAATGTCTGAATTTTGAAATTATTAAAACTTACTTTTTTTATTTAATGAATTACAGATTTTATTAAATATTAATGATAATTCATGCGCTTCTTGCCATAATACTCTTAACTCTTTTTTCTTTTCTTTATTAGTTTCTGCTAACAACTCTATCCAGTATTTAGTTTCTTGTATTTCTTTTTTAGAAATATACATCTTGTTCCTGAAGTCTTTTTTTGAACTTGCATTATTAGCTTCGCAATAATTCGCACCTATGCTAGTAGCGGACCGAAGTAACTGTGAAATTATATTTCTATTAATACTACTCTGTTTTATTGTCTTTAACAGCTTAACTACGTTCTTACTAAATTTTATTGTCCTGTCCCCCAAGTCATATTGCATAAAATCCTCCTTATTATTTTGCTAATTCAAAAATTAAATAATTGAAAATTGTTTGAAAATTGAAAATTCAGAAATTAATACTATCAATCATCACACCTATCGGTTATGTCTTCCTCTCCATCACAACAAGAATTAAAATCATCACCAGTACACTCATCTGCTTCTGCTCTTGCATCCTCAGCCGGCCGAAAACAATTCTGATATATGTCCAGTACACCGGAACCGATTTGGGTACGGTAAGTCAAGAGTGGACCGAAAAGCGAATGGTTGATATAAACAGTGGTGGTGTCCGGATAATCATTTTCATCCAAATTAATTTTATTAGTAACCCAATAACCGGTTGCTCGATTGTTATACGCCCAAAGATTAATATGCCGGTGGGTTATTAAATCTTCACCAACTCGTGATTTAGACTGACCGGTTTTAAGCGAGCTGGATAACATTGGCTTGCTAAACTCAACTTCAATCGGAACGTCCAATTCCGCATCAGAATCATTTATTCCCGGACTTATATCATTTATTATTGGAGGAACGGTATCGATTAAATCACTCACCCAAAAATTCCATTTATAATTATCTCCATCCGCGACTACTTCTGGAGGATTCTGTTCATAATCGCTAACCTGCCCATCAGCATAATTATTGCGGTTACCATCTAATGAATTATTAGCTGTATCCATTATACCATCCATGTCAACGCTATATGAATAATAGTTTGTTCCATTATTACAATGATTACCAATAGCGGTTGCTCCAAGATTTGAACAAGTATTAAAATCTTGTTTACTAAGACAATTGCCATTATCAACACAATCTTCCAGACTAGCCGCCTGCATCCATACTTCCAAATGACTATTTGATGGTAAACAATAAATCTTCTCACCACAACTGTTGACCCCACATTCAATCTCTGATGTAAAATCAATTGTTTGATATTGATTTGACACTTCAAAATGACCATTTACACAAGTGTTAGCGCCACAAACAAATATACCTTCAGTACAACTACCGCTTAAACACCTGACCTGTATCACATCAGAAACATCAGTACTGTCTCCTGACACAGACACTGGGCTAATTGCTTCATTAAAATCAATTCGAATCGTAACGTTGCGCGGTTCGTCTTTTATGCCACCACTTTCTGTTACCATAGTAATTTCTGAATCAGCACCATCATGCATTGGATCAAAAGTAAACAAATCACTATTATTTGTCCAAAGTTGAATACTGTTGCCAGCTACACCTAGGCTATTCGCCTTTAAATCAATAATTGGGCTAGGCGCGCCTGGATTAGTCGCGCCCACTACCTGAATGTCACCATTAATTTTATTATAAATATTCGAAGCAACCGTATTAATGTCTGTATTTGTATTTATCAATCCATCATCAGCTTCAACCGTTGTTCCTGCTGGGACAAAATGATAAGTGACCGAACCAACTGTGAGAGTGTCAGATGTTTTTCGAGCTGTTAAATTAATCGTCCATAAATTACCGGCAGCTACATCGTTTTCTGCAGTGAGAGTAAAATATCCAGGAAAAACAACTGTTTGACCATTAAAAGTAGCACTTCCCAATAATATTGACGTACCCTTACGACTAAGCTGTGCTGTAACACCATCACCTCCACCAGGCAAATTTACATCTACTAGACCTTCTTCACTATTATTAGGATCAATCACCAAACCATCAACAGCTGCCACACCTGATCCAGAGTCATAAACAGCTGCTGCCACTATCTCTGCCTGCGGTAGTTCACTAACTGTAATTCTGCCAACAGCAGCTACAGCTACGCTTTCGACTCTTTGATCCTTCGTGCTGTCTGGCACCGGAATAACACCATTTTCTTTTACCTGCGGTGGAACCAAATCAAGCCGATTAGAAACATCAAAGCTCCAGATCATAGAATCAATATTTTTACAATCATCAAAAATACTATTGCCGTCAGTGTCGGTAATTGCCTCATCAAGCCGAACCGAATATTTTGTGTTACTAGTCGGATTACCCAAAAGAGGAATCGGGTCAAATACAAATGTTCGATCATTTGCCCCAGTCTGAGTAACATTAACATTGCCAACATTCGTCCCGACACAATTTTCATAATGGTCTGTTGCCCACTGACAAGAGTTTCCCTGTGCTGACTGATAAATATGAATATTTTCTGGAATAATACTTTCATTATTATCGCACAGATCATTGTCGTTATCATCATCACAAATAGTATCAGCGTCAACATCTTTCTTAAATGTAACAATAATAGAGGTATTGCGCGGTACATCCACTTGTCCCGGCGCCGGATATACACTTTCAATTGCACAAGCGCCAAGCGCGCCGATACCATAACCGGGTCCATCCGGTCGTCCGCTCCGTCCCAAACCGCCGCCGCCTTCAAACAAATTAACAATAAAAGTAACGATAGCAAACGCGCTCAAAATAATAATGAGCCCGACCATACCACCGGTTAACATTTTTTTTGCCTTAATTAATTGATCCGGCCGACCGGTTGAAGTCATCCAAAGAAAACCGGCATAAAGCACAACCGCCACTGCGATAATACCGACAAAACCAAGCAAATAACGAATAATATTTACCAATACCATGCGCAAATCCGACTCAGCCGGAGTTGATAAACCAATATTGGCCGCCTGATTTAACCCTAAATTATCTTGGGCAAAAGCAAAAGAACCAACACTAAGAGTTATTAGTGCAGTTAAAATTAGGATTAGGATTTTAGAATTTTTGAGCATTAAAGACAAAATATAAAAATTTTCAATTTTCAATTTTCAAACAATGCTTTAATTTTTAAATTTTTTTTAATGATAAAAAATCATAAATCATTATTAAATTTAAGCATTCAGAAATTGTTTGAAAATTGAAAATTCAAAATTCAAAAATTTATTTAATCACGTTTGACTAATCCACAATTATATAATAATATTATTATAACATAAAAGAACAAAAAGATACAAAAAAAATGACGATTGAGCAGGTAATTAGCAAAGTTAAACATAACAACGCTAAAGCTGACACCGATCTGCTTACTTTGGCTTACGAATTTGCCCTAAAAGCGCATAAAAATCAAAAACGCCGTACCGGCGAGCCGTATATCCAGCATAGTCTGCATACGGCTTTTTTATTGGCTCAAATCAAAGCTGACTTAACTACGGTTATTGCCGGAATTCTGCATGACGTACCGGAAGACACCGAATACACTCTGGATGATGTACAAAAAAACTTTGGTACAGAAGTAGCTGTCCTAGTCGAAGGCATCACTAAATTAAGCAAAATAAAATATCGTGGAGTGGAACGCTACCGCGAATCATTACGCAAAATGTTTTTGGCTATGGCCAAAGATCTTCGAGTTATTTTGATTAAATTTTGCGACCGCCTGCATAATCTACGCACTCTAGATGCGCTTCCGCCGAACAAACGCACGCGTATTGCCACCGAAAGTATGGAAATCTACGCCCCCATTGCCGGACTCCTTGGAATATGGCGTTTAAAATGGCAAATTGAAGACATTTGTTTTAAATATATATATCCCAAAGATTATAAAAAATTGGAATACAAATATGAAGTAGAAAAAAAGATGGAGCGAAATCAATATTCGCAAAAAATTAAAAATATTTTAGGAGAAAAATTACAAAAAGAAAATATCAATTATCGAATAGAAAATCGCTTTAAACATTTATATTCTATCTATAAAAAAATGCAGGCTAAAGACCGGCAATTTGATGAAATTTATGATGTTTTTGCTCTACGCATAATCGTTGACTCTGTCGCTGATTGCTATCGCACGCTCGGAATTGTTCATTCTTTTTGGAAGCCAAAATCCAACCGAATCAAAGACTATATTGCCGTACCCAAACCAAACGGCTATCGCTCGCTCCATACGACTGTCTATGGCCCGAACAACACCGCGACCGAATTTCAAATCCGTACCGAAGAAATGCATGAAGAATCTCTTTATGGAATCGCCGCCCATTGGTATTACAAACAAAAAGGAGGCAAACAAATTGATTTTCATCAACAACCGCGCTGGATTCAAGAAATTTTTCATATTCAGCGCGAAAGCAAAAATACCAACGATTTTATTTCCAATCTTAAGTTTGATGTTTTTCATGATCGCATCTTTGTCTTTTCTCCGCAGGGCGATGTCTTTGATCTGCCCGAAGAAGCAACTCCGGTTGATTTTGCTTATTTAATCCATACCGAAATCGGCAATAAGGCTATTGGCACTCTGGTGAACAATAAAATGGCTTCACTGGATCAAGCTTTAAAAAACGGCGATTTAATCGAAATCTTAACGGAAAAAAACCGCAAAAGCCCCAATCGGGATTGGTTAAAATTCGTCAAAACCCATCGCGCCCGCTCTAAAATCAAGCAGGCCAACAATAATTCTCGTCTTGATCAAATCAGACGCATCATTCCAAAAATATAAAAAATACCCATATATGGGTATTTTTTATATTTTCGTCCTGCGTAGAGACACCCTGCCAGGGCGTCTCTACAGGTCAATCGGTGCCAACTTAAACGGACGGTAATCAACCTGGGCTAAATCATAGGCAACATCATAATAATCAAATATCATTTCATCAATATTCGAACTAACAGCATCTCCCCACCAATTAGCCTCAAGCGCAAGGTCAGATCCAACTGTATCGACGTACACGGCATAGTTTACATTATCAAAAATATTATTGTATTCAACCTTTATCCCGCTATAAATACTAGTGTCTTTATATAACAAACCATTGGTATTATTTTTGATTTCATTATAGCCAAGCTCAAAACGATAGGATGAGGTTTTTATATCAAAAAACTTAATGCCGGACGAAACCGTATCTTCCCCGGTATTATTTGTAACTGTATTATAATAGAATCGAGCCAGCCAATTGAAATTTTTATAGTCGCCCGTGTCCCGCGCCGAAACTGTATTGTTCGCCATAACAACACCGATGTTATTGTCCTCTATCAAATTATGCTCCAACGTAGCTGAACAATTTAGATAAACTCCGTTTAAATTATTTTTAATAACAGAATTTAGAATTTCAATATTAGAAGCGTTGACACCATAGACCGCGGTGCTTGCGTTTTCAATGTCAACATAATCAAATTTCAATTTGCCTCCATTTATAACCTCAATCGCGCCCCAATCTTCTTGCCCGCTCTCACTATCATTACCCGCAAAATTTATTCTATTCTCGGCTGTTCCTTGCGCCTCAAGCGTACCACTGACAATAATGCTTATACCGCCCAAATCGGCAATTCCTTCGCCCGAATAAATTTCTACCGCTACCCCCGGTTCAATTGTTAACTTTTTATTTTCTATAATTTTCAAAGTGTCAATTATTAAATAAGGAGAATTAGCCAAAGTCCAGGTTGTGTTTTCGGAGATCTCACCACTCACGCTGGTGCCGGAAACAAGCACCTCTTCTTCAATTTCCTCTTCAGACTCTTCGCTACTCCCCTCTTCTTCCTCAACATCTCCCTCCTCAACATTTTCATCCTCTTCTTCGTCTGCCGGCGCTTCCGGCGCTGTCGGTGGCGTTACTTCAATTGCCTCAACGTCATAACCCTCGGCTACTGTAATTGTGCCCAAACTCAGATTCGTAACCCCAAGCCCCTCACCGCGCATGACATCAAAAGCGTCAGCCGGGCGCCCAAGATAATGTAACTCATTGTCGTCCGGGCTAATATAATAAGCTTTGCCTAAATCTTCTACTTTTAAAATAATTTTTCCGCCTAGTCGCGCTGGTGCTGTTCCTTGCCAAGCGTCAAAATTTTCATTGGAAACCCCAAGACCAAGATCACGCATTATCTGAAAAGCGTCAGCCGGGCGATTCAAAAAATAACGCTCATTATTTTCCGGGTTCACATACCAAGCTTCACCGTTCGCCTCAACTTGCAATAAAATTTTGCCGGAAAGCACACTAGCCAAAGTCTCGGCTTGTACGCTTCCAATAAAAGCAAACAGAAAAATAAAAGTTAGAAAAAAAATTTTTTTAGTCATATTTTTTTATATTATTATTATATTTAAATAATACCAATTTTCCCCCATTTTAACAAATAAAATAAATTAATAAGGCTTTATGTTTTATAAAACTTTTGCTAAAATTAAATTAAGTCTTATTTTTGGCTAAAAAACTTTGAATAATATGCAAAATTTTATAGATAATTATCAATTAATAATAAGATTAAATTTATGAAAACACTCAAATTTATAACCGTACTATTCCTAGCTACATTTATTTTATCCGGATGTTTTAGCGAGGTAAAACAAAGCAAAAACAAACAGCCCAAGCAACCTTCAGATGAACAATTAATCGAAGAAGGTAAATTAATCAAAACAGAAAAGGGACTAAAGGCTACCCCTGAGTATATTGAAGAACTGGAAGCTGAAGAAAAAAGACTTGATGAAGAAGACAATAAAAGAAAAATGAAGGATTATGAGATGTGGAGCGAACTGGAACAGCTTGAGATTGACAAAGTGGAAGGAAAAAATGTTAAAGGAAGTTGTGATGCTATTGCCAAAAGCTCAACTTGCATCGAATTTTACGGTTCATTTTATACAGAAGAAATGATGAGGCCGGGTTGTGACGGCGTTTTTTCACTTAAACCATGTCCGGAGGGAATGAATGGTGGCTGTAATACGGGAGTAGGAACAGCTGCTGACATGGTAGCTTGGATGTATGTGTCGGGTGGAGGAGAAATGACGGCAGCATCAATGGAAAACGCGGCAAAGGCTTGTGATTCAGCTCCAGTTTCAAGATGGATTCCGGTTAAACCGGTTAAATAAAACAATAAGAGACGCCCTGTCAAGGCGTCTCTACGGGTTATATTTATTTTCTTAACTTTTCATAAGCTTCTATCGAAATCTGAATATCATTAAGGATCTTTTTGAGCAAACCTTTGCTAATTTCACGAGTATGAATTGGAATTACAGTGGTACGTCCATCTATATGACTAAAAAACACATGTGAACCTTCAGCGTCACGCTTAATAAAATCAAGTTGTTTTAAGATTTTTATTAATTTACGTGGTTTAATTGGAACAAGTTTAGGCATGAGAAAAATTTAAATTTTGTATGCCTATAAATTGGTTTACTTCCACTTCTTTGTTGTTTCTAAGACAGAGACCTAATACTTCTTTTAAATTTTTAAGCATTTTTTCTTGTGTTTTGCCTTGCGCGTGACAACTGGGAATAGATGGAATTGAGCCAATAAACATCCCGTCCTCATCTTGCTCAATATATGCTGTATATGAGTTATTTTTCATTTGTTTAAAATTAATTATCTAATTTAATTCAAAATTTCTTCTACAATTTTACTAACAACGTTACCGTCGGCTTGGCCTTTGGTTTTGGCCATGCTCGCACCCATTATCTGGCCAAAATCGGGGTTTTCTCCGGCATCGGTAACAATCTTCTCGATAATTATTTTAATATCAGCTTCGCTCATTTGTTCGGGCAAATATTTTTCCAAAATTTTAATCTCAGTTTCTTCCTTCTCGGCCAATTCAACGCGCTCGCCTCGGCGATAAATCTCGGCCGCATCTTTACGTTTTTTAATTTCACTCTTCAAAACTTGAATAATAATCTTTTCACTCGCCTTATCTCGTTCCTTTAATTCAATCTGTTTGTTCTTGATAGCAGCACTAAACATGCGCAGAGTAAGCAAACGCTCTTTTTCTTTTGCTTTCATCGCAGTTTTTATATCCGTTTGAATATTTTCTAATGTTGTTGCCATATTATTTACCAGCGACGCTTAGACTCGTCTTTTAACTTTCCAATTTTACGCAAATATGCGTTTTTCTCGCGTATTTCTTTTGCACTCAAAGCAGAATCTTTTTGTTTATTTTTGTTTGGTTTAGATTGAATAAAGCGTCGGCTTCTTACTTCTTTTAATTTTTGGCTTCGTATTAACGAACGATTAAAGCGCCGTAAAAACGACTCAAAATTCTCGCCTTTTTTTCTTTTAAATTCTCCCACAAAAAACACCGTCCTTTCTAGTTTATTTATCTGATTTTTTATTATGATCTATTTTCATTTTGCAATCTCCTATTTAAATCTTCCAACATTTTCTTTTGTCCGATTACTTCTTGCGTACCAGACTCCATGTCGCGTAAAATTATAGTACCATCCAATAGCTCTTTCTGCCCCAAAATAAAAGTATATCTGGCCTTAATCCGATTTGCTTCTTCTAATTGCACCTTTAGACTGTCTTCGGTAAAAGATTGACGCACACAATAACCACTACGACGCATCTCCTCAAACATAACAAACACTTTTTGCCGAGCCTGTTCTCCAAGCTGAGCCAAAAATATTATGTTTTTATGTTCATTCTTAAGCGGAATATTTTTTTCTTTTATTCTTTTTACTACTCGCTCAAGTCCAAGACCAAAGCCACAACTCGGTGTTGGTTTGCCTCCCATATGTTCTACCAGCTCATCATAACGCCCACCACCACCAAGAGAAGCCTGGCGCTTAGAACTGCTTCTTTCATCATCTTCATCCATAACCGGCGTGAATTCAAAAACAGTGCGATTATAATAATTAAGTCCGCGCACTAAATGCGGATTTAGATTATACGGAATTTCCAACTCATCCAAATATTCCAAAACTTTTATAAAATGATCACGCGCAGTATCACTCAAAAAATCAACAATTTGAGGGGCTCCTTCGCGCACTTCCCGACAAACCTCTTCTTTGCAATCTAGCAAGCGTAAAGGATCTTTAAGAAAACGACGTTTACAATCATTGCAAAGCTTGGATCGCTTACCTCGCTCTTTATAAAATTCTACCAATTTTTCCAAATATTCTGTCCGGTCATCCTTGTCCCCAATACTGTTAATCTGTACCTGAACATCAATCTGTAATTCTGAGAAAAAATTATAAGCAATCAAGATTAATTGCACTTCCGCGATTGAGCTTTCTTCGCCGAATATTTCCAAGTCAAATTGGGTGTGCTGACGATAATATCCGGACTGAGGTTTTTCGTGGCGAAACAAAGAACCAAGCCAAAACATTTTTACCGGCTGAGGCAAATCGGACATGCCGTGTTCATTGTAGGCCCGTACCAAACCGGGAGTAGCTTCCGGGCGCAAAGCCACTCTTTCTCCACTTTTATCAACAAAAGAGTACATTTCTTTAGAAACAATATCAGCATCTTTCCCGGTAGCTCGCTCATACAAAGTAGCTAATTCTATTACCGGCGTCTCAATTCTTTTAAAACCGTATGTCTCAGCCAAATCCTGCGCTTTTTGAATCAATATTTTATAATATTCATATTCTTCAAACAAAACATCTTTCATTCCGCGCAAACGGCGTGCTTGATGCTTTTTTCTTTTTGTTATTTTCTTGGCACCAGTCTTATTAACACCTGTTTTTTTTGGCATATTAATTAATTTATAATTTATTTAAAAAGTCAATACGCATATTCTTGTTCGGAAAAAAATTGTATTTTATCAAACGGCCAACCGCGAAATAAAACTTTGCCGGTTAAAAAATTTTCATTAAGCGGACCAAAGCTACGCGAATCTTTACTGGAATTGCGATTATCCCCAAGCACATAGTACTCATTATCTCCAAGCGTTATCTTCGATTCGGACAAGCCATAGGTCTTTACTCCTTCGTCCAGATAAGGTTCTTCCAGAATCGTTCCGTCAACAAATTCATCGTCAAAAATGTACACTTGTCCATCTTTTATCTGTATCTGTTCACCGGGCAAGCCAATCAAGCGCTTGATAAAATATTCACTCGGATTGTTGGGATAACGAAAAACCAAAATATCTCCCCGTTTCGCGTCTTTGAAACGATAGGAAATTTCATCAACAATCAGATACTCATGATCATGAAAATTAGGCTCCATTGAAGCGCCACGCACATAAAAAGGTTGGATTAAAAAATAGCGTACCGGCACAATAATTACCAAAGAAATAACAACAATTTTTACAAGCTCCAGGGTAAATGAAAGAATATTTTTTAACATGGGAAATCTCTAAAAAAAACAACAAAAACACAGCTTAATGCTTAGACTGTATTATTTGCTAATTTTTAAATATTTAATTATTTTTTTACTCTGTTTCACTATAACATAGCATTCACGATAAATCAAGGGTAGAAAGGTGAAAAAAATAAGGCCTCAAACTTTATCAAGAAACCTTGTGCAGAAAAGTAATATGCTTATATTTTATGTTTTTCATCTGAGCTTACAATTTTATTTTCAAAATTTTCCATAATTATTTTTCTTTCTATGTAACCAGACACAATTTATTGATTTAATATGTAGGATTGATTTAAATTGTGTTATAAGTTTCTATCTTTATGCTAACACAAACACTAAAATTTTGCAACAAAATTATGCAACTTTAGCGATAAAATAATGAGGTTTTATTTTTACTATGAAAAAGCAATTAAAAATTAAAAAGAATATTAGTGAGGACAAAGAAAGAGAATTTTGGTCTGATCTGGACTTGAGTGAATATTTTGAAGCGGATGACTTTGAAAAAGTCTCATTTCCCAATCTAAAAACCACTACTCGCCCAATTTCTTTGCGCCTACCGGAATTTGTTATTAATCGAGCCAAAGAAAAAGCCAACGAAATGAATGTACCCTACCAAT
>JAYENK010000020.1:0-17124 GCA_034722035.1 Patescibacteria group bacterium | reverse complement strand
GAGCAGGATATATAAACGGAGTTCAATGGAATAATGCAAATATTGGGGATTACTCAACAGCAATGGGATATAATACAACAGCCAGTGGAATTCGTTCAATAGCAATGGGAAGTGATACAACAGCCAGTGGACATTTTGGCTCAATAGCAATGGGACATCATTATACAACAGCCAGTGGGGATTTTGGCGCAATAGCAGTGGGATATGATACAACAGCCAGTGGGGATGGCTCAATAGCAATGGGATATGATACAACAGCCAGTGGACATTTCTCAATAGCAATGGGATATGATACAACAGCCAGTGGGGATTTTGGCGCAATAGCAATGGGAGATATGACAACAGCCATAGGGAATTCCTCAACAGCAATAGGATATCAGACAACAACCAGTGGATGTTGTTCAACAGCAATGGGAAGGGAGATAGAAGCAGGCGGAGAATATTCATTCGCCATTGCGTTAAATGACCAAAATGGAGCAGTAGTTTCTCAGGATAATACAATGGCAATTATGGGTGGCAATGTGGGGATTGGGACGACGAAGCCGGGGGCGGAACTTGAAGTTGCGGGGACTTCAAAATTTAGCACAATTAATTTAGGCGGGGTTAGCAAAAGCAGTTGGCCGGGGGATTTTTCAATTGTTAAATATTCTGGGACTGGATGCGCGAGTTGTCCGTGTGGTAATTATACCCTTAATGCAAATTATGGAGATAAATATTGTAATCAAGCTTGCACTGGTCATGTATGTGGATATGTAGGGGAAGGTATGTGTGCGCAAATCTTTGGTATTGGTAGTCCTTATCACGATCGCACTTGGACAATGTGGTGCATTGAATAAGTAAAAAAGTAAAAAAAAAGAATGATGAATAAAATTGAATATTTAGGACTCAGAACTGAAAAAAAGAACTTAGAACTTAGAACTCAGAATTTGGAGGGAACAACGAAGTTTCATTGGGATTATCGCGAGGTCAGATAACTGGGTGAGTTACGCCAACGCGGTTGGAGACAGTGAGACGATTACCAACTTTTTGAAACAATTTTTAAAGAAGCAAATTATAAAATGTGTCAGCCGCCTTTTCCGCCAAGCTTTGTTTTCCGCCTTGCCGGAGCATCTCCTGACAGTATTGGCAGAGCGGAAAAATTATATTTAAAACTGTCAAAGCAATTTAGAAACGTCATAGTTGTAAGCAGTTTTCACCTAGCCGTAAACGGCAGGGTTAAGCAAAAATTTCAAGCCCGTTAAAACGGGCTATATAAAAAACCAGTTATAGCAATAGCCCTATTTATAGGGCTTATAGGTTAAAATAATAGCCTTGCCGTTTACGGCTGGGCGGGTTTATTAGGTAATGGAAAATTAGCAGGTATGACATTTCTAAATTGCTGTACTATGACATTATCATATTGCTTTGAAAAATTATACCTAAAATTTGGGTTTAATAGTCAAATCTGGAACCAAACAAAAAAGATACCGGGTGTTGAGATTGCAGATTATACAACAAAAAAACAATTTATACATCACCGGAAGGACGTGATATTATTTTGGAGAAGTTGAAAAACTTTGAAGAATATTATAATGATAAAAAGAGCTTTGATGATGTCGATCCTTTAGCGAGAATGGCTATCATGCACTATCAATTTGAGGCAATTCATCCGTTTTTGGATGGTAATGGTCGAACCGAGAGGATTTTGTTTATTATAATAAAAAGTTATTAAATATTTTGAGCTATTAATATCAAAAGGAATAACTTTGGTTGGCAAGGCAAGAGATAGATAATATTAAAACAAAAACATGAAAACCTCCCAAAAAAATTATAATAAGGGAGTTCAGCTTATTACTTATGCAGATTCGCTTGGTGAGAATTTGTCTGACCTTGATTTTGTTTTGGATAAATATTTTAAAGATGTTGTAGCAGGCGTCCATATTCTTCCTTTTTATCCTTCTTCTTCTGACCGTGGTTTTTCTCCGCTTAGTCATCGCCAGATTAATCCTGCTTTTGGTAAAGCAGAGGATATTAAAAAAATTTCCTCCAAATATCCCATGATGGCAGATTTGATTATTAATCATATCTCCGGTAAATCAAAATATTTTCAGAACTACTTAAAGCTTGGGGATAGATCAAAATATCGTTCATACTTTATTGAAGCAAGAAGCTTTGCTCGCAGATGGCATAAAATACCCAAAAATAAATATTGGCGCAAAGTTTTTTTTGCTTTTGGCCAGATAAGTATAATTTTACGGAATCTGGATTTTATTTTTCATAAGCACGGAATTAATCGTATAATTTTAAAAAAGATATATCGACCTCGTCTCGGCTCCCCATTTGTTCCGTTTAGGCGGAAAGACGGAACGCAGCGGTATCTATGGTGTACATTTTCTTCCGATCAGATTGATCTCAACACTGAATCAGCGGCTGTTAGAAAAAAATTTCAGAGAGATATAAAATATTTATCAAAGCTAGGGGTTAAGTATATACGTCTGGACGCAGCTGCTTATGCGGTTAAACGGAAAGGTACAAGTAATTTTTTGATTCCTGAAACTACGAAGTTAATTAATTGGTTGTGTAAAATTTCTCATAAGCATGGTATGGAGGTTTTACCGGAAATTCACCATCATTATAAAACGCAGTTGCTTTTATCTGGAATTAAGAGGGTAGATTATGTTTATGATTTTGCACTACCTTTTCTCATGCTTCATGCTTTGTATAAAGAGGAATGTAGATATTTAAAAAAATGGATTAAAATTCGTCCCTTAAGAAGTGTGTCAACTTTAGATACGCATGATGGGATAGGGGTGGTTGATGTTGAAGATTTATTACCGCAAGCGGAAATAAAAGATATATACTGGAAGATTTTAACGGCAAATAGTAATGCCGCAACGAGAGCTAGCGGCAGTAATTCAAATAATGTTGATTTATACCAAATGAATTGTACTTATTATAGCGCCTTAGTTAAAGATGATAAGGCTTACTTGGCGGCGAGAGTGATACAATTATTTTTACCCGGCATACCTCAGATATATTATGTGGGACTGCTTGCAGGAGAAAACGATTTAGAGCTTTTGCAAAAAACACAGCATGGGAGAGATATAAACAGGCATTATTATTCTTTATCAGAAATAGAAAATGAAGTAAATCGAGAAGTCGTTAAAGAATTGTTTTCATTATGTAAATTAAGAAATACACATAAAGCATTTCAAGGTAGGTTTTCACTTTTAGAAAGCGATGACCATATAATAAAAATTGAATGGAAAAATGGGAAGGTGAGCTTGGGCTTAGAAGTTGATTTTAAAACAAAGGAATATAAAATTAGAGGAAGATAATTGACGGAATCAAGTTAACCCAAAAAAATTAGTTTTTATTTTGTAAGCACCAGATAATAATTAAACTTATCCTTAAATAATTTTTCTATTTTTAAATCGGCTTTTTGGCTGATTTTTTTTAGCTTTTTTTTTGTAAAAGCATGATAATATCGCTCACTCACTATTTTGCCTTGCGGATTTTTCCAGGGGAATAAAATATCATTAAAATCCATTTTATTCTGGAAAATTAATTTTTTCAGGTTAAATTTTAATAATAATCTTTGGAATCGTTTTTGACTCCATAGGTTCCAAACGGTTAAAATTATTTTGCCGTTTTCGTTAAGTTTATTTTTCATTTGCTTGAGCGCTTTAATGCGCAAAGCTTGTCCGGGTAAATGATGAATCACAGCAGTTGAAAAAATATAGTCAAAATTTGTTTCTTCAAATTTGTCCAGCTCGAGTATATTGCCAAGCTCAAATCTAAATCCGTATTTTTGCTCCTTGGCCTTATTAATCAGTTCTTCGCACGGATCAATGCCCAGGTAATCAATTGGCATATCATTAAAAGCCTCGATGAGGCGGCCATTGCCACAGCCAATATCAAGAATTTTAGCTCTTTTGGGCGCTTCTTTGGCATATTCAACTAAATGATTCCACAAAGGTTCTAAGTGTTTTTTTCTTGTTTCGTTATATTGTTCAGCAATGTCATCATAATTTTTTTTGACGATATTTAATATTTTTTCTTCGCTTTGCTTATTCATTCTTTTGTTTTATTTTTTGGAAATTAGCTTGTTGGCTTTTTTTTCTTCCAAAATTTTCTTTTCCAGTAAAAACACGATATGGTTCTTTACGTCTTTTTCGTTCATATCGCGTTTTTCCGCGATTTCTCCCAAGCTAAGACCTTTATTGATTAGATCCAAAGTTTCTAGCTGGGTTAATTTGGTTGAGAGATCACTTTTTTTGTCTGCCGGCGCTACTTCATATTCTCCTGGTTCTTCTTTGGGGGTGAATACGTTTTTTCTCCACCGATTTGGCGCTTTTTGTCCATGTCCTGAGCCTGTCGAAGGATTTTTGGTTTTACCCAGAGTTTTTCCGGTCAAACAGATATCGCATTTACCGCAGACGCGTGAATCAGTGTCGCCAAAATAATTTAACATGTATTTTTGTCGGCAAATTAAAGAATAAACATAATCTTCGATTTTATCCAGTTTATCATAAGAAGCGCGTAATTTTTCTTTCATCGCGCTTTCATCAAGTTTTAATTTGCTTGCTTTTTCTCTTTTGAGAATTTGAATCTCGGTTCCGCGGAAAGGTGGACGATATTCGAGTAATCCTTCGGTGGACAGTTTTTTAATTGCTCGCATTAGAGCTTCGCGTTTGACGCCGATTATTTCCGCGCATTCTTCTGGTAAGAAATTCCAACCGGCATTAATTTCATTGGCAAAGCGTTCATTCAGCTTGTTCATTACTTCACGTTGTTTTTTAGCTTGTTTGCTGATTGTATCCATGATATATTCGATTGGCTTTAAAAGCCGAATATAGGCATTGCCGCGTTTTTCGTTTTGCCTGGCAACATAACCTTCTTTTTCCAGAATTTTTAAGCAGGTGCCAATTGCCATATCAGGCACAGTGTCGGATAAATTTTCTATGATTTCGGCATATGTTATCATTATTGTGTCTGACTCATAGCTAAGGAGCAGATCATAAATTTCTCGCACTAAGGAAGCAGGCGGATTGTCGCCTTTAATAAAAAATTCATGCAAAGCCCGGTCGCGGGAGTTGTAGAGCAGTAAGCAAAAACTTGGTTTGCCGTCTCGCCCCGCTCGCCCGGCTTCTTGGTAATAAGCCTCAACTGTGCCTGGCATATCATAGTGGATAACAAAACGAACGTCCGCTTTGTCAATCCCCAGACCGAACGCATTGGTCGCGACAATTACCCGGATTTTATTGTCCATAAAACTGTTTTGCACCCATTTGCGGTCTTCCGGGTCAATGCCGGCATGATAACTCAAGGCTTCAATGTCATTTTCAATCAAGTATTGCGTCAAATTGTCCACGCGCGCTCTGGTGCCGACATAAACAATGCCGGTTCCTTTTGGTACGCTATTGACAGCATCTAAAACAAATTGGGGTTTGCGCGCTTCATTCGAATGAATTATGCCAAATTGTAGATTGGGGCGAGCAAAGCCGGTGATTATAATTTCCGGATTTTCCAGATTTAATTGCTTGATAAGATCTTTTTTTACTTCAGGCGTGGCAGTTGCGGTTAGGGCCATAACCGGTGGATGGTTCAGCAATTTTATAGTGTGGCTTAATTTAATATAGCTTGGACGAAAGTCGTGCCCCCATTCGCTGATACAATGCGCTTCGTCAATTGCGAATAGTGAAATCTTAATATCTTTTAGCGCGCTCATAAAATTTTGATTATAAAATCGCTCCGGCGCAATATATAATAGTTTGTAAGTATTGTTTTTTATTCCCTCCAAACGATTGAAAGTTTCGCTTTGACTGATTGATGAATTGATAAAAGTGGCTGGTACTCCGATTTTTATTAAGCTGTCAACCTGATCTTTCATCAGCGCGATCAAGGGAGAGACTACGATGCTTACTCCGGGCAGAGCCAGAGCCGGCAATTGGTAGCACAAAGATTTACCGCCTCCGGTCGGCATAATTATTACGCTTGATTTTTCTTGCATTATTGCTTCAAGCGCTCGTGTTTGCCCCAGTCGAAAAGAATCATAGCCCCAGTGGTGTTTTAAAATACTTTTTAAATTTTCTGTTTGTTCTTTTGTCATTTATGCTTGATTATTATCAATTATCATCTTAGCACACATTATAATATCTCAATAATTTTATAATAAATTGTTTTATTTTTATTTTTAAGCTCAATAGTTGCGCCGAGTTTTTGATCGATTAAGGCTTTGGCGAGTGGGGACTGGTATGAAATAATGCCATGAGCCGGATCGGCTTCGCTTGGTCCCAGGATTTGGTAGGCTTTAATTTTTTTATTGACCTCGAGCTTAACTTGCGATCCAATTTTTACTACTTTAGAAGAAGTGGAAGGCTCGATTATAATTGCGCGCCGCAAGAGGTCTTCGGTTTCTGCGATGTATTGATTTAGGCCGCGTAAGCGGCCTTTGGCAATCGAATAGGCGGCATTGTCGGAAAAGTCTCCGTCTTGGGCCAACAATTTAACCTCTTTGATTATTTGCGGTTGGTTAAAAGCCTTTAAGCGTTTTATTTTGCTTTTTAGGCTTTTATATCTAGTCAAACTAAGATGCGGATCCATCTTAGTTCTATTATATTTTCCCGCTTTTCTAATTGGTGTTCTCATATTATTAATTATAGCTTATTAAAATATAATTACAAAAAATAAATAATTAGTAGATAATTATAGTATTATAATATATAATATAATTGCCTGTAATATGATAAAACAAGAATTAAAAAAATATGCTTCCAAGGAGCGGAAAAAGACCAATGAATGGTTTTTTAAGACTGGAAAAGGGCAATATGGGGAAGGAGACATTTTTGTCGGAGTGAGAACGCCAGATACTAGAAAAGTGGCAAAAATGTTTAAAGATATTTCTTTAACAGAACTACAGAAAGTAATTAGCTCCAAGATTCACGAGGAAAGGCTTTGCGCGATTTTGATTTTGGTAGAAAACTCAAAGCTTTCAAGCAAGGAGAAAGATAGGAAAAAACAAAAATTATTTTTAAATTTTTATCTGAAGAATTTAAAATATGTAAACAATTGGGATTTGGTGGACTTATCAGCTCATTATATTTTGGGTCAAGCTATTTTGGATGGTATTAAAAGTATAAAAATTTTAGATGATTTAATAGAGTCAAAAATTCTTTGGGAAAGAAGAGCAGGAATAGTCGCGACTTGGATTTTTATTAGAGAAGGCAAAATTGAGACGACATTAAAATTATCGAAAAAACTTCTTGGCGACAAAGAAGATTTGATGCGCAAAGCAGTCGGTTGGATGCTGCGTGAAGCCCGGAAAAAAGACAATAAAAAAGTTGAAGAATTTTTAATTATGAATTATACTAAAATTTCAAGGACAGCTTTGCGTTACGCCATCGAACGAATAGCAGAGTCAAAGCGGAAGAGATTTTTAAAGGGAAAATTTAAATAAAAAATATATGACGAAAAAGACAGTATCAAGGATAAGGGGTTTGTTTTGAGAGAGTATAAAGTATTAAGTATTAAGCACGCAGTTTTATATTTTATATCTAATATTAAATAATTATGAGCATAATTAATGGTAAACAAATTGCTCAGGCAATTAAAGACGAAATTAAAGAAGAAATTAAAAAAAATAATTTAAATCCCTCTTTGGCAGTTATTTTGGCGGGCTCAAGTCCGGCTTCGCTTGTTTACGTTAGGCATAAAAAAATCGCCTGTGAGCAGGTCGGGATAGATTTTACTCTTTATGAATTATCGGAGCAGGCAACAAAATATGAAATCCTTGAACTTATTGAAAAATTAAATAAAGATAAAGCTGTTCATGGAATTTTAGTACAATTGCCGTTACCCGATCATTTGAACAAGCAGATTGTTTTAAAAGCGATTGATCTGAAAAAAGACGTGGACGGTTTTCATCCGCTTAATTTGGGTAAGCTTATGCTTGGTCAGAAAGGTTTTGTGCCGGCTACGCCCAAAGGGATTATTGAAATAATCAAGCAAAGCGGTTATGAAATATTCGGCCGTCACGCGGTCGTGGTTGGTCGATCCGATATTGTGGGCAAGCCGGTGGCGCAATTACTTTTGAACGAACATGCGACCGTCACAGTTTGTCATACCAAAACAAAGGACTTGCGCGCAATGTGCAAACAGGCCGATATTTTGATAGCCGCAGCTGGCAAGGCGAATTTGATTAAGGCTGATATGATAAAGACCGGCGCAATCGTGATTGATGTTGGTATTAATCGTTTGGAGAACGGAAAGCTGTGCGGGGATGTTGATTTTGAAAATGTAAAAGATGTTGCCGGCGCAATTACGCCCGTGCCGGGCGGGGTTGGACCAATGACAATTGCGATGTTGATGAAAAATGTATTAAAAGCAACGTCGCTTGTGTGATTCCAGGGTATTTTGCAGAGTAATTGCAATCGCTAGCGGACCGCTTCCCTTGAGCTGCTTTGGCTTGTCGGTTTGCTTTTCTTCTTGTTGTTTTTTGTTTATTATTTTCTTTGGCATAAGTTAATTTGGTATTGGAAATTTTTTACAAAGCCTCTTCATTTTATTTTTTATATTATTTAAATTTTTTTTATGTAAGGCTTGGTCGATCAATTCGGCAATTTGTTTTACTTCCGCTTCTCCCATTCCTCTGGTGGTAATTGCCGGTGTGCCGATACGAATTCCGCTTGGATTCATTGGCGAACGCGGATCATTGGGGATAGTGGAGCGGGAGACCGAAATACCGATTTGTTCCAAAATTTGTTCTGCCTCTTTTCCGGGTAAATCAAGTTTGCTTAGATTCAGTACAATTAGATGATTGTCGGTTCCGTTTGATATTATATCATATCCTTTTGCCGTAAATTCTCTAGCCAAAGTTTGGCAATTTTTAATTGTTTGCGCCGCATATGTTCTAAAATCGGCCTGTAATGCTTCGTTGAGAGCAACAGCTTTGGCTGCGGTGATATGATCGTGCGGACCGCCTTGCATGCCGGGGAATACCGCGCTGTCAATTTGTTTGGTAAATTTTTCTTTGCACATTATTATTGCTCCTCTCGGTCCGCGCAAGGTTTTGTGAGTAGTGGTAGAGACGACATCAAAAATGGGTACAGGATTATCCATTTGTCTGCCGGCGATTAAGCCGGCGGTGTGGGCAATATCGGCAAAAGTATAAGCACCAATCATGTCGGCAATTTCCTTAAAGCGTTGCCATTCAATTTCTCGGGAATAGGCGCTATATCCGGCAACAATCATTTTTGGTTTTTCTTGCTTGGCGATTTTTTCAACCTTGTCCATATCAATCCGGCCGGTTTTAACGTCTATTTCGTATTGGACAAAATCGTAAAGTCGACCAGAGAAGTTTACGGGATGTCCATGCGAGAGATGTCCGCCATGATCAAGTTTTAGGCCAAGTACTTTGTCGTTTGGCTTCAAAAAAGCAAAATATACCGCTGCGTTTGCCGGAGAGCCGGACAAAGGTTGGACATTAACGTGCTGGGCAGAGAAAAGCTTTTTGGCTCGATTAATTGCTAAAGCTTCTATATCGTCAATTATTTGATTGCCGCCATAATATCGGTGCCCCGGATACCCTTCGCTGTATTTGTTGGTAAAACAAGTTGCCATTGCTTCCATTACGGCCTGGCTAACATAATTTTCACTGGCAATCATTTCTATTTCTTCGGCTTGCCTTTTTTTTTCCGCTTCTAAAATATTAAATACGGCTGAATCTTTTTTTAAATTTTTGTATTGCATTTATTTTTTATTATTAAACAGTAAGGCCGCCCCGATTGCTCCAGCATGCCCTACCAACTTAGATTTAACTATTTTTATTTTTTTCTTAGCTTCGCTTGACGCGATGTATTTTTTTGCTATTTTTTTTGTTTTTGATAAAAATAAATCGCTGGATTCAAGCGCGCCGCCATAAAGGATAAAAATTTCCGGATTGATTAGATTACTTATATTAGCAATAGTAATACCAATAATATTACCGAGTTCTTCATAGCTTTTTAAAGCAAGGACATCACCGTGATAAGCTTCTTCTGCCATCTGATTTGGATTATTTTGCATGAGCTGATGGTATGCGGTCTCTAGACCCATGCCAGAGCCAGCCTCTATGATCATTTCGCCCGGTTCGCCTGCTCCTCCATGGGCGCCGTCATGAATGTTTCCATTCAGATACCAGCCACCGCCAATGCCAGTGCCGATAATAATTCCATATACACTGTTTCGGTTTTTGCCCGCTCCCAATAATGATTCAGCTAACACCAAACAGTTTGTGTCATTATCTGCCAAAACAGGAAGATTAAACAGTTCTTCAATTTTTTCCGGCAGATTAATGTTATTTATAATAGAAATATTTGGTGAATGTAAATTAATTGTTTTGTCGGCGTTTATTATTCCGGCAACACCCACGCCAATGCCGTTAATTTTAACTTTTAATTCTTTCGTTTTTTCAAGCAACGGATCAACTACCGCCTTTATTATTACAAGAAAATGTTTTAGATTATCTTTTGGTGTCCCGAGCTCATGGTCAGTAATTATTTTTTCTCCATCGAATAATATTCCCTTGATAGTGGTGCCGCCGATATCAAGGCCGATGGTGTAAGTTTTAGGTTTTATAGACATATGGTTCAATTAAAAATTAAGAATTATTATTAATAAAACTTTTAATTCTTAATTTTTAATTTTGTTGTTTATATTAATTTATAAATAAACCCTTTGCCTCATTCCAGATTTTGCAATTTTCCTGAGTTTCGCATTCCCATGCCCACCATTCGACGCCCCAAAGATAGAATTCTTGGAAGCCGGCGCGTCTAGAGAAATCGATGATTTTGCTGAATTTTTCCGCGTTCATAGTTTTGTCTCGTTCTTCTTTGCTTAAATTTTGAAACGGTTCCGGCCCCCAAGGTTCAGCTTGAAGTTCGATCACCAGCCATTTTTTTGGGTTAGCAAATAAGCGGCTAATGTTTTTTTTGAAACGGAAAAAGCCTGGTTCAATCGGGTAATGAATATATCGATCAAGCTTTTCGGAGTAAGTGTCCAGGTACATGGTTGTGCCGAAAATGTCAGCTCGTTTTGCAGTCGGAACCCAAAGGGAAAGTTCGCCGGAATCACTCAAAAGAATGGGGCGGGAATCAAGAGATTTTACCAAGGCAATCTCTTTATCCAGAAATTCCGGGTTCAGATTCGGACATTCGCCGAAATGAGGCAGAAAAGGTTCATTTTCTACTTGCCAAACTTTAATATTGCTTAGTCCGCGATATTTAATTATTGTTGATTTAATATATTGTAGAATCGCCGCTTCTCTTTCTTTTTCTTCTAAGGCCTTAGCCCAACTCGGAAAATGGCATTCCGGCCAGCGGGGCAATCGGCCGCCAACTGCTAGAATTACTTCTATATTTCTTTTTTCTGTTTCCTCCAGATACCAATCAAGCTCTTCCCAACTATATTTATCTTTTACTGTTTCAATTTCGTCCCAATAAGCGGCTAAACGCAGCTTTTTAATCTTTAATTCATTTAGAATCTTAATAAAAAGCTTTTTGTCGTTGAAGCCCAGATTCCTGGCTTGTTTGGGGGAGAAGGTGACGCCATATTCTAGATTTTCGTTCCGGTGAATATAGCCCCGGCTAAGTAAAAATATTATGAAAAAAAATATTATGATTATAAAAATTAATACTTTGATTCGTTTGAATATTTTTAGCATAGTTGAATTAAATAAACTTATTACCAACCATCGATTGCGTCTTCAAAAAGATATATAGTAATTTGAAGGATTGAGTATGAGGCAATAATAATTGCTAAACCGATTAGAGCGCGAATAATAGTTTTTTTTGCTTTTCCAAGTTCGTCATCATTGCCACCGGCGTTCATCCAGCGAAAACCGCCCCAAATAAGGATAGCAACAGTTATAAGCCCAACAAAGCCCAAGAATATTTTGATTACCTCAACTATTATTTTTTCCGGTTCGTCAGTTGGTGTCACATCTTTAAAAGTTGTTTCAATCTGACTTAAAGTGTCATTTTGCATATCCCATAGCCCGGCCCGGGCAATATTTACAGGTAAAGCGATTGCGATAAAAGCAAACATGGACAAATAAATAAAAGCTAAAATTAATCTGTTTTTTTTCATATAATCTATGTTATAATATTAATATGATATCATTATTATAACAGATTATGAATTTACCGGCAAAAATCGCACTTAACACAGCGGTTCAGTTTATTTCCAAAATAATTACGATTATTTTGGGTCTTTTGACAATTGCGCTGATTACTCGTTATCTCGGGCAAATTGGTTTTGGCGAATACACGATTGCTATGACCTTTTTGATGTTTTTTGGGATTATTGCTGATTTGGGTTTGACTTTGGTAACGGTACAAGTTATATCAATGCCCAATATTGACGAAGAGAAAGCCATGGGTAATTTAATGTCCCTTCGCTTGGTTACGGCTGTTTTGTTTTTAGCTTTAGCGCCAATTGTTGTTCTGTTTTTTCCTTATTCCGGAGAATTAAAGATGGCGGTAGCGATTGTGACGATTTCTTTTCTTTTTACCTCGCTAAACCAAGTCATGATTGGTTTGTTTCAAAAACATTTGCGCATGGAAAAAGCGGCTTTAGCTGAAGTGGGCGGACGATTAATTTTGTTTATTGGCACAGTTTTAGCAATATATCACAATACCGGTCTTTACGGTATTATGATAGTTACAGTGATAGCAAATACGGTTCAGTTTTTATTGCATTATATTTTTTCTCGCTCACTCGTAAAAATTACATTACAGTTTGATTTTAAAATGTGGCGAGAGATCATCATAAAGAGTTGGCCATTGGCTGTTACTATTATTTTGAATCTGATTTATTTGCGAGCAGATACGCTATTACTTTCAACAATGCCGCGAAAAACCGATATCGGCATTATTGCCGAAGTTGGTGTTTACGGCGCGGCTTATAAGGTAATTGATGTTCTTATTACTTTCCCTTTTGTTTTTGCCGGGATAATTTTGCCAATTTTGACCTATGCCTGGAATAAAGGAAATAAAGCAAGATTTTATTTGGTTTTGCAAAAGTCACACGACGCGATGGCAGTTTTAGCAATCCCGTTAATGATTGGCACACAATTTATTGCGACTGATTTGATGGTGTTGGTGGCTGGGGATGAGTTTGCCGTTTCCGGTCCGGCCCTTAAAATTTTAATCAATGCAGCCGGTTTTATTTTTTTGGGGATTATGTGGAGCCATGCGATAATCGCAATTGACAAGCAGAGAAAAGTAATCGGCGCCTATGTTTTTGTTGCGATGACAGCGCTACCGGCTTATTTATATGTGATTCCGCGCTTTTCTTATCTGGGCGCGGCTTTCGTGACAATTTATTCGGAGTTGGCTATTACTGCCATCATTTTTTGTATAGCCAAAAGATTGAGTGGTTTTAAATTTAATTTTAATGTGACCTTCAAATCAATTTTAGCTTCGCTTATTATGGCCTTAGTCATTTGGTGCCTGCAAACTTATTATACAAATAATTTATTTATCATTCTCGGCTTAGCAATACCGATTTATTTTGTCGCGTTGTATCTGTTAAAAGGCATCAGTCGAAATGATTTTGAGCAAGTGTTTAAGAAGTAGATATGAAAAAAATAATTATTATCCATGAAGACTTAGATATTAGTCCGTTGTATGGATTATTTAAGAGTTTGATTGCCAAGGGGCTTAAGCTTTCTTTGTTTAGTAATGATAAAAAATTTATTGATCAATTTGAAGAGTTTGATATTCGAACAAATAAAATTCATTTTTGCCAAAATGTTAATTCTAATTTACGAGCCATTTTTTATATTCTACTCTGCCGGCAGGCACGGCAAGAAAAACCGGGAATACTTTGCTTCAGCCGGCGGGCGCAAATATTGTTACCGCTTATATGCTTTATTTTAAAATTAGAATTAATCATATTTCGCAGTCCACAAAATAAAGATAATCCGATTTTGCTTGATTGGCTGGTAAAAAAGTTTTCTCGTTGGGCTAAGTATTGGGTGCTTTGTGAAACAGAAAAAATATTATTACAGAAGAAGGTTTCCAAGAAGGCAGAAATTTTTGTTTTGCCTGTCGGAATAAATTTGAGTGCAAACGCGCAGGATAATCTTTTTGACAGTTTGGCGCGTGCAAGACGGGGACAGCTTAATAGAAAATTTTTTAGCGTAGGCGCGCTTGCGATCGATGGTGATAATTATTTGGAAAATTTACTTAGCGCCGGTAAAAAATGTCTTAATGTTATTAAAGAATTTCAGTTAATAGTTATTTGTGATATCAAAACAAAAAATAAAGTACAGTGGTTGGCAAAGAAATTGGAAATAGATTCGCTTGTGTGGTTTGTTGGCAAAGAAATTTTGCGTCGTAAGTGGTGTGACAATCTTGATGTTTATGTTGCAATCAGCTCTAGTTTTTCTTTGCCGGGTTTTTATCATTTACTTTCAGCTCAGGCCGGTTATTTGCCGGTGATAGCGCCGGAAAATAACGGTTTTGATGAAATTATTATAAATAATCAGTCTGGTTTTTTGGTAAACATGGAAAATAGCGATGATTTGTCCCAGACAATTATTAATCTGTATCGCAGCCGCCAGATGAGAGAACAAACAGCCCAGAAGGCGGTGGAGATTATCAAGGGAAAATATTTACTAGATAAAATATCAAAAGATTTTGTTGAGATCTATAATGAATGACAGAGGAATATTAAATTTTATTATATGAAGTATATTTTAATTAAAAAAACCCCGGAATATTTAATAATAAATAAGCCAGCCGGTTTACTTGTTCATCCTAGTCTTAAAAAAGAAAGTGAAGAGACTTTAGTTGATCAGGTAATTGCTGATTTTCCCGAGATTGCCAAAATCGGCGAAGACCCGCTTCGGCCGGGGCTAATGCATCGTTTGGATCGTTTGGTGTCAGGACTAATGATAATTGCGCGGACGCAGGGTAGTTTTGATAATTTGAAATTACAGTTTCAAAAACGGACAATTAAAAAATATTATACCGCGCTTGTTTTTGGAAAGATTGAGGCGGACAGCGGCCGGATTGATTTTTTGATAAAGCGCGGCGCTAAGGGGAATAAGATGGCAGCGAGCGCTAAGACTTTTAATTCCAGACCGGCGCGCACCGGTCGTGTTGCCATTACCGATTTTAGCGTACTTAAACGTTATATCAATTTTACTCTACTCAGCGTAAAGCTCAAAACAGGACGCACACATCAAATTCGTTGCCATTTTTCCGCTTATGGCGCGCCGGTCGCCGGAGATGAGCTTTATGGCAGCAAAAAAAGTAAGGCAAAAAATCAAAAAATAGGATTAAATAGGATTTTTTTGCATGCGGGCGAGCTGGAATTTAAAAATTTGCAAGGAGAGATAAAAAATTATAAAATAGATTTGCCTGAAGAGCTTAAACGCTGTTTGGAAAATAAAATAAAATAAAATATATGATTATATCAATTAGTGGACCAGCCGGATCTGGTAAATCAACCGTTGCCAAGATGTTGGCTAAAAAATTAGATTGGTCTAGGTATTATATAGGAGGGCTTCGAAGAGCCAAGGCTAAAGAGAAGGGCATGACTTTGACTGAATATAATAAATTGGGTGAGACTGACCCGTCAACTGACATAGAAGTAGATGAATACCAAACTGAGCTTGGGAAAAATGAAGATAATTTTGTAATCGAAGGAAGAACTTCTTGGCATTTTATTCCACAGTCTCTTAAAATATATTTAAATGTTGACGAAGCGGTTGGCGCGAAGCGAATATTTGACGAATTGCAAAAAGAAAACGAACGAAATGAGGATAAAAATTTAAATACAGTCGACGATGTGATCAAGAGTCATAAAAAACGTTCTCAGAGTGATGACAAAAGATACAAAAAATATTTTAATATCAATGTTCATAATCTGGAAAATTATGATTTGGTAGTTGATACGTCTGAGCTGAGCAGAGATGAAGTGCTGGCGAGAGTGTGGGATGAGATTGGGCGGTGTTTGTAGGGAATAAATTTTAAAATAAAAAATATATGGAAGAATTAAAACAATTTAGTGATATTTTGGGCGTGTTAGCTATTATTTTTATAGTAATAGGTATTATTGCATACAACAAAATAAATAAAAACAAAAAGTCAGAAAGTTTTGTAGAACATCGTGAAATAAAGACTGCAAAATATAAATTACCGTACTATAAAAATAAATATTTACTAAATCAAAGTGAAAGAAAATTATATTTTATTTTGAATAAAGTGATTGATAATAATTTAATAATATTTCTCAAGGTAAGGTTGGCGGATATTGTATCTGTACAAAATAAATATAAATATAGTAGAACTCATTTTAATAAAATAAAATCTAAACATTTTGATTATTTAATTTGTAGCTTGCCATATTTAATACCACTGATAGCCGTTGAATTAGACGGCTTAATTCATGGAGCAGAAATGACTAGAAAAAAACGATGAATTTAAAAATCAATTATGTGAAGATACAGGGTTGTCTTTGTTGCGTATTGAGAGATCCGACTATTATAATATGGAAAAATTAAAAAATATTATTAATGAAAAAGCATACGGAAAATAATGTGCAAGACCACGAACATAATTGACTATTTTTTTGTTTTAATATAAAATTATTTCAAATTGGCTGGGGAACCCGGCGGGTAGCACAACCAGGTGCATACCCAAAAGGAGAATGCATGAAGGTTCTAGAAATTATTGCTCAATTAGCCACCTTATTAGTCGTAGTAATTCATTTGATTATTATCATTCATCTTTGAATTCTACAATTGTGCCTTCAAGACTTTTTTCTGGTAATGTTTCAACTTTAATTTCTGTCTTTTCTTGCTTGCCAAGCGGGTGCAAGCTTTTCTTTTTTTGTAACATGTCTTGTCCTCCTTTTAAGTTTTTTGGACGTTTATTGTTTAAAATTTAGTCGGATGTCCGTATTTTATTAAATTTATTTTTTTTTATTCTAGTCCAGTTTTTAATTTGTTGTTCTCTTTCGGCTGCATCTAGCTTGTTTATAAATTTTTCATAGTGAACCAATTTTAGTGGTCTTAAATTTTTTGTAAATTTAACTTCTCCTGAGTTATGCTGTCTTAATCTCCTTTTTAAATCTTTAGTTAAACCCGTGTAAAAT
>JAYENK010000019.1:0-47930 GCA_034722035.1 Patescibacteria group bacterium | reverse complement strand
AGCTGATACGATATTCAAGCCGATTAATGATTGGCTATTTGCTCACATAGGTTTCTGGTCCGGCTTTCGCGACAGTCAGAAATGGAGCGGACTACTGGTTCTTTCCTATGCCTATTTCGCAACATTTGGTGCATACGCATTTATAGAAAAGGTAATGGTATTTAATTTTAAAATATGGCCATATGCTAGGACGGCGATCTTTGTTTTTCCGATCATATTTACATACACCGTTTGGGGAGGATTCGCCCGGCAGATTCAACCGGTTTGGTATCCGGAAGAATGGCATCAGGTAAATGAAATTTTGAATAGCGATAGCGATGATTTTAAAGTTTTGTTTTTGCCCTGGCATCAATATTTATCTTTAGATTTTAATAATTATCTCATATCAATTAACCCGGCACGTTCATTTTTTGATAAACACATAATCCAGGGGGAAAATATGGAAATAGGATATATTTTTAGTCAATCGGCTGATTCTGCATATATGGACATAGAAAGGGCGATTTTGAATGAAAAACAGTCGCCAGAAGCGGTTTTAGGCTTTTTAGTGGACAATAATATCAAGTATATTATTAATTACAAAAATTTAACAAATAAAGATTATATTCAGTATAATTTTTTGAACTCACCGAATTTATTAAAAACTGAGTATATGGGCTTGACATTATTTGAAATTAGAGTAAAATAAATATATATTTAATAAAACATTAATTATATTTATTATTAGCTCAATATTAGGCTAATAAATTTTATTTAAGAAATTTATAAGAAATTTATGCGTAAAATTTTTAAAAACAGTGCAATTATTATCGGTTTATCCTTGGTAATTATTATTTCAGGACAACTCGGTAATGGAGAATTATTCGGCATTAAAGCCGCCTTTGGCTATGGTGGAGGCGGAGGTGTAAGTGGAGGAACACCAGTTTCAAGTACTATCACATCAATTAATTCACCTATGACAATTCTTCCGATTCAAGAGGGTACGGCAGTTCATGATTTTGGTCAGCAAGGATCAGTGAACGTTGAAGTACCAAAGAATGCAGTCAGTGGCGAGACTACCTTTAAAATTCATATGAGTGTCGCTAATGCTAATCAAAGACTGGATACAAGTGATGGTGCGTTTATGGTTGGAGATAGAATTTTCCACATTGAGGCTACTGATATAAATAAAAATAACGTTACAGATTTTGATAAAAATTTAACGATCTCATTTACATTGCCAGAGTTACCTGCGGATGTTAGTGGTTTGGGAGTTTATTGGTTTAATAGTGCTGAAGGAGAATGGATTCTTGTTCCTGGAGCTATTTTTGATCCAGCTATAGGCAAGACGACTATTACGGTTAAGCACTTAACGGCTTTTTCTATAATTAACGGAGACGGAGCGGATGAAATTGTAGTCACTAAAGAACCAAGGCAGGAACAAACTGAAGCTAAAAATAATAAAAAGAATGATGACGAAATAGTTGTTTTAGATAATATGGACTATAAAGACGGTGCTCTATTGCGCGGAACTGACAAGAAGGTTTATGTGATCAAGAATGGTGCTAGACAGCATATTAAAACTTTAGCTCAACTAAGACAGTACGCCGGAACTCCGATTATTGATGTTGACGAAAATACTTTAAACCAATACGACGGATCAAATACAAACGAAGAAAGTCAATTGATTCGCGATCAAAAGCATAGAATATACCTGATTGAAAATAACACGCGTCTTCATATTAAAACAATGGCTCAACTTAGACAATATGCGGGCCAGCCGATTACCGATGTTGCGGATGATGTCGTTGAGCAATATGCGGAAGTATCGGTTTTGGGAATTCAAAAATTTGGAGATGGCGTATTGATCAGAGGTGGTGATATGAAAGTGTATGTTATTAAGAATGGAAAAAAGAGTCATATTGCCAGTTTAAACGAACTTAGGAAATATGCTGGACAGTTGATAAACAATGTTGATGATGATATTTTAGCCCAATATTAAACGATTAATACTCTATATAAAAATAAAACTCCATAAGGAGTTTTATTTTTATTTTTTCTTTTCTTTATTGATTATAGTTTTTATCTTTTAAATTTGACTTATTTTGAGTCGACATTATTATGTACCTCCAGTTAATGTGTTTTAATATATTTAATATTTAAAAAATTCACCGACAAAATATGCCAGTTCTAATAAAATGGAAAATTTATGGCAATGTTTAGGAATGTAATGTAATCCGGTTGACGCACTTAGGAGTGAATAACAATAATTTTTTAAGTTATTGACATTACTTTGATAAAAATAAATAATTTGTTAGAATAAAGACATGGATAAGAACGGAGCACAAGAAGTACTAGAAGAAGAAAATCCCAGTAACAAGGATTTGCGTTTTATTATTGAAAATATCCCGGAATATAGCCAGGAAGCCTGGCAAATACTGAAAAAACGGGATTTGGATATAAATGAATTAAAAAATATTATTGAATATGCTCCCAAATACAGCCAAGAGGCCTGGGAGTTGTTTAAGCGTAAAAAATATATCTCTTTGGACCTTAGAAATATTATTCGTTACGTACCGGAGCTTTCACAACAAGCCTGGAAAAAATTAAAAAAATCCAAGCCCAAACAATCGGATTATTTATATATTGCTCGTTTTGTTCCGGATTTACAAGAAAAAGCCTGGAAACGTTTTCTTAAGGCAAAGCCAGAGCGAGGAGATTTCTTGGATATTATGAAAGTGATGCCGGCCTTGCGTGCTTTGGCATGGGAAGAAATGAAAAAAAGCAAGCCCAGTATTGACTGGTATCGGCGCATTATAGTAAACGTAGAAAGTTTGCGCAAAGAGGCTTGGGAAGAGTTTTTGCGTTTGGGCGCGAGCAATAACGATCTTTGTATAATTATTAAAGACATTAAAGAATTGCGAGACGAAGCTTGGGCCGAGTTATTTAAGCGTGATGTTTCCAATAAAGATTTGCGCTATATTATGAAAAATATCAAAGCTTTAAGCGGTGAAGCTTGGCTTAAGCTAATTGAGCAAGGACCAGATAATGATGATCTTTGTTTTATTATCAAGGATATTCCTTCGCATCGGGATGAGGCTTGGGAAAAATTAAAAAACCAAAGCCCAAGCCGGAATGAACTCGAATTTATCATTAAATACTCTGAAGAATTACGGGCTGAAGCGCAGGACTTATTAAACAAAAAATAAGATGGACACAATAAATAAAATAATAAAAAGCAAAACAACAAAGAAACCACCGGCATATGAGTGGCAAGATTTGGCGCTTCAAGTAATAAAGGAATTAAAAATTCCCGGCTTTAAGCGGGGATCGGTTTTTAAAGTTTGCAAGAATAATTCCAAGCAAACAATTTTAAACGCAATGAACGATACCAAGGAATTATGTGAAACAGGAGACAAATGGAAATATTTTTTTAAAATTTTACAGTCGTAGCACATTCTATAGAATATTCCATGGAATGTGCTATTCATAATTTAAACTCCATTGAAAGATAACCTACTCCAAATGGAGCTTCATAGGAAAGTATTTCCGGCTGATAATTAAAATTATTAATAATTCCGAGTAAAATTAAGATTGAACGTAGTCCACTTTCGCAGGCGCTCTCGATAAAATCAGGCGGTAAAGCTAAAATATCGGCTGTTTTTTTATTTTTTAATAATTCCTTTAATTTGCCATCAAACTTGGCGCCTTTGGGCGAATATTCGGCCGGAGCATCTTTGTTTAGGCAATGCGACAAATCTCCCGAAGCGATGATTGCCACCCTTTCGTCTGTGTTCGCAAGAATTTTGCCAATACTTTGGCCAAATTCAAAGTGCTTTTTATTGTTTAGTTGAGAATAAGACAGAGGAATTATTTTGAGATTGCTAATATTTGGTGTGAGCAGGAGCAGGGGGATGGCCGTACTATGATCGAGCGTATTACTAGTGTAGAGACGAAGATTGTTGTCTTTTTCGCAAGCCGATTTTATTATTTGCGTCAATTTCATGTTGCCTCTCCATTCTTTTTTGGCGCCTAAATAGCCAAATTCGGAAAAATCCGCCCGATAAGCGATGTTTTGGTTTATTAGCATTGTATTGTGAAAAGTTTCACCATGCGGAGAAATAATAAAAATAGTAGTCGCTTGACTTTCTTTTAGCGCAAGCTCTAATTTTTTGTACGATGTAATTGTTTTTTTTAAGCGCTCGGTATTTTCCTTCCCAATTTCCGGAATCAAAATTGGCGGATGGGGGACAAGCGCGGCGAATGTTATCATATTTTTATGGATTCAAAATATCTTCAATCTCCTCCAAAAGCTCTTCATCACTGGTGCTCGCAAGCTCATCAGCTATTTCAGGATCTACTATTTCGATATCTTCTTCCGAATAAATTTGCGCGATCGGTTCACCTTCGGGATAAAGGTCAAATATCTTTTTTGGAACAGTGATGATATTGTTCCACCTGTAGCCCAATTCTTCAAATATATCCCCACTGGTAAAAGCACGACGTGTTCCTTTGTCGATTACAAACACACCCGGACCGGTTGAGGTTTTTATTAATTCACCATCATTAAAAATAGCCGGTTCGACCGTTTTGTAACTTGAAAGTTTTTCAGGAGTTTCCGCGATAATAACTTGATTACGGAATTTTGTTTTGAGTAGAATTGCGTCCCAAAGCGGAGCTTTGGTACCATTGGAAACGAAGTAAATACCGCCAGTACTTTTGTCTTGAAGCAACGCTCCGGTTGGATAACTGGTTGTCGCCGTAATCGGCTTGGCTTCGGTGTAGAGATTGATATCTTGCCAAGAGGCGTCAATTATTTCTTCCGGATTAATTCCAACCTTGCGCAGGGCCTCACTGCTGGCAAAACCACGACGCATATCATCGATCAATAAATAAACCGTACCGCGCGGAGAACGAACTAAAGAGTATTGAGAAAATTTAATCGGGTTGCCCAGGGGATAACGCTCCAGATCGGATTTTGATACCTGAATTATCTTATTAAGATTATAGCGCGAAGTTAATGCCCCTCTAGAATGAAAGGGACGGCGATAACCGTTTTGGATCAGCCAAACGCCCGGCTCACCGGTAACTTGCATTAGAGTATTATCCGGATAATTCATGGTAAAATAGCGTATCCACAGTTTAAAAAAATTAAAGTTACCATTATACACATGTGGAGTATAATTGTAGAGTGCGGCTGTTGCTTTGTTTTCGATATGTACTGTTGAGTCTGGTCGACCGGTATTGGAAACATTATAGGTATTGTTGGGTCGATAGCTGTAGTGATTTGGATTCATCATATAATTATAAAACTGCAATCCGGCCGAATTTACTTGTTTGCCAAAACCTTTCCAGCGATCATTACAACCACCCCCGTCTGGGCACCCGTAGCCCATGGCCCAATCCAGCTGGCTTTGTCTGGGCGACACTTCTTCAATCAAGCTTTGTTCTTTTTGCAACAGCACCAATAATGCTTTTGGGTTAATCGTTGTCGGGGTGCAATAGCGCATTTGCGTAGCGCGCGATGTTTCCGGTCCATAGCTAGTATCTTCACAGTCATAGTTGTTCGCTGCTTCATATATTATTTCAGCGGCAGATTTTATTTCACTGGCATAATTGGGAAATTTATGTTTAGAGATATAGCCGTTTTTAGAATTTAAAAAAGCCGTGATTTCGGCCAGGCTCATTGAGCTCGAATCAAGCATTTCCGCGTTAGAGATGATGTTATTCGGATTAAAAGTGACGGCCTGCGCACTAGTGCCACCCAAGACAAATAAAAACGGTAAAGCTAAAAAATAAGCTAACTTAGAAATTTTCATAGGGGATAATATTTTAGTTTTTATTATTAATAAGTTAATTATAGTATATTTGGTAGTATAAAACAATGAACTAAATTAATGAATATAAATAAGTCTTGACTTTCGTTATTTGTTCGTGTACAATATATATAGAGTTCATTTTAATATGTGGATAAGTTTAATTCCGCAATTAATTAAGTAATCAAAAAAACAAAAAATTCCCCGCCTGTTGTTAAAAAAATTCAACAGGCTGGTCAATAAATTATTATTTTTATATATTTTTTTAATTTTTAATTAAAAAAACCTATGGGAAAAAATTTAACAAAACGCCAACGCCAAATTTTGGATTTTATTACTGATTTTTCCAAAGAGAACGGCTATGCGCCCAGTTTGCGTGAAATTGGCGATTATTTTGATTTGTCTTCTCCGGCAACCGTACATGCCCATGTCGAGAATTTAAAAGCTAAGGGTTTTCTTGAAACTTCTTACAACGAATCGCGTTCAATTGAATTAAAACCGGTTAAAGCCAAATGGTACGAAGTCTTGGAATTACCTTTGGTTGGTTTAATTACCGCGGGTGAACCGATTGAAGCAATTGAAGACAAAGAAACCATTGCCGTGCCGGCAGATTTTGTTCGTGATACAGTTGATAGTTATGTTTTGCGCGTTAAGGGTGAGTCTATGATTGAGGAGGGAATATTGAGTGGGGACTATGTGATAGTTGAGCGTAACCCTTCGCCCCAAAATGGCGATGTTGTTGTGGCTTTGCTTAATAATGCTTATGCTACTTTGAAAAAGTTTTATCGTGAAAAAACTCGTATTCGCCTGCAACCGGCCAATGCCGCCATGAAGCCAATTTATTCCAAAGATCCTTTGATCCAGGGAATTGTGCGGGGGGTGATACGAAAATTTGCGTAAATATTTTTATTTGGAGAATAATAGTAAAGTATGGTATAATTTATTTATTATAGTAATAATAAATAAATCAATGTTTACAAAATTTTTAAAAAATAAAAACAAAAAAATATCTGGATTTTCATTGATAGAATTATTAGTAGTTATTGCAATTGTAGGGCTTTTAACAACAATTGCCGTTGTCGCGGTTAACAATGCTAGATACAAAGCCAAAGAAGCGGTAGTTTTGAATGATCTTAAAGTTATAAATGATGCAATGTCAACGCTTGTTAATGACACAAATCTTTGGCCAGGCGAGCAAGCGGTAGATACGGTTTCTAGCGCTCCAAATAATGAGATTTGCGGTGAAGATGTAAACAGCGAGGATTGTGGCGCGCGAACATTGTCAGCCGGTATTTCCGGTTTACTGGCAACAAATGGTAATTATGGTAATTGGCAAGGGCCTTATGTGAATTCAATGCCAATAGACCCTTGGGGTAATGAATATTTTTTTGATACCGATTATTCGCTTGATATAAATAATGAACCTTGTGGTTGTGGCGCCGGTGGGTGTGTAGACGCTGTTGTGCTTGGTTCTTACGGACAGGACATGGCCGGTAAGCCGGTTAGTACTGCTACGGGAGCTTATGGCTGTGATGATATTATAAGAATAATATACAAAAACTAAAGTTTTGTTTTAAGAAATAGCATGACAAAAATTCAAATTATAGAAGATGATCATGTGATTCGAACTGGACTTAAAGCTATGTTGGTTGATAAAGACTATGATGTTGACGCGCATGACGGCAATGACGAGATTATTAATATTATAATTTCGATAAAGCTTTACAACCCGGACTATATAATCCTTGATCTTGTTTTACCCACAACTGACGGTTTTCAGGTACTTTCTCGTTTGAAGTCGGACGATGAGATTAGTAATATTTCGGTAATAATATTTTCCAATTTTAGCGAAGAAGATGTTAAGGAACGTTGTAATCGTCTGGGTGCTAATTATTATTTTATTAAAAACGATTTTAGCATAAAGGATTTTGTTGAAAAGGTAGATAAAATTATTCAAAATAATAATAAAATTAATTAACGATTAAAAATATGCATCCAAAAAAAGCGATAATTATTTTATTGGTACTCGCTATAATCGGTTCGGTAATAGTATTTTTTGGTATGAATAAAAAGCCGGAAATAACTTATGTCACCACTGTGGCCGAGATTGGTAATTTAGTTCAAACTGTTTCCGAAACTGGCGCAGTTAAAGCCGAAAGCGAGCTTGACCTTAATTTTTTAAATTCAGGTCATATTGCAAAACTGCATACCAAAATCGGGAATGAAGTTAAACAGGGAGATATTTTGGCAGAATTGGATTATGATAATTTGGAGATTAAGTGTTCGGAGTTTGCTGCGAACATTGATGTGGCGCGTAGTAATTTGAATAAATTATTGGCCGGTGCGGCTGAAAATGATATTGCCGTATCCAAAGCCGGGCTTGAGCAAAGCCGGGTTGCCTATGAGGCGGCCAAGCAAGAATTGAAGACAATAAATGAAACAAACACCGAAACTATTAAGCAAGCTGAAAAAACTTTGGCTGATTTGGAGTCTAGTTCCAGTCTAACCCTAACGCCCAAAGAGCAGGCTGTAGCCAGCGCTAAGACAAATTTGATTAATATTAAAAATACTTACCAGAATGCGATTGATGATGCCCGGGCAGATGCGCTCACCACGATTGAAGACAAAAACGCTTCCAGTGACAGTGCCTTAGACGCGATTAATCAAGTGTTGACAGATGATGATGCGGATACGGCTTTTAGCAAACAAGATCCGCAATATATTACCGCGACCAATTCAAATTATGACAAGGCCAAAGCCCAGGCAGTGTTGGCTAAAAGCGCTTTGGAGCTTGTTCAGGCAAGTTCATCCATTGATGAGGTTTTGATTGCGGTAGAAGAGTCGTATGATTATTTGAATATGGTTTTTGCCGCGCTTAATAGTTGTTTTAACGGTTTGGAAAATACTAATACTTCCTATCGTTTGACCGAAACTGAGCTGGATGCTTTCAAAACCGGTATTAGCTCTCAGCAAACTTTGATAGCAGTCGCGATTGCCTTGGTTCAATCTAAGGAGCAGGCAATAAATACAGCGATATTAAATTATAATAGTAAAACATCTGAATATGAAGAGGCTTATTTGAGCGCCCAGACAAATTATGAGCAGGCTCTGATTGATGCCAGAAATAATTTGAGTATTGCTAAATTGAGCGGTGAAAAGCAAAAAACCGTCGCCGAATCTAAGGTTAATACCACTTACAAAGCCTGGTTTTTGGCTCAGGCTCAATTGGACAAAGTTTTGGCTTCGGCTGATGAGCATGATGTTAGTTTAAAAGAAGCTCAGCTTAGACAGGCCGAGGCCGCGTTTGAGTCAATCGAAAATCAAATTGAAAAATCAAAAATATTTGCTCCAATCAGTGGTACTATCACTTCGATCGAATATCAAATTGGCGAGCCGGTTATGGCGGGCGGTTCGTCAGTAATATCCATGTTGGGGCAAAGTGGTTATGAAATTGAGCTGCTTGTTTCGGAAGCGGATATTGCCAAAATTGAAATTGGCGATATAGCGGAAATTACTTTGGATGCTTATGGTGAGGACATATTTTTTCCCGGAGAAATATTTTTTATTGAACCGGCTGAAACCGAAGTGCAGGATGTGGTTTATTACAAACTTAAATTAAGTTTTGATTCTTTGGATTATCAGATTAAGTCCGGCATGACGGCTAATGCCAATATTACTACGGCTGAGAAAAAAGAAATATTGCTCATTCCCAGTCGAGCGGTAATTCAAAAAAACGGCTCAGGCAAAATTGTTCGTATTCTAAATAATAATCAGGTGGAAGAGCGCCATGTTACGCTTGGTTTGCGTGGAGACGGAGGTATGATTGAGGTCTTGGAAGGAGTCAAAGCGGGAGATGTTGTTGTGACTTCGATTAAGACGGGAAAATAATATATGTTGATAAAAGTAGAAAATCTTCATAAGCAATTTGAAAACGAGGGTCTGGTGACAAAAGTGCTTCATGGTCTTTCTTTTGATATTGAAGAGGGTGAATTTGTTGCAATCATGGGCCCCTCCGGATCAGGTAAATCGACATTGATGCATATTCTTGGACTTTTGGATCGGGCAAGCGAGGGGAATTATTTTTTTGCCAAGAATAATGTTAATGAATTTGACGATAATAATTTAGCGGCTTTGCGCAATCAAAAAATTGGTTTTGTTTTTCAAGCTTTTAATCTTTTGCCACGCACCACTGTTTTGGATAATGTAAAATTACCCCTTACTTATTCTAAGGATAAAAATAATTTAGACGAAAGAGCCAAGCGAGTATTGGAGGATGTCGGGCTTGGGCACAGATTGGATTATTTTACCAATCAAATTTCCGGCGGTGAAAAACAACGGGTCGCGATTGCGCGCGCTTTGGTTAATAAGCCCTCGGTTGTTTTTGCGGATGAGCCTACCGGTAATCTTGACTCCAAGTCCGGGGTACAGATTATGGAGATTTTGCAGAAATTAAACGAACTGGGCAATACAATCATTCTTGTTACGCACGAAACCTATACGGCCGAACACGCCAAGCGCATTATCGCTATGTGCGATGGCTTAATTGAAAGCGATAAACCGGTACAGAATAGGAAGATTGCGCATGATGGAGATAAGCTGAAATAAATAATGTTTGAATCCATAAAACAATCCATTCATACGGCAACAACTGCTCTGCTCGCTAATAAAGGGCGGAGTTTTTTGACTATGCTGGGGATTATAATCGGTGTGGGCGCGGTTATTTTAATTGTAGCCTTGGGAGCGGGGGCACAGAGTTTGATTTTGGCTCAGGTTGAATCTTTGGGGTCAAATATCGTAGGCGTGCTTCCCGGTAATTCCGGTAAAGATAAGCCGCCCTCCTCAGCTATGGGCATAGTTATTACCACTTTGACATACGACGATGCCATAGCTCTGGCCAAACCAAGCAATGTGCCTAATATTACCGATATTGTTGCTTATTCCGACGGTAATGCCAACTTAGAGTGGCGTCGAAATAATTATCAAAGCAGTCTAAAAGGGTGTACGGTCGGTTATTTGGAAGTTGAGGGTGGAGAGCTTGCTGAAGGGCGGTTTTTTACAAAAAACGAAGAAACTAATTTGTCGCGCGTAATTGTTTTGGGGCACACTGTTAAGCGGGAGCTTTTTGGTGATTCGCATGCGCTTGGACAAAGAATTAAAGTTCAAAAAAATAGTTTTGAAGTAATTGGTGTTATGGCAGAGCGGGGAATGGTTGCCTTTCAGGATTATGACAATATTGCTCTTTTGCCGATCAAAACAATGCAAAAAAGAATTCTTGGAGTTAATTATGTCAGTATGATTCGGGCTAAAGTTGACTTGGCAGAAAATACCGATCAGGTACTTGCTGACATGAAGATAACTTTGCGCGAGCGACATGATATTAGTGATCAAAGCGGAGCCAATGATGATTTTACAGTCAGAAGCGCGGCTCAAGCGCTAGACATGATTACAACCATTACTGACGCGCTTAAATATTTTTTAGCTGCCATGGCAGCTATATCATTGATTGTGGGCGGAATCGGCATTATGAATATTATGCTGGTGAGCGTTACAGAGCGTACTCGTGAAATCGGCCTTAGAAAAGCCTTGGGAGCGAACAAGTTAAATATTTTAAGTCAATTTTTAATTGAATCAGTCACGGTTACAATGATTGGCGGTTTAATCGGGATTATTGGCGGAGCGATTTTGGCGTACTTGGTCGCAATAATCGCAAATTATCTGGGATATGACTGGGTTTTTCATGTGTCTTTGTTTTCGATTTTATTGGCCATGGCTGTTTCAATGATGGTTGGTCTTATTTTTGGTGTCTTTCCGGCTTATAAGGCTAGTCGTTTGCAACCGGTAGAGGCGCTTAGATATGAGTAAATCAATTAAAAATTTTGCCTTAATAAATATTATTTTTTAAATGATTATAGTTTCTTCAGTTAAATCAGCTTTGATTTCGATGTTGGCTAATAAGACGCGGACAATTTTGACTGTGCTTGGGGTTGTAATTGGAATAAGCAGTGTCATTATTGTGTATTCGGCCGGGCACGGGATTGAGCGTTTAATTGTCGGGCAGGTAGAGTCTTTTGGGACAAACGTAATTCAAACAGAAATAAAGGTTCCTACCAATAAAAAAATTTCCAATACCTCGACTACCGGTGTAAGCGACATTGTTCAAGGTGTGCAAATTACCACTTTGACTTTGGACGACATGAATGAAATTAAAGAATTACCCAATATTAAAGATGCCTATGCCGGTGTTATGAGTCAGGAGGCGGTTACTTACTTAAGAGAACAGAAAAAGGCTTTTATCCTGGGAACCAGCGCCTCTTATATTGAGATTGATAAAAGCGAGATTAAAGAAGGTCGGTTTTTTACCAAAGAAGAAGACAAGAGCTTGGCTCGAGTTGCCGTTTTGGGATACAAAATGAAGGAAAAATTATTCGGTGAATCAGATACTCTGGGGAAGATGATAAAAATAAGGAAAACAAAATTTAGAGTTATCGGCGTGATGGAAGAGCGGGGCGCGATTATGGGAATGGATTTTGATGATTTTATTTATTTGCCGGTGCGATCTTTGCAAAAACGAATTATGGGCATTGATTATTTGATGTATTTTTTGAGCGAAGTAAATGATATGAACTATGCCGAAGATACTGCCAATGAAATGAGAATGATTTTGCGTGATCGGCATGATATCAGCGTTGAAGATGAGGATGATTTTCATAAAGATGATTTTCGCGTAGCCACCATGATTGAAATGATGGATTTGCTTGGTACTGTAACAGGGGCTATTACTTTGTTGCTATTGGCAATTGTGGCGATATCTTTGGTGGTAGGCGGAGTGGGAATTTTGAATATAATGTATGTTGTCGTAAGCGAACGCACGGCTGAAATTGGTCTGCGTAAAGCGGTTGGCGCGACTTATCGGGATATAATATCTCAATTTTTGCTTGAATCAGTTTTGATTACAATTTTAGGCGGTATTTTTGGAGTTATTCTTGGCGTGATTTTGTCTTGGTTGTTATCATATGGCGCCAACTACGCTGGCTTCGATTGGGAGTTCGCCATCCCGCTTGAGTCATTCGTCGTAGCTCTTGGGTTTTCTACTTTTTTTGGATTAGCTTTTGGCTTATACCCAGCCAGAAAAGCCGCCAAGCTTCAACCGGTTGAGGCTCTTAGAGCTGAATAATTTTTCCTTTGTCATCTTTGTTTTTCGATTAATAATTAACGGATTTAATTATTTTATCAGATAAGGGTGTTTTTTTGGAAAATTATTGTTAACATTGCAACAAAGGGGTTTACACTTCTAAGGGTTATAATATAATAAATAATTTAAAATATATGATTTATCAGAATATTTTACAAACAATCGGTAACACGCCTTTAATTAAAATTAATAATATTATTAAGAATAAAGATATAAAAGTGTATGCAAAGATAGAGGGAATCAATCCAGCTGGTTCGATTAAAGACAGAATTGCTCTTAGAATGCTAGAGTCAGCCGAAGCTAAGGGCGAGCTTAAAACCGGCAAGACTATTATTGAAGCTAGTAGTGGAAACACCGGCATTGCTTTGGCTATGATCGGCGCGATTAAAGGTTATACAGTCAAGATTGTGATGAGTGAAGGAGTGTCGGTGGAACGAAGAAAAATGATCGCCGCTTTTGGCGCAGAAATCATTTTGACAGCAAAAGAAGATGGAACCGATGGAGCGCGCAAAAAAGTCGATGAGATAATAAAAACCGAACCGAATAAATATTATCATACCGATCAGTTTTCTAATCATTCTAATATTTTGGCGCATTATGAAAATACTGCCAGAGAAATTCGACAACAAAGCAACGGAGAGATTGATTATTTTGTAGCCGCTATCGGCACTTCCGGTACTTTGATGGGAGTGGGGCAATATTTAAAGAAATTTAATCCTAATATAAAAATCGTTTCGGCTGAGCCGGTTGAAGGTCATTATATCCAAGGACTTAAGAATATGAAAGAGGCTTTGGTTCCGACAATATATGATAAAAGTAAATTAGATGATATAATTATGATTGAAACCAAGGAGGCTTATGCAATGAGTCGAGAGATTATAAGAAAGGAGGGGATTTTTGTTGGAATGAGCGCGGGGGCGGCGATGTTGGCAGTCAAAAAAGTATCCGAAAAAATTAAATCAGGAAATATTATAACAATTTTTCCGGATAGAGGAGAAAAATATTTAAGCACAGACCTTTTTTGTATATAGATATAATTTTTTATCAAATTAGGCGCCTGCCTTGGTAGGCGTTATTTTTTTCAAATGAGTGATTTTTGGAAACAATTTCATAATGATAATCCGGCTTATGTGTTAGCTCCTTTGGCTGGCATTAGCGACAGTGCCTTTCGGCAGATGTGCAAGCAATTTGGCGCGGATATTTTGTATTCGGAAATGGTGAGCGCGACCGCTTTGTTTTATAGCGGCAAAAAGACAATTGAATTAATGAACTTTGATTGTAAAGAAGGGGTATATATAATTCAATTGTTTGGTAATGAGACAGAGCATTTTAAAGTTGCGATAGAATTTATAATAAAAAATATCAAGCCAGCGGGGATTGATATTAATTTTGGCTGTCCTGTCACCAAGGTGATAAAGCAAGGAGCGGGGATAACGCTTTTTCAGGATTTAAAGCAAGCAAGAGCGGTAATCAAAGCGACACTTGAGGCGACTGATTTGCCGGTATCGATAAAAACCCGTAGTCAAGTAGAAGACGTTGATGTTTTGAAATTTCTTGATAATATCAGTGATCTGGATGTGAGCGCAATCATGATTCATGGTCGAGCCGGTAATGCCGGATTTTCCGGCCCTGTTGACGCAAAAATTATCAAAAAAGCGCGTAATTACTTTGGTGGAAAGATTATCGCTAATGGCGGAGTTTACAATCGTAATGACGCGCAAGATTTATTAAATAAGTCTGAGGCGGACGGTGTTGCTATTGGCCAAGGTGCTTTTGGCCGTCCCTGGATATTTGAAGAAATTAAGATAAAAAATACAAAGCCAAAAACAAAAGCGTTTATTTTTGATATTGCGCTTAAGCATGCTGAATTAGCTTATAAATTAAAAGGAGAACAGGGGATTATTGAAATGCGCAAACATCTATCCTGGTACGTTAAAGGGTTAACTGGAGCCAAAAAGTTGAGAGAAAGATTAATTAGGGTAAACACACTTGATAATATTAGAGAAATTTTTTTTGACAAACAGTGCTTTTTAAGGTAAATTAAGGTTAGTATTAAGTATCTAGTATTAAGTATTAGGTATTTTTTTAATTACTTTATACTTAATACTTTATACTTAATACTATTTTCATGTTTAGGGTTTTAATATTAGGTTCACGCGGGAATCTTGGGAGTGAGTTGATGGAGGTTTTTTCCTATGATTATGAAGTGATTGGCTGGGATCGGGATGAAATTGATATTACAGAATATAAAAAATTGGAAAAAAGCATTACTAATGTGGAGCCGGATATTATTATTAATACGGTTGCTTATAACGCGGTTGATAAATGTGAAGAGAGTGAGATTGAACTGGAAAAAGCGCGGGAACTTAATGGTGAAGCTGTAAAAAAACTGGCAGAAATATCTTTGGAATTAGATGCGGTTTTTGTGCATTATGTTTCTGATTATATTTTTGATGGACAGAAAAAAGAAGGATATAAAGAAGATGATAAGCCTCTCCCGATTAATAAATACGGTTTTACCAAACTTTTGGGAGAGCAGTCAGTCTTGGCGCTAGCTAGTCAGGGTCTAAAATATCACTTGATTCGAACTTCAAAATTATTTGGCAGTAGTGCGACAAGCGAAAATGCTAAGCCGAGTTTTTTTGATATAATGTTGGAAAAAGCTAAAAAAAAAGAGAGGATAGAAGTGGTTGACGCTGAAATGAGTTGTTTTACCTATACGCCGGATTTGGCTTGGGCTACGCTTGACCTGCTGGAAGACTTAAATCCATATGGCATTTATCATTTAATTAATGAGGGTGCGGTTACTTGGTACAGTGCTACTAAAACTTTATTTGAACTTAAAAAGATTGATACAAAGTTAATTCCGGTTTTATCTGATAAATTTCCTCGTCCGGCAGCTCGTCCGGCTTATTCGGTTTTACTTAACACAAAGACCAAAAAATTAAGAAATTACAAAGAAGCACTTAAGGAATATTTGGAAAATTTAAAATAATATGAAAGGAATAATATTGGCGGGTGGAACGGCGACGCGTTTGTTTCCGCTTACGCTAACAACCTCAAAGCAGTTATTGCCGGTTTATGACCGGCAGATGATTTTTTATCCTTTAAATTTGCTTATTAAAGCTGGAATCAAAGAAATTTTAATAATAGTTTCACCTGATTTTTCCGGTAGTTTTTTAAATTTGCTTGGTTCAATTTTTGATAAATCTGATGTTAGAATAGAATTTAAGGTGCAGACAGTTCCGCGCGGTTTGGCTGATGCTTTTGTCGTCGGCGCAGAATTTATCGGTAATGATGATGTGACAATGATTCTTGGGGATAATATTTTTGAGGATGATTTTAGCGAAGATATTAAAAACTTTAAAAAAGGAGCCAAGGTTTTTGCGGTAAAAGTTCCGGACCCGGAACGATCAGGTGTAGTTAAGTTCGATGACAAGATGAAAGCAATAAAAATTGTGGAAAAGCCGAAAGAATGGATTAGTGATTATATAATACCGGGGCTTTATATTTATGATAGCCGAGTAGTGAAGATAGCAAAGAAAGTAAAGCCAAGCGATAGGGGTGAAGTAGAGATTGTTGATCTGCATAATTGGTATCTTAAAAAAGGGGAACTTAATGTGGGAATGGTGTGTGGTGCTTGGTTGGACGCTGGAACTTTTGATTCACTGCTTGAAGCAAATAATGTTGTGAAGGATAAAAAAATTAGTGAAAATTTTGATCCGATTATCAATAAAGTAATTGAAGAGTTTAATTTTCAAACAAAAAGTTTAGCAAAAAAAAGATTATCATGAAATTAGTAATCGGAGTTATTACTTATAATAAATCTACGGCAAAATATTTGCCGTATTTTTTGAGTAGTTTGGAAACGCAGTCGTTTAAAGATTTTAAAATTATTGTTCAGGATAATTCTGATATTAAAAATAATGAAAATAAAAAAATAATAGAAAATAACAATAGTTTTGATATTGAGTTTAATTATTCCGGAGAAAATATTGGCTTTGCCCGGGCGAATAACAAAACAATAAAAAGAGCAATTGATTTTAAGGCAGAATATATTTTATTTTTAAATCCGGATATGATTTTAGAGTCGGATATGGTTGAAAAATTAATAAAAACAATGGAAAAAGATAAGGATATAGCTTCGGCCGCGCCTAAAATTTTGAAATGGAATTTTATTGATAATAAGAAAACAAATATTATCGATACTTGCGGAATTAAAGAAATAAGCGCTTTGAGATTTATTGATATTGGACAGGGTAAAATTGATAAAAATCAGCATGATGATACGGAAATACTTGGACCAAGCGGGGCTACAGCGTTATATCGAGTAATCGCACTTGAAAAAGTCAAAGATGAATATGGGTATTTTGATGAGCGGATGTTTATGTACAAAGAAGATTGTGATTTGGCATATCGCCTTAAGTTGGCCGGATATGGATCAAAACTTGTTAAAGATGCAATTGTGTATCATGACAGAACAGCAGTGGGGGTGGGCGAGACTGATCTTGTAGTTGCGTTAAATCGCAAAAATAAAAGCAAGCAAGTAAAGAGCTGGTCCTACAAAAATCAACATATAATATTCAAAAAACACTGGAAGAGTCTAAATTTAAAAAGAAAGATTGAAGTAGTTTATTTTGCGTTTAAAATGTTTGTTTATGCATTATTATTTGAGCAATATTTGTTGAAAAATTATAAAACATTATGAAGTTATCCATTATAATCGTCTCTTGGAATGTTAAAGAAAAATTAAGAGAAAATCTGGAAGCCTTGCTTAAGAGCAAGACTGATTTTGATTTTGAAATAATTGTGGTAGACAATAATTCTGAAGATGGTAGCGCTCTAATGGTAGAGCAAGACTTTAAAGGTGTTTCTATTGTAAAAAATGAAGCCAATTTTGGTTTTGCCAAAGCAAATAATATTGCCTTAAAGCAGATTGAAAGTAAATACGCTTTGCTTTTAAATCCGGACATGAAAATAAGATTTGATACGATTCAGAATATGCTTACTTGGATGGAAGAGAATCAACAAGCTTCGCTTGCCTCTTGTCGTTTATTAAGCAAAGAAGGGGACATAATCAGACATGTTCGTCGTTTTCCACAAATTTTTGATCAGCTTTTAATTGTATTGAAGCTTCCGCATTTGTTTACAAATATTTTAAATAAATATTTAAGAGTGGATTTTGATTATAACAAAACCGCTCAAGTTGATTCAGTTCGAGGTGCGTTTTTTATGATTAATTTGGAAGTAGCGCGCGAACTTGAATTATTCCGAAATTCAACCCTGCCTTATATGGACGAGAGATATTTTCTTTGGTTTGAAGAAGTTGATTATTGCAAGCAAGTTCAGCGAGGAGGGGGAGAGGTTTGGTATACGAACGTTGCCGAATGTGTTGATTTGATTGGCCAAAGCTTCAAACAGGTATCACGCGGTGCCACGCAAAAATATATGGCTGACTCAATGCTAAAATACTTTAAAAAATGGCATTCAAGTTGGCAATGGTTGTTATTAAAATTAACCTGGCCGATTGGAAAAATTATCACCGGCGTTATTGATAAATTCGGCATAAAGCCAAGAGCTAAAACTTAGTATGGAAAAATCACTTGCTATAATCATATCGCCAAATTACAAGGACTATGCCAAGAAGTATTTACTTGAGTGCATAGAAAGTATTCGCGCGCAGGATTATGCCGGCGAGATAAAAATATTTCTTACTGACAACGAGACTAGTATGGAAAGTGTTGAATTTATTAGAAAGATCGCGCCAGAGCTAGAATTAATTCTCAACAACACAAATGATGGCTTTGCTAAAGGAAACAATGATTGCATGCGCGAAGCTTTGCGGCAAGGATATGAGTATATTGTATTATTTAATATGGATACAGTTGTGGATCAATCATGTGTGTCAGAAATGGTTAGTGCGATAGAGTTTGATGATAAGATTGGAGTGGTTCAAGCCCGAGTGATGCTTTATGATAATAAAGAAAAAGTAAATAGTCTGGGCAACATTTCACATTTTTTAGGTTTTGGATATTCAATTGCTTATCGTGATGAATATAGGGAAAGAAGTGATTTGAGTAGGATCCATTACCCAAGTGGTGTTGCAATTATTTTTAAACGGGAAGTATTAGAATGTATTGGATTGTTTGATGAAACATACTGGATGTATAATGAGGACCAAGAGATCGGTTGGCGTGCCTGGCTAGCTGGTTATAGGGTTGTATTAGCACCAAAAGCCGTTATATATCATAAGTATGAATTTGCTAAATCAATTAAACAATTTTATTACATGGATCGGAATCGGATCTTGGCAATCCTTCAGTGTTATAAAGTAGCTACTTTGATTTTAATTTTCCCCGTTTTTGTTATAATGGAAATAGGGTTAATTTTATTTTCATTAAAATCCGGTTGGTTTAAGGAGAAAATGCGGGTCTGGGCGTATTTTTTTAGTATTGGAAATTGGCAGTATATTATTCGAGCAAGAAAAAGAAATCAGAATTTAAGAAGAGTCAGTGACAGAAAAATTGCCAAATTAATGAGTGGTAAAATATGGTATCAGGAAGTAGATGATTGGAAATTAAGATTTATAAATCCATTTTTTAATTTTTATTGGAAGATGTGCCAAAAAGTAATGTTTTGGTAAAAATATATGGATATAAGCATAATAATTTTAAACTATAAATCAAAAGTAAAGACATTGATTTGTTTGGAGTCAGTTTTGGTTTCCGATTTAGAGGGAATTAAAACCGAAATCATTGTAGTAGACAATAATTCTAATGATGGGATAGAAGCAGTGATTCAGGATCGGTTTGACTTTGTTAAGTTTATTCAAAATGATAAAAATATCGGCATGGGAGCCGGAAATAATTTGGGCGTAAAGATATCCAGTGGTAAATTTATTTTGATTTTGAATGCCGACACTAGAGTAGAGAATAGTACTATTAAAGAGCTGTATCGTTTGGTCAAGAGTTGGCCGGCAGTTGGCATGCTTGCGCCTGAGTTGGTTTATCCAGACAAAAAGCATCAGGACTCTTGTTTTCGTTTTCCTTCGTTTTTGATGCCACTTTATCGGCGAACATTTATCGGCCGGTTTTTTAAATCAAAAGTAAATGCTTTTTTGGTCCAAGATCAGTCCGAACGCCTACCTTTGGAAGTGGACTGGGTGATGGGCTCTTGTTTGTTGATTCGGCGTGAAGCCATAGACAAAATCGGCGGTGGTTTTGATGAAAGATATTTTATGTATTTTGAAGATGTGGATATGGCTAGGAGTTTATGGCAGGCCGGATACAAAGTTATTTATTATCCCAAAGCACGCGTCATTCATGATCACGGACGCGGCAGCAAAAAACAAGCTTGGTTTATAGCACCCTTTACAAATCGCCTAGCGCGTGAACATATTAAAAGTTGGTTAAAATATTTTTATAAATGGAGAAAAATATAATTAAATTAAAAATTTATGAAAAAAATTAAAAAAGCTATAGTTGCGGTGGCTGGGTCCGGTACCAGACTTTTGCCGGCGACCAAAGCCATGCCAAAAGAGATGCTGCCAATTGTAGATAAACCGGTAATTCAATTAGTGGTTGAAGAATTAGTCGAGGCTGGAATTGAAGATATAATTTTGGTGACAAAATGGGACAAAAAACCGCTTGAAGATCATTTTGATAAAAGCTGGGCGCTGGAAAATGAACTAGAAAAAGGAGCTAAAATTAAAAGATTAAAAGAAATAAAAAGAATTTCTAATCTTGCAAATTTTATATATGTAAGACAAAAAGGGCCTTATGGAAGCGGAACACCAGCTCTTGCTGCGTCTAATTTAGTTAAGGATGAGCCGTTTGTTTTTGCCTGGGGAGATGATTTAGTAAAATCAAAAACATCTTTTACCAAACAAATGATAAAAGACTATGAAAAAAGCCAACATTTAATGATAGGTGTGCAAGAAGTTCCCATGAATGAAGTTAGTAAATTCGGGATTGTAAAATTAAAATTAAATACAAATAAAATTATAGACATTATAGAAAAACCAAGTACAGAAAATTCTCCTGGTAATCTAGCTGATTTTGGAAGAATGATATTAAATCAAGATATAATAAATATTTTAAGAGATCTTCCGCTAGGAAAAAATAACGAATTACAACTTGTAGATGCTATTAGAAAATATATTAAAAAAGGAGGAGATTTTTATGCTAAAAAAGTAGAAGATGGTGAGTGGCTTACTACCGGTGATCCTCTTAATTTAATTAAAACAATCCTTAAATATGCAATGGACAGAGAGGATCTCAGGGACGAGCTTAAAAATTATTTTCAAGATAATTATTGTAATATTAACTCATAAACTCCTTCGTTTTGCCCAATCGCGCCAACGAGCAGAAGTCGACTGCCATCTTTGCTTAGAGAGGTGTGCCTGATTTTTTGTTGGTCAATTAGACGAGTGACATTATATCTATCCCGTTTGTCCAATTCAATCGTGGCGATATATTCATTAGTTGAGAATATAATATAATTACGGCTCGGATGCCAAAAAATGTTATTAATTTTTTGGCTATAGCGGGCAATTAATATTTTTTGCTTGTTAGTCAGGTCTATTAACCGTATCTCATGGCCATTGGTATAGACAAATTGGCTTTGATTGATCCAATTAATATTTTTTGCGTCAACCACTGTTTCGATTAGTGGTTTATAGGTAGAGCTTGGATCAATTAAGTACAAAATATTATGTTTGGTATCATAGATATCCAACAGGAAGGGCGATTGATTAAGGAATTTGTAGCTGGATAATGGTAAATTAATATTTTTTTTATTTTCGCCGTTATCAGGATTAATAATCGAAATGATCGAGTTATTTTTATTTTTTTTTATCGCGTATAAATTATTTGTATCGGACTTTAGCTCGATTAATTCATTGAATTGAGAAAAAATTTGTATTTTTCCGCTTTTTGGTTCATAGCTGATAATATTATCATCGCTGATTGCGAAAATTTTATTTTCATTATGCCAGATAAGCGGTTTTTTTATACTTTTAAAAATTATTGGTAAATTATTATTTGTATTTAAATTTTTTGCTTCAAAAATTTTTTCTCCATTGCTAATATATTTTTTATCTTTTGACCATACCCAATATTGGCTACTGCTTGCTTGACTAAGACGAGAAATGACTTGGCTTTTTTTAATATCAATAATAGCAACTTGTTTACTATTGTAGGTTAGGGCTAAATTTGAGTCGAGGGTAGTAATAATTGAGTTGTATTTACCATCAAGCAGTTTAAAAGGAAGTTCATTACGAAATAGAATAATATCTTCGGCAAAGGTGGATTTTCCCGAATTAATTTTGAGTTTTTTTTCCCAAGGCCAGTAATTCTCTATTTCCAGTCTAACTGAATATTCACCGGGCAAGAGGTTTTTTATTTTGGCTGGCGTAGTAATGGTTTTGTTTGGGCGTGGTATAATGCCGACAATATTTTGTTTTTGCAGTTTATTATTCAAATATATTTTGGCTTTTCTTGGCTCGGAATCAATGATGAAAATACCGGTTTTTTCAAATTTAAAACCACTCCCCAATTTATATCCGGCTGCATAGAGCCAGAAAAACGGAGTGATTGTTATAAATAATAAGATAAAAGTGATATAGAGCAGGCGACGTTGTTTTAAAGACATTTTCTTGATTAAAAATTAAGTTTTTCGATGGCGGTAATGTCGGCGCCGATTGTGTTTAGACGTTTGACTATATTTTCATAGCCACGATCGATTGAATATGAATTTCTTAAGATAGAACGACCCGGAGCGGCTAACATGCAAATTAGCAGATTGATTGAAGGACGAAGCGCTGGTGGGCAAATTATTTCATTGTTTTTTAATTTGCTTGGTCCCTTTACAGTAACACGATGCGGGTCGAGTAATAAGATATTGGCTCCAAGCTTGTTTAATTCGGTATAATAGATTGCTCTATTTTCATAAATCCAATCATAAACCAAGGTTGTGCCTTTGGCTTTAGTCAGAATTGGCAGAAACAGGGGCAGATTATCAATATTGAGTCCGGGATAGGGGAGAGGATGGATTTTGTCCGGCAGGGCTTTTAGCTTTGACGGGTAAATTGTAATGTCAACCAGATTAAATTTTCTATTACCGGATTTGTGTTGTTTATCAATAGTATATTTTTGTCCCATAATACTTAGTTTTTCCAATTCCAAGCGAAGAAAATCAATCGGACATTTTGTGATAGTTAATTTTGATTCGGTAGTAATAGCGACCGAAATAAAAGCCATTGATTCAATCGGGTCTGGCATAATTGGGTATTTAAGTGGTTTTAATTCTTTTATGCCTTTAATTATTAAGGTGCTAGTGCCAATATTTTTAATTTTGGCACCGGCTCTTTTAAGAAACCAACAAAGGTCTTGTACCATATAATTGGAAGCAGCAAGATGGATTGTGGTTTGACCGGGCGCGAAGACGGCTGCCATGATGGTATTTTCGGTAGCAGTGTCTCCTGTCTCATACATAGTAAATTCCGCCCCTTTAAAATTTTCTTTTTTGATGTTGTAACCATTTTGATTACAAGAAACTTTTACGCCTAGATGTTTAAGTGCGAGTGAATAAGGGTTGACTGTACGTTCGCCCAGTTTACATCCGGAGGGGAGTGGTAGATCAAAAGCATCAAAGCGAGATAAAAGCGCGCCCATTAGCAGCAGACCGGAGCGGGTTTTCTGAAAAGCTTTTTTATCCAAATTATTCAGATTTAAATTTTTTGGATTATTGATTGTCAGTTCATGCTTTTTTGTCCATTCAATTTCTAGCCCAAGCGATTTTAACAGTTCGATAATTCTTTTTACCTCTTCAATAACCGGGACATCTTTTAAAACAGTTTTACCTTTAATCATGGTGCAAGCACAAAGAATCGCGACCGAGGCATTTTTGGCTGAATTGGTAGCAATTTTCCCGCTTAACTTTTTCCCGCCATTTATTATAAAATTAGCCATATTATTTTTAATATAAATTTTTTATATGATTATATTAATATTAACTTATATTCAAGTAAAAATCAATAAACTGGAGGCAGGATGCTAAAAAGGATTAAGGCTAGTTGCTATAAAGTGTTAAAATGTGATAAAATTAAAAATGTTAATAATAATTATTTATATTAATAAGTGATTTGCTTGCTTATTATTTTTTATAATGGAAACAAACAAAAAATATAAAAATATTAAAAAAGTAGTATATATATTTGGGGGAATAATATTGCTTTGGCTAAGTTTTGGCGCTGGTCTTTATTTTTCCGGACAAGAACGTGTTTTGGCGGATTTAGCAGATGAGGAAGCGGTTTTTATCGGCAACGTTACCGGTAAATATCAAGAATCGCCAGAGGGTAGATTAATTCAAGATGTAAATTTTGAACAATTTTGGGAAGTTTGGGATACAATATATTCAACTTATGTTGACCGAGACAAGCTGGAAGAAAAGGAATTATTTTATGGCGCTTTGCGCGGAATGGTGTCGGCTGTTGGCGACCCTTATACTGTTTTTATGAATCCGATTATTGCCAAAGAGTTTAATGATGACCTAAAAGGTACTTTTGAGGGGATTGGAGCGGAGATTGGTATTAAAAATGATGTGCTTACCATTATTGCGCCTTTGCCGGATATGCCGGCAGAAAAGGCTGGTCTTATGGCTGGCGACAAGGTGTTTGCGATTGACGGTGAAATTACCGCCGGTATCTCGATTGATTCGGCTGTTAATAAAATTCGTGGATCAAAAGATACTGATGTAGTTTTGACTATTCGACGCGACGGCGAAGAAGAGCTTTTTGATATTACGATTACGCGCGGGCAGATTTTTGTAAAAAGCATTAATACAAAAATTACTGAAGATAATATTCTTAGTATAAAAATTACGAATTTTAACAATGATACCGAACGTTTGTTTAGCGAAGCTGTACACGAGGTATTAGATAATGATGTAGCGGGAATAATCGTTGATTTGAGAAATAATCCGGGAGGATATTTGGATACGGCAATTGAAATGGCAAGTGAGTGGGTGGATGATAAGATTGTAGTGGTAGAAAAATACAGTGAAGAGAGATTGATTGAGCATTTGGCTCGCGGGCGAGCTCGTTTGGCTGATTTCAAAACAGTGGTTTTGGTAAATCAGGGTTCAGCTTCAGCGTCAGAAATTGTGTCCGGAGCCTTGCGGGATCATGAGAAAGCGATTATTATCGGCAAAAAAACTTTTGGTAAAGGCTCGGTACAAACGCTTAATAAATTTGCCGATGGTTCTTCTATTAAAATAACAGTTGCCAAATGGTTGACTCCAAATGGAAGAAGTATTAACGACGATGGCATTATGCCTGACTATGAAGTTGAGTTTACTCGTGATGATTATGATAATTTTCGTGATCCTCAATTCGATGCGGCTATTGAATATTTATTGGGCAATGACATAAGCGCGTTTTTGGCAAGTAGTACCGAGGCGATCGCAACTAGTAGTGAGGAGAATTCAATTAAAAATTAAGAATTAACCCCGTAAAATCGCTACGCTCACACGGGGCAAGAAAATAAAAAATATGAAAGTGATATTATTAAAAGAAGTGAAAAAGTTGGGGCATAAAGGGGAAATTAAGGAGGTTTCTAATGGATATGCGCGGAATTTTTTGATTCCAGGAGGGCTAGCTGATATTTTGACCAAGCATACTCAGGATAGAATAAAGGTACAAAAGGCCAAGCAGGAAAAACTGAAAACAACAGTAAAAAAGGATAAAAACAAAATGGCCAAGGAAATTAATCGAAAACGAATAACGGTCAAGGTAAAAACTGACGAAGCAGGCACGCTTTATGCCGGACTCGGGAAAAAAGCGATTGCCAAGGAAATGAAAGCACAAGGATATGACATTGAAGCTAACGAAATTAAACTAAAGAGCAGCATTAAAAAAATTGGTAAGTATACGCTCGAATTAAAATTGGGCAAGAATAAAGCAGTTATAAAGCTTGAAATTAAAAGCGATGATCTTAAAAAAGAATAATTTATATTTAAAATACGCGTCCCTATGAGTAAAAACAAGAAACAAGCATCAAAAGCAAAATATATTTTTGTGGTTGGAGGAGTAATGTCTGGTGTAGGTAAAGGCATAACCGCTTCGTCAATCGGGCGAATTTTGCAAAACAAAGGTTATAATGTTAGTTGTATGAAGGTTGATCCTTACGTCAATGTAGATGCTGGCACAATGAATCCAATCGAACATGGCGAGGTTTTTGTTACCGAAGACGGGGACGAGACCGATCAGGACATTGGAAATTATGAACGATTTTTGAACAAAAATATTTACCGAGAAAATTATATGACAACCGGTCGGGTTTATCAGAGTGTGATTCAAAAAGAGCGAAATTTGGAATATAAAGGCAAATGCGTTCAGGTGGTACCGCACGTTCCAATGGAAATACGTGAACGAATTGAAAAAGCAGTCGAAAAAACCAAGGTGGATATTATGATTATTGAAATTGGAGGAACTGCCGGTGAATATGAAAATTTATTATTCTTGGAAGCAGCTCGATTTATGAAAATGGAATATCCGGATGATGTTTTGTTTGTGATGGTTTCTTATTTGCCGATTCCGGCCAAAGTAGGGGAGATGAAAACAAAACCGACTCAGCATGCGGTTCGAAATTTAAATGCGGCCGGGATTGTGCCGAATTTTATTATTGCTCGTTCGCGCGCATCGATTGACGAGCCAAGAAGAAAAAAAATTGCTATTCATTGTAATGTTAAACAGGAGGATGTAATTTCCGCTCCTGATGTTGATTCAATCTATGATGTGCCGCTTAATTTTGAAAAAGACGAGCTTGGTCAGAGAATTTTGGATAAGTTTGGTCTTAAGACAAAGCAAAAAAATGGTCAGGATTGGCTTAAAATGGTCAAGAAGATGCGGTCTAGCAAAAAAACGGTCAATATTGGGATTGTTGGTAAATATTTTGCAACTGGAGATTTTTGTTTGTCCGATTCATATATTAGCGTAATTGAAGCAATTAAACATGCTTCATACGCGCAAGGGGTAAAACCGGAGATTAATTGGATCAATACTTCCGAAATTGAAAAGAATGGTACTAGGAGTCTTAAAAAATATGATGGAATTATTGTTCCTCAGGGCTGGGGAAGCCGGGGGAGTGAAGGGAAAATTAAGACAATTAAATATTGCCGGGAAAATAATAAAGCTTATTTTGGACTTTGTTATGGTATGCAGATGTGCGTAATTGAATTTGCGCGCAATGTAGCCAAAAAGATCAAGGCGAATAGTGAAGAGGTGAATAAGAAAACACCATACCCAGTAATACATATTATGTCGGAGCAAAAAGCGCTTTTGGCCAAAAAACAATTTGGCGGGACAATCCGTCTTGGTGCTTGGCCTTGCAAATTGGTAAAAGGTACCCACCTGTACAAAATTTATAAAAAAAAGCTCGGTAAAATTAATGGTCCAATTTTTGAGCGTCATCGTCATCGCTATGAATTTAACAATTATTACCGGGAAGAATTTGAAAAATTGGGGCTTATTGTGGCTGGTACTTCACCGGACAATAAGATCGTTGAGGCCGTTGAGATTAGCGATCACCCTTTCTTTATTGCTACTCAATTTCATCCAGAATATATTTCTCGTCCACTAGACCCACATCCGCTGTTTATGGAATTTGTAAAAGTTTGTCAGAAAAAATAAAAAAAATATATAAAAAAAGAAATGTTTGTTTTAATACATTTCTTTTTTTATGTAAAAATTTTTATTTTCCTGTTACAACGTTTACAATCTTAGCAACCCTTATTTGAGAATTGAATTTTTTTATTTTTTTGGCAGTAAATTTAACAATTCCTTTGGTAGTCGCAAATAAGGTGTCATCCTTGCCTTGTTTGACGTTTTGTCCAGCTCGGTATTTGCTGCCACGTTGACGAATGATAATTGAGCCAGATTTAGTTGCTTGTCCGTCTGAAAGTTTGACTCCAAGTCTTCGTCCTTTGGAGTCTTTGAGATTTCCGGCACTTCCGCCGGCTTTTTTATGCGCCATCTTAATGTTCAATTAAAAATTAAGAATTAACAATTAACAATTAATAAATAATAGCTTAAATTTAATTTTATGGTTTAATATTAAAATAAATATGCCCAATTCCCGAAATGATTCCCTTGGGATGGGCAGTGGTATTAATATAACAAATGAATAAGTAAATGTCAAGGCGTAAAATTAGCACCAAAATTTGCTTCTAAATGGAATAATATGGTATAATAATATAAAATTAAGTAAATAATTTTCTACCCGCAAGATATTTAATTCTTAATTGACCATGATGTTGCACAATAATTTTTATCTATATAGTTTAAAGCTTTTAACTGAAACTTTACGTGATATTGTGTTTTTCCCAATTTGGTGGTATTCGCGTGGTTTGATTCAAACAGTAAAATCTTTAATTCAATTTATGTCGAACCGGGAAAAAGGTTTGGCTTTTTTTGTTTGGGTAAAGAACTTTTTTAAGCCAATGTATGGTCAGTCGGATTGGCAAGGACGCTTGATAAGTATGGGGATGCGCTTGATGATGATAATTTTTCGCGGTTTGATTTTAATTTTTTGGCTGATTATAAGTATCGGCGTATTTATAATATGGTTAATTTTACCGATTTTGGTTGTTTTTGAATTGATATTTCAATTTTATGCTTGATAAAAAAATTGAATACTATATTTGTCCTGTTTGCGAAGGAATCGGTAAAACCGATTTTGGTTTGTCTTGTCCTAATTGTGGCGGGATGGCACTGGGTAATTTTTTACGCAAGCGTTTTTATTATTGGGGACCGCAATTGGGGCGAGCTGTGATTGAATTGGCGTATCTGCGCAAAAAATTTCAAGCGCTTGTCAATATTATTGCTTTTGTTGTTGGGCTTGGTGGAATTTTGTCTTTGGCTCTATGGATATATAGAGTGGCGCAAAGCACCAATGATATTATGGCATTTTCATTTTGGACTTTGTCTGACCCTCTGATATTTTTCTTTTGGCTTGGTCTTTTGGCTGATATGTTTATTTATTATCGTTTGTCCGAAGAAGAGAAGCGGCAACATGTAATAATTCCGGCGAGTTTTGAAGGTAAAATACAAATTAAGACTAGTCCGGAGAATTGGGAGGAATTAAAAAAAGCAAGCAAAAAATACAAACTAGACGTTTCCAGCGGATATAGCGTTGAGGCTCAAGCTGTTATTGAAGAAGCTTATCTTTTGGCAGATAAATTAAATCATTCATACGTGACTCCGGCTCACTTATTCTATATCGCTTTATCTGATAAAGAAGTGGCAGCAATGTTTTCTCGTTTGAATGTTGATGCTAAGGATCTTTTGGAATTAATTAAAAAAAGGATTGCTAATTTTAAGGAAAGTGAACAAAAAACGGTTATTTCCAAAACTTTAAAAAAGGTTTTAATTGAAGCTTATTTAGGAGCATTAAATAAAGGGCAGCATAAAGTTTCAGCCAAAAATTTTATTATTCCAATAATCCATAATGACAATATCATTAAAGAGTTGCTCTATGAACTGGAAATAGATGAACAAAAATTATTTAATGTTATTTTGTGGTTTATTATAAACGAAAAACAAGTATCAGCTTATCGTAAGTATCGCAAATTGGCGCAATATAAACCGAGTGGCAATATGAATCGAGCCTTTACTTCTTTGGCAACGCCAACTTTGGATCAGATTGCGTATGATTTGACTGTGGCGGCTAAGTTTAATAAATTGGAGTTTTGTGTGGCTAGAGGGCAGGAAATAAATCAAATTTGGCAACAATTTGAATCCGGTGCCAGTGGCGTTATTTTGACCGGTCCGGGCGGAGTTGGAAAAAAGACTATCATTGACGGTATTGCACAGCTAATGGTACGTGAAGATGTGCCGGAGTTTTTTCAGGATAAGCGTTTAATCGAGATAGATGCTACTCGCTTGATTAGCGGTGTGTCTCCGGCACAAGCGCAAGGGCGTTTACTTACCGTGATTGACGAGGTTATTCGTGCCGGTAATATTATTCTTTATATCAGCGATATTGAAAATATGATTGGTATTACCAGCGGAGAGGAAGAGAGCCTTGATCTTTCCGAGGTTTTGGCGAGTGCTCTTGAGCGGAGAACAATTTTTTGTTTGGCCAGAGCGAGTCAGGATAATTACACTAAGTTTATTGAGGGAAAGTCTCTGGGAGAGATAATGGCGGTAATAAAAGTAGAGGAGCCCAAAGATAATCAGGCAATTCAAATAATTGAAAGTAAAATTGCGTACTATGAAAGCAAATATAAAGTATATTTTTCATATAATGCGATTGAGAGTGTGATAAAATTAAGCAGTCAATATATTCATGATAAATATTTGCCGGAAAAAGCGATAAAGCTATTGGAGCTAGTGGCAGTGCGAGTCGCCAAGGAGAGAGGTGAAAATTCATTAATAAATAAAGAGGATATCGCTGCGATAATTAGTGAACAAACCAAAATTCCAGTGACAAAAATTGGCGTGGCCGAAGGAGAATCGCTTTTGCATCTGGAAGACAAGATTCATGAGCGAATGATCAATCAAAAAGAAGCGGTTCACCGTGTTTCAGCCAGTTTGCGTCGCGCCCGCGCTCAACTCAGGGAGGACAATCGTCCGATTGCGAGTTTTCTTTTTCTTGGTTCCACCGGTGTCGGTAAAACCGAGTTGGCTAAGTCAGTTTCAGAAATTTATTTTGGCGATGAAGACTATATGGTTAGAATTGACATGAGCGAATTTCAGCATCAGGACAGCATAAAGAAAATGATTGGTGATGCGAGTGGAAACAAAGGACATTTGACCGAGGCAGTACGCAAGCAACCCTTTACTTTGATTCTTTTGGATGAAATTGAAAAAGCGCATCCGGATATTCTTAATCTATTTTTGCAAGTTATGGACGACGGTCGTTTGACTGACGGACAAGGGCGCACTGTTGATTTTACCAATAGTATTGTAATCGCAACTTCTAATGTTGGTGCGCTCTTTATCCAGGAACAAGTGCTTGCTGGTAAGACTGGCCTTGACATCAAGGAAGACTTGATTAATAAATATCTGGTAAGGGCAATGCGGCCGGAGCTGATTAATCGTTTTGATGGTATTATTGTGTTCGAGCCTTTGTCAATGGAAAATGTGGTTGAAATCGCCCGTCTAATGTTAAATAAAATCAGAAATATGCTTGAACAGAAAGGAATTGGTTTTGAAGTTGACGAGGCGGGACTTCGCATATTGGCCAAAGAAGGTTTTGATTCAAGATACGGGGCGCGACCACTTAGACGTTTGCTTCAAGATAAGATTGAGGATGAAATTGCTAATTTGATTTTGATGGATAATTTAAAAAGGCGAGATACAGTAGTAATTAATGAAGAAGCAAGTATAGAAATTAAAAAAGCAAAGAAATTATTAGATTAAATATTAGTTAGGGCATGATTGGATTTAATGTTTATATTTTAGCGATTTTAATATTCTTTTTTTCTTTATTGCTGACTTGGATTGTGCGGAAAGTGGCGATTAGATTTGATATTAATGATCAGCCAAACGAGAGAAGAAAGCAACATAAACGAGTCGTCCCGCTTCTCGGCGGAGTTGCGATTTTTTTATGTTTTTTTGTATTTATTTTTTTGTTTATTGATAAATTAACCGCCGGAGACTTGAATTTATCTCATTGGTTATTTTTCTTTCTGGGAGGATTTACAATTATTTTGGGTGGAGTTATTGATGATAAATATAGCCTTAAACCTAGAGAACAGGTAATATTTCCTTCGTTTGCCGCTATTTTTGTTATTTTGGGAGGAGTTAGTATTGAGAAAATCAGCAATCCTTTTGGTGGGTTTATTTATTTGGATAAGTTTTCTTTTAATTTTTGTTCTTGTTTGGGCAATGCCGGAACTTTTTCGATTGTGTCTGCCTTGATAATATTTGCTTGGCTGATGGGCATGATGTATACGACCAAAATCCTTGACGGCCTAGACGGTCTTGTGGGCGGAGTGAGCGCGATTGGCGCTTTGATTATTACTTTGTTCACTTTTTCGGGTAAGTACTATCAGCCGGATATTAGTTTGGCTGCTTTTATTTTATTTTTTTCGATTCTGGGATTTTTGTTTTTCAATTGGCGTCCGGCTAAAATATTTTTGGGCGAGGGCGGTTCTTTGTTTTTGGGCTACTCCCTTGGAGTATTGTCTATTATTTCGGGCGGTAAAATCGCGATTGCGCTTCTTGTAATGGGGTTGCCGATTTTGGATTTAGCTTGGATAATTATTCAGAGAATAAGAGAAGGTAAGAATCCTTTTAAACATGCCGACCGGAAGCATTTACATTTCCGTTTACTCGATATTGGTTTGAGTCAAGCTCAGGCCGTTTTATTTTATTATTTTTTTGCCTTTACTTTTGGAGTAAGCGCTTTGTTTTTGCAAAGCAGAGGAAAGATTCTCGCGCTAGCCCTGCTTTTGATATTAATGTTTGTTTTTGTTATTAGTATAAATAAAATTGACAGGGAAAAAGGTGATAAATAGATTCAAATTTCATTTATTGATAGTTTGGACAATTTTTATTCTGTTTTTAACTTTGATGCCAGTGCCGGACATTGGCATTGAAACAGAAAATTATTACGATAAAATTGTTCATCTTTTTTTGTTTGGAATATTTTCTTATTTATTATATTTAAATTTAAGTTTTTCAAGATTAAAAAGAGTTGCAACAACTATTTTTGTTAGTGTTATTTTCTCAATTATAATTGAATTTTTTCAATATTTCGTTCCCGGACGCAACCCGAGTTATTTGGATTTTTGGGCCGGTTTTGTTGGTGTTTTAATGTTTATAATAGTTCCTTATGTTAAAGACAAAAAATAAAGCAAAATTTTTTGATAGGGATTTTAAAAAAAAGGACGGATTCAAAAAAGCTTGTGTCATTTCAAAGGAATTAAATTTGTATCGTCAGAATTATTGCGGTTGTGAATTTTCGATGCGGAACTAAAGTATGCGCATTGAATTTATATGGTTTTTTGTGCTATAATATATGTAGTATTGTATTGTTTATGGATATTTCTTATTATTTTAAAGAGGCGATTAAACGTGAGGCGTCTGATTTGCATCTGGTGGAAGGACAGACGCCTTGTCTTCGGATTTCCGGGGACTTGGTTAAGTTTAATGAGGCGATAATTCCTTTTGGCGAGCTTAAATATTCTTTGTTCAAGGAGCTTGATAAAGATATTGTCAGCAAATTCCGGGAAGATAAGGATATTGATTTGTCAATGGAGTTTTTTGACAATCGTTTTCGGGTTAATTTGCATCTGCAAGAAGGTAAGATTGGTTTAGCGGCACGTTTGGTGCCAAAGGAAATACCAAAGCCGGATGATATCGGTTTTGATGAGGTAATTTATCGTTTTACTCATTTAAAAGACGGTTTGATTTTGGTCACAGGTCCCTCCGGGACTGGTAAATCCACCACCTTGGCGGTGATGCTTGACATGATTAATGCAGAAAGACGTTCGCATATTATTACCGTAGAAGATCCGATTGAATATACTTTTAAAGAAAAGCAATCAATTATCGAACAGCGCCAGCTTGGGCGCGACACTAAAAGTTTTGCCTCTGCCCTTAAATACGCGCTTAGGCAAGATCCAAATGTGATAATGGTAGGGGAGATGAGGGATCTGGAAACCGTGCAGGCGGCACTTACTGCTGCTAAGACCGGACACTTGGTTTTGTCTACCTTGCACACAACGACAGCCGCGGAAACGATTGAAAGAATAGTCGATTATTTTCCCGTAAACAATCAACATCAGATTGCGCACCAATTAGCGTCTTTATTGCGAGCTGTTGTCACGCAACAGCTTTTACCCAGAAAGGATGGCGGTTTGGTGGTGGCTCGGGAAATTATGATAAATAATACTGCGGTTTCAAATTTAATCCGGAATGGTCAATATGAGCAGATTATTTCATCAATGCAAACCGGTGCTTCTGAGGGGATGATAACAATGAATCGCGCGATTGACCGTCTGTTAGCCTGTGGTTTTATTACTCAGCAAGTAGCCAAGAACAGAAAGAGAGACTTGGAAACAAAGGCGGTATACTATTAGTATTTACGTATATTATTAATTTATAAATTGCGCAAGCCTATGACTAGTGAGAAATGGGAAAAAATAATCGGGAATGTTAAAGATTCTTTTCCGGTTCATGACGAGGGGGAAAGCCATATTGACGATGAAGGGGGAATTGACATTAAATATATTGAATTTGATGGTCCTTTGGGGCGAATGCGCTTGGAGTATGTAGTTAAGCCGGTAATAATTGATAAAAAAACCAATTATACCCGTCGAATTGGATCGGAGACGCAAGTTACTTATGTTTATTCGGAGGATAAAAAAAGCCATCAGCTCATGGCTTATAAATGGGACGAAGACAAGGAAGATTGGGATGAAATTGATGGAAACATGTTTGATGATGGCAATTAATGATTATCAATTAAAAATTAAGAATTAAAAATTAAGATTTATATCACTATGAAAAGTCTAATTAAAATTATTGTAACACCTTTAGTTATTTCTTTTTTGATAACTGGTTGTTCTTTGCCGTTTTTGACTGGACAGAAGCCAGTGTCACTTAAGCCAGGAAAAAATCAGCCAAAAGAAAATAACAAAGAGTCAGTTACAGAGCAATTAAAAGATCAGTCTAAGATTAAAAAATTTGCTTCCCTAGAAGAATTAAATGAGTTTATCGAAAATACTGACATTGGTTTTAGTACTGGTTATGGCACGAGAGAGATGGCGATTGATATGGCATTTGACGAGGCCATGCCAATGGCAAAAACTGTTTCATCTGGTTTAGCTAACCAAGTCGTACAAGATAGTGCTGGTCCGGATGATTTTTCCAAAACTAATGTCCAGGTCGAAGGAGTGGATGAGGCCGACATTATTAAAACTGATGGGAAAAATATTTACGCTTTAGTTAAAAATGATTTGTATATTTTAAAAGCTTATCCGGCGGAAAACGCAAAAGTTTTAAGTAAGATTAGTTTTAAATCCCGTCCCAATGATTTGTATATCAATGATAATAAATTAATAATATTTGGCCGAGATAATCAGATAAATACTTATGATGGCTATAAGCGCTGGAAACGACGGAGTCAGTATACTTTTTTTAAGATTTTTGATATTAGTGATCCCCAAAATCCGGCACAGCTTAGAGACCTTGATTTTGAGGGGTACTATACCAATTCACGCATGATCGGGGATTATGTATATTTTATTACTACTACCAATAATTATTATCATATTGACGGTGAACCGGTCTTACCTCGCCTTTTGGACGATGGAGAAGAAATTGCCTTGGCTTGCGCCAGTGACAAAACTGATTGCGTGATGCCGGATATTTATTATTTTGATATCCCTTATAATTCATATAATTTCACGGTTGTCAGCTCAATCAACCTTAATAACATTAATGCCGAGATAGAGCAAGAGCATTATCTGATGTCTCATGTGCAAAATATGTATATGTCACCGCAGAATTTATATATAACCTACACAAAACATATAAGTGAATACCAATTGGAAATGGAGGTAATGCGAGAGTTGATTTATCCGCATCTTAGCGCGAGTAAGCAAGAAAAAATTGTTAAGATTGAATCAGTGGAGAATTATATTTTAAATAAAGAAGAAAAACAAAGAAAGATTCAGCGGATTATTGAAAGCTGGGTCAAAATACTAGGCGATGATGAGATTGATGAATTTCAAGTCAAGTTGGAATCTGCTATGAAACAAAAATATGAAGATATTTCCAAAGAACTGGAAAAAACAATCATTCATAAAATCGTAATTAATAAAGGTAAATTAGAATATAAAACTAATGGTGAGGTGACAGGACATGTTTTGAATCAATTTTCCATGGACGAAAATGACGGCTATTTTCGTATTGCCACAACTAAAAATAGAACTTGGTCGCGTTACGAAGAAGAGCGGCGTAAGTCTTATAACAATCTTTATGTTTTGGACAGCGATTTAAAGCAAGTCGGTGCAATTGAAGGGTTGGCCGAAGACGAGCGCATTTATTCGGTACGTTTTATGCAAGGTCGGGCTTATATGGTGACTTTCAAACAAATTGATCCATTATTTGTCATTGATCTTAGCGACCCGACGGCACCAAAAGTGCTAGGTGAATTAAAGATTCCAGGATTTTCTAATTATTTACACCCTTATGATGAAAATACTTTAATCGGTTTGGGCAAGGATACAAGTGAAACTGAGTGGGGCGGAGTACGTCAAAAGGGACTTAAATTATCTTTGTTTGATGTCAAAGATGTAACAAACCCTAAAGAGCTTGATACTTACATTATGGGGGGCGCTGGTAGCAATTCAATTGCATTAAACGATCATAAGGCTTTTCTTTTTGATAAAGAGAAAAATATATTGGCAATTCCGGTTTCAATTCGCGAAGATTTAAAAGAGCGCGGTTGGGGCGAATTAAGTTTTAGCGGTGCAGTCGTATTTACCTTGAGTCGGGAAAATGGTTTTGAGCTTAAAGGAAAAATTGACCATTCTGATGGCGGGCAAGGGAGTGAGTCTGATTATTGGCGTGGATACAATTATTATGACAATACAGTTAGGCGTTGTCTTTACATTGACGACACGCTCTACACCTTTTCCAATAATTATATTATGATGAATAAGATTAGTGATCTAGAGGAAGTAAAAACATTAAAATTAAAAATAAGTAAAAGCAGTGGAGATGATTTTGAAATAGTTAATTAAATATAATTTTAATATCATAAAATTTATAATATGAAAAAAATTAATTTAATTTTAATTATTTTTGGAATAGTCGCTTGTATTCCTTTATTGTATTTACTGCTTAATTTTCAAGCAGTAGAAATTCAAACAGACAATAGTGAACGCGTAGAGGCGCCCAAGCCGATAAGCCAAGAAGAGATAAGCAGTAATTATCAAAAAGAGATATGGCCAATCTTTATAGAAGCTTCTTTTTTGGCATCATCAACCGCGCGGGAAAATTTTAATGAACTAGACACTTTAGCGGAAAGCATTACTGACTCTTTGATAAAAATAAAACTTAGAGCAATGGATTTGCGTGTACCGGAAAATAAGCGTGACGCGCATCTGTCTTTTGTAATGATAATTGATGATTTAAAGAAGTCGCTACTTGACAATAATCAAGAGACTTATCAAAAAAATTATCAATCATTACTGGATTTACGAGAAGATATCTTATAAGTTTACCGCAATTATGTTTTTTAATAGATTTTTGCCGATTATAATCGCTGTTAGTCATTTGGCTTTATTGGAATTAATATTGTTTTTCCCTAAAATGCTGTTCGTAATAATTGTGTTTTTGATTCTACTTGATTTTTTTGTGATTAGGCAATTTTTAATTGTTAGTAAGCGTGATGAAAAATGGTGGTGTTTTATTATTTTGCCCTTGGTTTTTTCACTTGGGCTTATAATTTTTAGCACACTTTTGCCTTTTAATCCTTTAGTGCAGGTATTTTTTTTGATAAACTCATTATTTAATTATGTTTATTTTAGTACTATATATTATTACCTGATAAATCCGAAGAAATATCAGGCAAACAGTTTGGAAAATATTTCTTCTTATGGTAATTTTTTAGGATTTTATTTTATTGCTTCATCAATATATGGTTTACAAGTTTTTCTGAATATAGAGATTTGGCGTTTGATAATTTTTTTACTTTTTGTTACTATCGCTATAGTGTATGAGGTATTTTGGGTTAATCAAGTTGATAATCAGGCTAGATTTTTTTATATATTGGTGCTTTCTTTGATGATTGTCGAGTTGGCTTGGGCAATATCTTTTATGACGCTTAATTATTATGTTTTAGGCTTGATTTTAGCGATTTTTTATTATACAATTATTGGGCTAACCAGATTTTATTTGCTAGGTACTTTAAATGCAAGAATAATCAAAGCTTATCTGAGCCTTGGCATTGCTAGCGTAATTCTGGTTTTGTTTACCGCCAATTGGATTTCTTATAATTAAATATGGATATTTATAATGATTAAAAATAAAATTATAATAATATTATTAATAATTGCATTGGGAATTTTTAGCGGAGCGCTTGGTTCTTTGTTTGCACGGATTTATTTATTTGAGAGTCTTTTAGAGGTTCCTTTGTTCGGTGATATTGATTTTTCACAAAATCCTTTAGAGCGGCCGGATGTAATAATCAGTGGGGCGCGTAATGTCGTGGTGACACAAGATACAAAAGCTTATGATGCCTTGTCCGCGGTTGAAAGCAATATTGTCGGCATATACAAAAAGAAAGCGAGTTCTAGCAAAATAACAAAGCTTGATACAAAAATAAATCTTGATAATTGGTATGACATTGATGAAACTCTGGGGCAAGGCTTTATTATTACCAGTGATGGTTGGTTGGTTTCTTCGTTTTCACCGCTAGAGGCAATAAACAGGCGAGCGCGTAATTTTGCCAGTACAAGTGTGGATAAAATAGCACAAAACTACGTCATAATAAACAGTAATAAAAAAGTTTTGTTAGTTGATAAAATTATTTATGATCCTATTAGTCAAGTTAGTTTTTATCATATTATTTCGGAAAATTTACCGGTAAAAAACTTTATTAATCTGGAGAGCGCACGTAGCGGACAATTAGTGCTTGCCGCTAATTTAAAAAAACAGGCCTGGCTTACGACCATGCTAGGGCATGAGTCAAGAATAAAAAATAAAATTAAATCCAGTGATTTTTATCAAAACCTTTATATTTTAGAACAAGCTCCACCGGAATCTTTTTACGGCTCTTTTTTATTCGCTCTGGATAACAGCTTAATGGCGATTATCAATAATCAAGGAGAGGTATTGCCAATTGATAATTTTTTACCCTGCCTTAATTGCTTATTGGACAACAATTTTATCGTGCGTCCCAGTCTGGGTCTAAGCTATGTTGATTTAAGCAATTATACCAAAATCGGTTTAGCAGAGAGTAAATTTGGTGCTTTGATTACTGTCGGTCTCGGCAAAAAAGCAATCCAAACCGGTAGTCCGGCTGATGTTTATGGTTTGGAAATCGGGGATATTATTTTAGCGGTAAATAATGTAGAGTTAAAAGACGGAAAAAATCTAAGCGCGGAAATTAACAATAAACTCCCCGGCGATGAGCTTAGTTTCTTTATTGAAAGAGGGGATAAAAACATTGAAATTGAAATTATTTTAGATGAGTTGAAATAGCTTAGTAAATATTGTATAATATAAAATAATAGATATTAACTTATCCCCATGCGATTATTTTCAAAATTAAGCAAGCGTTTTTTATTTAAAAATCAACACATTGCTTTAATGCTTTGGTTGCAATTAGTGGTTTTATTTTTAGTGCTAGCGTCGAGTGTGTACGCTAGTTTTATTTTTTCCAAAATTGAAGAGACAAGCAATCAAATAACTGGCCTTGAAATTCAGAATTTAAGATTAATTAATGAGCAAGCGCAGACAAATAAAAAATTGGATTCTCAGCAGGCGATGATTTTGCGTTTGCAATCCAGCTCATTTAGAACAAATTTATTAGACGAATAGATTTTTATATATGATTTTATATTTATCGGCTCCGGATGAAGAGCAAATTATTATTCAATTAAAAAATAATAATAAAATAATTGATAAAATCGAATTTAAGGCTTTACGTGAACAAGCAGAGCAATTTTTACCGGCTGTGGATAAGATTTTAAAGAAAAATAAGCTTGGTTTAGATGATATTACCGAAATTCAAGTTAATAATACCGGAATCAGCTTTTCTGCGTTAAGATTAGTGGTTAGCATTGCCAATGCCTTATCTTATGCCAAAAATATTCCAATTAAAGGGACTAAGGGCAAGACCTTAAAATTTAGTAACGGAGAATTAATTAAGCCATTTTACGACAAAGAGCCAAATATAACAGTGGCCAAGAACGATATTTTGTAGAAGTCCGACTTTTATAAAATAGTGAGTTTTACACATCAATTTATATAGTTTATTAACAGAAAACTTGATAATAGTATTATCAGGTTTTTTTATTTAATAATTTTTTTAATATTAGTTATTAAATAATGGGCAGAGAGGTGTTGACTTATGGTAGAATGTGGAGTATAATGAAGTTAGATTGGTGATAAGTGGGGAAAAGTGGTGTTATCGGCTACGCCGACCCACACTACGAATACGGGACATGCGAATGTAAAATTGAAGTTTATATTTTTATATAAATTTAAAAACAAAAAACAAAATTAAACAAAAATAAAAAATAACTAGCCAAGACAATTCGCGCTAGTTGCAAAAACAAAAACAAAAACAAAAATAAATGCATGGGGATGCATTCTTACAATTAAGGCGAAGAAGGGGTTTGATCACTAGCTTTTAAAACGAGCGGTCGATCAGTCTCCTCTTGAGTCTTAGTGAAAAATCAAATTATTAGTTACCATGCTTGTCGTGCTTAATGTATAAGCATTTAACATTAGAACCCCCATGCGCAGATGTTCCCAACATCTGCGTTTGTGGTTTATAATAATCATTCGCATGTGCCCTGTTCGTAGAGGGGCTCACGCGAAGCGTGATAACGTATGTTTATCGGAGAATATCATCATAATATTGACGATAAGGGGCGAGTTGCGATTCCGGTTAAGTTTCGCGCTCAACTTAAGCAAGGAGCAGTTGTAACCAAAGGGCTAGACAACTGTTTGTTTTTGTATCCAAAAGAAGAATTTGCAGAAGAAGCTAAAAAGTACGCCCAGCTACCGAAAAGTCAAGCCAAGGCAAGAGCTTATGCCAGACACATGTTAGCCGGAGCCATGGATCTCAATTTAGATTCGCAAGGACGAGTTATGCTTCCCGAATACTTGCGTAATTTTTCCGGCATGAAAAAAAAACTGGTAGTAGCCGGCTTGTACGACCGCTTGGAGCTTTGGGATGAAGACAAATGGAATAACTACAAAGAAAGTAGTGAAAAAGAATCAAACTCTATTGCAGAAGGTTTGGGGGAGTTTGGAGTGTAGTCAATTAAGAATTAAGAATGAAGGTGTTTATATTACTATTATTTATAATATTTTATTATTAGTTCATTGTTTCAAATGAGTTATAAGAAGGCAAATATAGAAGAAAAATTATTTAGTTCTTGGCGTCAGAATGGTTTTGCCAAAATGGCTTCTCACCAAAAATAAAAATAAAAATATAAAATGATCAAAGTGAAACCAAAAACCAAAAACCAAAAAATAATCGAAAAACTAAGAGTAAGGATTATCAAAGCGCCATTTGTTAACAACGAAGAACTTAAGAGCGTAGTTTTAATGCGTTCACGAGCGCTTGTTTTATAATATGGAAAACCAGCATGTTCCGGTTATGCTTGACGTGGTTTTGGAATTTTTGCGTCCGGAGAAAGGGCAAATTATTATTGATTGCACTCTTGGCGGCGGCGCCTACACCTACGACATTGCGAAAAAAGTAGGAGCAAAAGGTCTTGTAATCGCGCTTGATGCTGATGAGAAAGCAATTAAGTATAATCAAGTTATAATAAATAAAAAGAAGATTAAAAATATCGTTCTTTATCATGAAAATTTTCAAAATTTATCAAATATTTTTAAAAAAGAGGAGATATTTACAATAGGCAAAAAAATATCTGGCATTGTTTTTGATCTGGGGCTATCATCGAATCAGCTTGCCGACCGGCGTCGTGGATTCTCTTTTCAGCTGGATGCTCCGCTAGACATGGCTTTTTCCAAGGATGTAGATAATGTTGTAGCTACTACCGAGATAGTCAATAAATATAAGTTTAAAGAATTGTTCAGAGTAATAAGGGACTATGGCGAAGAAAGATACGCCAATTCTATTAGTAAAGCGATAATTAGAGCAAGAGAAGAGGAAGAAATAAAAACTACTAAAGAGTTAGTAGATATTATTGCCGAAGCTGTTCCCGGAAAATATCGTCATGCCAAAATTCATTTTGCCACTAAAACTTTTCAGGCGCTTCGGATTGAGACTAATGATGAATTAAATGCTTTAAAGACAGCTTTGAAAAGTGGACTTGATAATATCAAAAAAGGTGGAAAAATTGTAGTGCTTTCTTTTCATAGTCTGGAGGATAGAATCGTCAAGAATTTTTTTAGAGATGAAAGTAAGCACTGTCTTTGTCCAAAAGAATTACCCACTTGTCGTTGTGGTCATACAAAAAGAGTAAAAATATTAAACAAAAAAATTATTACGCCTAGTTTGGAGGAAATAAAAAATAACAAAAGAAGTCGTAGCGCTAAGCTAAGAGCAGTCGAAAAAATTTAAAGAAAAAAATGACAAAAACCAAAACAAAAACATGGAAGATACCGAAAAAAGAAAAGTTTTTTCGTTTGCCGATTCTTAATCGCTTTTTGTTATGCTTGATTGTAATCTGCGGAGTGTTTTATATGGCTTTGGCCAATGATATTTCCATAAAAGGTTTTGTTTTGTCCGATTTTAATATTCAACTTAAGGAAGAACAAAAAAAGCAAGAGGAATTAAAAATACTTAGCTTGAACATGCAATCAATGGAGAATATTGAAGAGAGAGCCAAAAACTTAAAAATGGTTAAAGTGGACACAATAGAATATATTGATGCTAATGATTTGGGGGTGGCTTTAAAGTAGTAGAACAAAAACACATGAAGGTATGAGGCGAAGAATGCGAAAAATTAAAAAAACAGCTGCTAACAATCGCTTAAATTTTCTTTTGGCGATTATTTTTTTATTGGGTCTAGCTCTGTGTTATCGTTTAATCTTGTTACAAGTATGGCAACATGACTATTATTCTGTTTTAGCTTCCTCACAGCATCAGGTTCTAAATGAGCTTAAACCGGAAAGAGGGCAGATATTGGTTCAGGAAAAAAAAGATGGTAAAGAAGTTAGTTTTCCGGTAGCAATGAATAAGGACTTGGCTTTAGTTTATGTTGTGCCATACGAAATTGAAGATGCTCAAAGTACGGCTGAAGTGTTCTATAAATTATTTGATGAAAAGGAAGTGCGAACAGAAATTAACGAAATTTTGAATAAAGATGTATTTTTTAAAGAATTAAGAGAAGGTGACTTAAGTGCTGATGAGAAGAAAGAGCGACAAGAATTTCGGGAAATAAAGTTTGAGCTTGAGCTAAAAAATAAAAAAGAAGAGATAATAAATGCTTACTTAAAAAAACTGGAAAAGAAATTTGATCCATATGAGCCAATTAAAAGAAAAGTCGATAAAGAGATTTTAAATAAGTTGCTTGATTTGGAAATATCCGGAGTTTATCATATTATGGAAAAACATCGTTATTATCCGGATAAGGAGATTGGAGCGCATATACTTGGTTTTGTTGGTTATGGCAACGATGAATTAGCTGGACGTTATGGGCTGGAAGGATTTTTTAACGAAGAGTTGTCCGGAGAAAGAGGACGGGTAAAAGCGGAAAAATCAGCCTTGGGAGGTGAATTAATTATTAATGATTGGGAATATAGCCAGGCAGAAGATGGTAGTGATTTATATTTGAGTATTAATCGTTCCATTCAATATTTTACTTGTCAAAAATTGCAAGAGAGCATAGAACAGTATGATGCTTTGTCCGGTACGATAATAATTATGAATCCAAACACTGGAGCAATCATGGCGATGTGTTCCCAGCCAAGCTATGATCCGAATTATTATAATGAAGTTGAAAACGTTAGAGCATATAATAATCCGGCTATATTTGATGCTTATGAACCCGGTTCAATTTTTAAAGCAATAACCATGGCAGCCGGATTGGATCAGGGAGTGATAACGCCACAAAGCAAGTACCGCGATGAGGGGCAAATTATGATTGAAGGCTGGCATAAGCCGATTAAAAATTCTGATTATGAAATTAGGGGCGGACACGGCACGGTTAATATGATAACGGTTTTAGCCGAATCTTTAAATACCGGTTCAATTTTTGTTCAGGAAAAAGTTGGTGCAAAGAATTTTGCCGAATACGTTAAAGATTTTGGCTTTGGCGAGAAAACCGGGATAGAACTTGAGACAGAAGGGTTGAGTAATATTGTTAATTTGGAGCGGAATCGGATTCGTCCGGTCGAAGCCGCTACAGCGTCATTCGGCCAAGGGATTACGGCTACGCCGATTCAATTGGTGACTGCTTTTAGTGCGATTGCTAATGGTGGAATTTTGATGAAGCCATATTTGGTGGAAAAAATAATTGAGCCGGACGGCACGATTCATCAGACTAATCCACAGCAACTTAGGCGAGTAATTCAAGAAAAAAATTCTTTCCTTTTGTCTGGCATGATGGTTCATGTAATAGATGGCGGTCATGCTAAGTTGGCCGGAGTTAAGGGGTATTACGCGGCCGGCAAAACCGGTACGGCTCAGGTTTCAGATCAAGAACGGGGAGGATATTTAGAAAAAGAAACTATTCATTCTTTTGTTGGGTTTGTCCCGGCGGAAGATCCGCGTTTTGTGATGCTGATTAAGCTGGATCGCCCCAGAAATGCAAAATATTCCGCCTCCACCGCCGCTCCACTTTTTAGCAAAATCGCAGATTTTATTTTGAATTATTACCAAGTACCGAAAGAGAGATGAATTCAATTAGAAATTTTTTATATTGATATATATACAAAAAATGCTATTATTATAAGTAATAATAGTATTTTTTATTATAAATTATATGGGGAAAATAATAGAACTAAAATTAAAAATATTAGCAAAGTTAATTCTAAAGAAATATCAGCCCAAGATTATTGGTATTACCGGTAGTATTGGCAAAACCAGTACCAAGGAAGCGGTTTATGCGGTGCTCAAAAATAAATATCGAGTACGTCGGAGTATAAAAAATTATAATAATGAACTTGGTCTGCCTCTTACTATCATTGGGGAAAAAGCGCATGGACGTAATATTTTTGCTTGGACTCTGGTTTTTTTGCGTGCTTTCAGGTTGATAATATTTACTGATAAAAATTACCCTGAACTTTTGGTTTTGGAAATGGGGGTTGATCGTCCGGGGGATATGGACTATTTACTTGATATTGTAAAATGTGACGTGGGCGTGCTGACTTACATCGGCACAGTGCATGTAGAATATTTTAAAAATCATGGTGAATTGATTAAGGAAAAGATGAAATTAATAGATAGCTTGTCTGAGAACGCGAGTGCGGTAATAAATTATGATAATAAAAATACTCAGGAAGGTTTATCTGAGATTAAAACTCAGAAGATTAGCTACGGGCTTGATGAGGGGGCGGATTTGCGAGCGAGTAAAATTAGAAATCATTATATTAGTGAAAAAAATAGTCGAAATTTAACCGGTATTAGCTTTATCCTTGAATTTAAAAACAAAGAATTTTTGGTGAAATTACCGGATGTTTTGGGTGCTCCGGCACTTTATTCGGCCTTAGGGGCGGCAGGGGTTGGTTTAGCGCTAGGGCTTAGCTTAAAAGAAATATCAGCCGGCCTAAAGGAATATAAATCACCAAAAGGAAGAATGAGAGTGGTGGAAGGAATCAAAAATACAGTCATAATTGATGACACTTATAATGCTGAACCGGAGTCAATGAGAACCGCTCTAAACACTTTTAAGAATATCCCAAGTGCAGAGGGGGCAAGAAAATTTGCGGTTTTAGGCGATATATTGGAGTTGGGCGATCAATCAGTTGAGTTGCATCAAAATATCGGTAAAATCGTACACAAAGCTGGAATAGATAAATTAATTGTGGTAGGGGAGAGAGCACGTGATATTGCCCGTAGTGCCGAGGAGGCAGGCATGAAAGTTGACAACATTTTTTGTTTTCCATTTTCCGCTGAGGCTGGTTTGTTTTTACAAGACAGGATAAGAGAAAATGACATGCTCCTGGTAAAAGGATCACAGGGAGCGCGGATGGAAAAAATTGTTAAGGAACTCATGGCAGAACCACTTCGAGCTGAAGAATTGTTGGTACGGCATAGTAGAGAGTGGATAAAAAAATAAGTTATATTAACCAATAAAAAAAAGTCCCGAAAGAATTCGGGACTTTTTTTATTGCTCGGAGGGAGGGAATCGAACCCCCATTGACTGGACCAAAACCAGCTGTCCTACCGTTAGACGACCTCCGAATTAAAAATGCCGGCTCTTCTCCGGCTAATATGAGAATACAATAAAAATTAGCAAAAGTCAAACAGTTGTGAAAAATAATAAAAAATAAATTTTTAGAAAAAAACTGATTTGAGCAAAAATTGAATTTCGATGTAAAAAATGGTATATTTTATATAAGTTAACAATTATTTTATTTTTAAATATTATACTATTTAGCAATAATTATATGAATAAATTCCTTGCAGAAATTACAAAAATTTTAAAAAAAGATAAAAGGCTTTTTTCTAAAGATGATAATAAACTTTTGAAAGGCGAACTTATTTCATTGATAACAAAAGATGATGAGAAATTGTTAGAGTTACTAGCAACGAGCAAGGAAGTTGAAAAGAGATTTTTTAAAAAAGTCGGCAAATTGACAATTTTTCAAAAAGAGAATTTTTTACAGTTGGTTACGATGAATGAATTTTTACCGGATTCATTTACGGCATTTGAAGTAAGTATCGGACTAACAGATAATAAAAAATTTATTTCTGCTCAAGATGATGTTTCTTTAGTATTTCCTCATAAAGATTGTATTTTAGAGGGCGGGCAAGACAAGGAAGATGTTGGAAGAAATGAGATTTTTTATAATACTGTTCTTGCTCCTGATGAGATAGACAGACTAAAGGAACCAAAAGTTTTAACTAACTGGAAAAAATTTGATAAAAATGGTCAGCAAAAATTAAAAGAAATTTCTCAAAATGATAATTTAATAATTAAAGGAAACAATCTCTTAGCTCTTTATTCCTTACTTCAAAATTATAGAAATAAAGTAAAATTGATTTATATTGATCCGCCCTATAATACCGGCAATGATGAATTTAAATATAATGATTCTTTTAACCATTCTAGTTGGTTGACATTTATGAAGAATAGGTTGGAGATTGCCAGGGAATTGTTGATAAATGAAGGGTGTATTTTTATTCAAATTGACAATAATGAACACTCATATTTAAAAGTTTTAATGGATGAAATTTTTGGATACGATAATTTTCGAAATAATATAATATGGCGTAAATTATTAAGCGCAAAAAAACAAAGTTTTGATTTATCAAATATTACAGAACATATTCTTGTTTATTCTAAGACTAAAGAATTTAATATAAACAAGGTATTTATAAAAGCGGAGGAGGCACAAGATTTAAAAAATTATCCATACCTGGAGGAAAAAACAAAAAGAAAGTATGGATCTTTTGATTTTACTCAAAAAGGACAGGGTGAACCAAGAGTCTTTAAAAGTAAATTACTCACACCTCCGAAAGGTAAACATTGGATTTGGGACCAAGAAAAAATTAGTAAAGGAATAAAAGATGGTAAAATTATTTTTACTAAGAATGGTATTCCAAGAGTTAAGAGATATCTAGACGAAAAGGATGGTAATCCTTTATCAGATTTATGGAGTGATGAGGAGGTAAAAATTATTTCTGCAAACGATAAAGAGAGGTTAATATTTGATGGACAAAAACCCGAATCTTTACTTAGAAGAATTATGAATATTTCAACTAGTGAAAATGATTTAGTTCTTGATTATCATGCAGGAACTGGAACAACGGGAGCAGTTGCACACAAAATGAATAGAAGGTATATACTAATTGAACAAATGGACTATATTCATGAATTACCGGAAGCAAGATTAATTAATGTAATTAATGGCGACAAAACTGGTATTTCCAAAGATGTTGACTGGAAAGGCGGTGGCAGTTTTGTTTATACTGAGCTTCTTGAATGGAATAATAAATATATCAGAGAGTTGAAAAGCGCTAAAACAAAATCAGATATAAAAAAAATAAGAGTCAAAATTGAGAAAGAGCAATTTTATAAATATCAGATTGAAACTGATAAATTTGATAATA
>JAYENK010000018.1:0-18814 GCA_034722035.1 Patescibacteria group bacterium | reverse complement strand
ATCAGATATGTAATTTCCCTTGTTTAATTCTAGATGATTTCTTTAAACAATTCCAAACATTTTTTAACATTGGAATAGAGCAAAAAAACTTATCTAGCCAATCACATTATGTGTTGACACCTTACCCGAGCCGATTTCAAAGAGCCTAAAAAAAATTAAAAAATAGCTAAATCTAGCTATTTTTTGTATATTGGTCCCTACCCGCTCCGTCCGCTTTACGGAGCAAAAACGAATAACAGGAATAAAAAGAGAAAAGAGAAAAAATATTCAAATCAAACTTCAACGACTTCTGGATTTATATCTTGAACAAAAAATAGAACGGGGAATATATATCTAAAAGAAAACAGAAATGGTAAGCAAAAAAACCTTCTTGTTTTGTTCAGGTGCCCCGGAGAGGAATCGAACCTCTAGAGCCAGCTTAGAAGGCTGGTGTTTTATCCATTAAACTACCAGGGCAAAAATATAAAATAAAACGCCTTTTACGGCGAGATATTACATAATTTACCAAAAATTAGCTAAATTGTCAAGTATATTTATAATTCTTTCTTTGGTTCTTGCAAATAAAGCTTGTTTATGCTATCGTAAGCGTGTAATTCAATTAAACCTTGTCTTGGTAAGTGGATTTGTTTACCCCCCTTTCTCGGATTAAGGATAAAAAACAATGTTAGACAAAAAAAAGAAAACAAGAATCATTAACAAATATAAGGTTCATGATTCTGACACAGGCTCAACCCCGGTCCAAGTAGCAATTTTAACCGAAGAAATCAAACAGCTTTCTGATCACTTAAAATTTCATAAACATGATCATTCTTCCCGGCGCGGTCTACTCAAAAAAGTAGGGGAGCGTCGTCGTTTGCTTAAATATTTGCAAAAAGAGGACGAAAAAATGTTTCAAGAAATTGCTAAAAAGCTCAAATTAAAAATTGCCAAAAAAATGAATGATGACGAAGAAGAAAAAAAGCGAATTGAAGCTGAGATTGAAGCCAAGCAAAATGCCAAAATAGCTGAAATGGCTGAGGCAGAAAAAGCCAAAGAAGAGGAAAAAAATAATAAATAATTTAAAACAAGGTGATAAAACACAAAGAACAAAGAGTGGGGATTCTGGTTGATGTTTCCAACATGTATCATTCAGCCAAAAATCTCTACCGCAAAAGAGTTAATTTCAAAGAAATTTTAAAGACAGCCGTAGCCGGACGTAAGTTAGTGCGCGCTACCGCCTATGTTATCAGCACTGAAAATGAAGAAGAAAAATCTTTCTTTGAAGCTTTATCCGGACAAGGCTTTGAAGTCAAGATGAAAGATCTACAAATTTTTGCCGGTGGCGCCAAAAAAGCCGATTGGGATGTTGGAATTGCAATGGATGCGATTAAATTGGCTAAAAAATTAGACGTAATTGTCTTAGTATCAGGCGATGGGGATTATTTATCTATGCTTGAATATGTCCAAACTACTAGTGGTTGTTTAGTTGAAGTAATGGGCTTTCGACGAACAACTTCATCCAAGTTAGTAGACAAATCGGACGACTTTATCGATTTGGGCGAAGATAAAAAATTTCTTTTAAAATAATAACAAAATATTAATTAAAAAATTGGTCCCTAGATTACTAGCACTGTGTTTTACTTAGTCGAGTATCCATAGTTCTAACATCTAGCGACCAAGAAAATCAGGCAAAAGTATAAAAGTTTAGGGGCAAGAGTAAGCAATTGTTTCTACTTTCTACTTTTACCTCAATTTTTATGAACAAAAACGAAACGGTGCTTAGCACCGAATGGTTTGGTCGCAAACTCACTATAAAAACCGGCCAAATAGCTCATCAAACCGACGCCGCGGTTACCGTTCAATACGGCGATACCGTGGTTTTAGCAACAGTCGTTCAATCTAAATATGAACGGGACGGCATTGATTATTTTCCTCTAATGGTAGACATGGAGGAAAAATTATACGCTGCCGGAATTATTAAAGGCTCACGCTGGATCAAGCGTGAAGGCAGACCCACTGATGAAGCAATTCTTTCCGGACGAATGATAGACAGAACTATTCGACCGCTTTTTGACGGTAACTCACGCAAAGACGTGCAAGTTGTTTTGACTGTACTTTCGGTTGACAAAAAGAATGACCATGACATAGTTGCCCTAAACGCAGCTTCAGCGGCCCTATCAATCTCCGGTGTCGAATGGTCCGGACCGATTGGCGGTATTCGCGTTGGCCGTATAGACGGTGAATTAATTTTTAATCCAAGCTACGAGCAAAGAGAAAAAAGCGAACTGGACTTAATTGTGGCCGGAACCAAGGAAAAGGTAATTATGATCGAAGCAAGCGCAAACGAAGTCAAAGAAGAGATAATGCACGAAGCAATTATGGCCGGACAAAAAGAACTGCAAGGCTCAATTAAACTGATTCAGGAGTTAATCAAAGAAAACAAGCCAAAAGAAAAAACCGTTTTCCCGGAATTAAAATCTGATGATGAAAAACAAGCTGAAGCGGAAAAAGAAGAATTAATCGCAAAAGCCAACGAATGGCTGGGAACAAACGTTAATAAAATTCTTTTTGATAAATCGTATTACACCAAAGGTGAGCGAAAGCTAGCCGTTCAAGCGATAAAAGAAGGTTTGAATAAATATTTGTTTGACCAAGGCATAGAGAAAGACAAACGTAAGTTTGCTATTAACAGAACTGTCGAAGAAGCGGTTGACGCTGAGGTGACTCATGAACTGATTGAAAATGAACGCCGAGTAGACGGACGCAAACTAACAGAAATTCGCGATCTTATAGCTGATGTAGAACTGCTTCCTCGCAATCATGGCGGGGGACTATTTAGCCGCGGTGAGACCCAAGTGCTTTCTATCGTCACCTTAGGCGCGCCCGGACTCGCTCAGACATTGGAAGGAATTGAAGGCACCAGCGAAAAACGGTTTATGCATCATTATAATTTCCCGGCTTTTTCCGTAGGTGAAGCCAAACCAAATCGGGGACCGGGTCGACGTGACATTGGACACGGCGCTCTGGCAGAAAAAGCCTTGGAGCCGCTTATTCCAAGCAAAGAAGATTTTCCCTACACGATTCGAGTAGTCAGTGAAACCATGGGTTCAAACGGATCTTCTTCAATGGGCTCAACTTGTGCTACTACTTTAGCCTTGATGGATGCGGGCGTACCAATCAAAAAACCGGTTGCCGGTTTAGCAATCGGTCTGGCGTCCAACGATGACATGAGCAAATGGAAAGTATTAACCGATATTCAGGACCTGGAAGACGGCAAAGGCGGGATGGACTTTAAGGTCACCGGAACAACTGATGGGATTACCGCAATCCAACTTGACACCAAAACAACAGGCATTACTTCAGATATAATAAAACAGGCCTTGCATCAAGGACTGAAAGGAAGATTAAAAATAATCAAAGTTATAACCGATACAATCGCGACCCCACGCGCTGAATTATCAGAATACGCTCCACGGGTTCAAACCTTTAAAATTGATCCGGAAAAAATTCGTGAAGTAATTGGCGCTGGTGGCAAGGTAATTAATAAAATTATTGAAGAATGTGAAGTTGAAATTGACATTGAGGATGATGGCTCTGTTTTTGTCACCAGTGTTAATCAGGAAGGAATGGAAAAAGCGCTCAAATGGATTAAAGACCTAACGCGCAACATTGAAGCTGGTGAAATCTTTACAGGCAAAGTTGTACGTATGTTAGAAATCGGTGCCTTTATTGAAGTTTTACCCGGACGCGACGGCATGGTTCACGTTTCCGAACTTGCACCTTATCGTGTCAGTAAACCAGCCGACTTCATGGAAATCGGTGACACCGTCACAGTACGCGTCAAAGAAATTGATGACCAAGGTAGAGTAAATTTAAGCATGAAAGGACTAAAAGAGAATGAAGCAATGTGGAAAGAAGAAAAAGGCAAAGATGCTGGCGGAGGATTTTCCGGCGGACATAGCCGTTTTAACGGCCCACGCAGAGGAAGCAAACCTTACAACAATCGCGCTCCAAGAAAATAAAACAAAACTATAAGCTTAAACATAAAAAAACACCGAAAAAATTCCGGTGTTTTTTTTGCTTAACATGAAATTCTTTACCCAAACATTAAAAGTCCAGGCTTGAAAAGCAGTAAAATACCTATTATCAACATCAAAATACCGCCGACCCAGCCGGACCATTTGGTATAGCGCGAAGAGATTGCTTTCATTTGAAGGGTGGACATTGCCAAAATAAAAACAATCAAATCGTCCAGCATGAATATTAATATATAGAAAAGAAGATAAGAATAGTATTGCCAAGTTGGCAAACTGGACATAGCAAGCACAGAAGTATAAACCGCAGGCAGGCCCGCCGAACAGATTAGCTCAACCAAATTGACCGCAGCTGCCAAGAGCATAATTCCAACAAGAGCGACCCAAAACTTTTTTTCGTTTGCCAGTGAGCGTAATTTTGCAAAAACTTTTTGTCGTTTTTCTCCACTTGTAACCTTGCATCCTTCACGATTCTTCCAGGCACTGCGCAAATGCAATGCTCCGCTCACAAGCGCAACCAAAGCAATCACAATTCGAATCCAAGCAACAAAGCCCAAAAATATAAACAAGTTGAGCCAGGTCGACAAAAACAAAAAATAAACCGCACCTGAGGCGGCAATAAAAGCCGAACCTAAAATCCACATTCGTTTTTTGTCAGCCATACCCAATAGCAAGCTAATCAAAAATAATAACACCCACATCGCGCAAGGATTAAAGCCGTCGGCTGCCGCCAAAAGAAAAGTAAGGACCGGCAAAGAAACATCAGCAACTTTTACTGTGCCAAAAAAAGGAACATGGACTTCGTCCGGCATCTCACCCTTAGCCTTAATCAAATCATCACTACAACCACAATCATGCTGACATTCTTGTTCGTCCAAATCACATTGATCTTGACAGCTTTGCTCGCTGTCGGTATTGCCAAAAAAAGGTGCAACCAAATCGACGCAGCCATTTTCAATATAATCATAAACAATATTCAAAATTTTCTGCCCAGTCACGGCATCGTTATAATACCCGACAATCGTCTCCTCGCCTACAATCAAAACCGGCACACCCCGAATGTTGAGATTAAGCTCTTCGACAATTTGTCCCAAAAATTTAGCATTATCCGAATCATGCCAAGTCTCATAACGATAAATTTTTACACCCTCATTCTCTTTTTCCAATTTACTCAAAAACTTTTCCTCTTTTTTGCAATGCGGACACCCGTCCCCATAGAAAAAATAAAGATTCACATCTTCGCTAGCATGCGTCACAAAAACCGGAACAAGCAAGAACACGACAAAAAATAAAATTATAGTTAACTTTTTTAATATATATTGCATAATTTTAATTACAAAAGAATTTATATTCAAAATATACCCCAAATCGCTAAAAAATGCAAAACCTCGCTTGAAAAGCGAGGTTGTTTTGCTGGGTTCTTGCGAAAAAAGGGACCTGTCTGACCCGCGTTTAATGCGGTCAGTCGGGCTCAACTATTTAAAAATTTTAACGGTTAATTTTACTCATCCTTTTTATCCTGCTCTTCCTGCTCTTTAACAAGCTCTCGATTCACCCAAAATATCCAAATAATCACTGCAAGTAAAAAGAGAATAAATATTGCAATATTCCAACGTAAATTACTTTGTTTTTGCTTATCCTCATCAATCAAACCGCTCTGAGTGTCTTCCGTCTCAAATTCGCCAATAAATTCGTCAACATCTGTACTCGTAGCAAGAGTTTGATCAAATGTTTTGTCTGTACTCTTAGTTTGGTCTGCTTCTTCTTTGCTAGGCTCTAATGGCTGCTCCTCTGATTGGTCAAGACGTAGACGCTTGGCTTCCCATAAAGCTTCCAAATTTTCCAAAGCATCAAGACCAAGGCCAAGATTATTTTTTTGTATAATCAAATTCTCCAAAGCCATAAACTGATCATCGCTGACCGACACTGTTTTGTCCTCTTGAAACAAAGCCGCCAAAAGCAATAGGTCTTCAAACTCCGTACCAAACACAGCTTCGTTGGACAGAACCGCTATCTCTTCTACTCCGTCCGCAATTTTTGGAATACGCGCTTGCAAATAAACCAAATTGGACCAAGGACTTTCTTTTCCCCTCTCATCGCTGGCAGTCAAATAAACTAAATGATTGGCTGTAGTTAAATCCTGAAAAGGAGTGTAGGCAAAATTGGCGGTACCGGACTCATGGTTTTTTACAACAAACTGTCCATCCAACTCATGATCAACATAGACTTTTATCAAAGAATCATTTGGCGCCAAGCCTTTTATTACGGTTTTACCTGAATTAAGCGGCTCAAACACGGTCGGAGCAATCATTGCTTCTTCAATTTCAAATTCCAGCACACGGGAAGCTTTACTCTTTCGTCCGTCTTTGCTCTCGGTGATGGCATAAACCTGATGCAGACCAACACCCAAATTGAGAAAAGGCTCATAAGCAAAATTCGCCGTACCAGACTCATGGCTAATCAAGCCGGTGTTTCCGTTAACAACATCATCAATTACCAAATGAACAATCGTATCACTCTCGCTTAAACCCAGAATGAGCGGTCGGACATTGCTACTGATATCTTCACGTGAGGGGGCGAGTAAAGTCGGAGCCGGCAACGGCTCAACAACATATTCGAGCGACGCAGAGGGCGCTGACAAAAGCGAAGAGGTTTTGTCACGAGCAAGCACAGTAATTTGATGCGTTCCGACTGGAAGATCTTTAATAATATAAAAAACAAAATTCTTGGTTGTGCTCTTAGTTTCGTTAATATCGGCCAAACCGGAATACTCGCCATCAACATAAATTAATACATCGGAATTGTCGGCACAAAGCCCGGTAACAACAACAGCGGAAAAACCGGAATCATATTCCGCCTCTATCAAAGTTGGTGTTACCGCTGACTCTGATGAGGACACCAAAGCCGGCACGAACAAGCATATAATAAATAAAAATAAAAAAGCTATTTTTTTGTTTTTGCTCATAGCAATTCAAACCGCCTCCTCCTGGAACAGTATTTAATAATCAAAACTAATTTAAACTAAAAATTTAACAGCCCAATTGATTAAACTGTTAAATTCAAATTCTATTTCGAGTTTTTAATGTAAGTTTTTATATAAAATCGTATAAGGGGCGGAGGTTCTGTCTTAGACGTGTCCAAAACGGACCCCCGTCACCCCAACACAAATACAAAATAATGCAGAATGCTACCTTAAAAACTGTAGCTTCTACACTTTAGCCCAAGCAAGAACAGGCGTCAAGTATATAAACGGTTAATTTCCTGGGGGTAAACCCTAGTTTTAATGGGGACAAAACTGTTCAAAACATTGATTTTCTTCTCTATCTTTTAAGTATTTTTATGTAAATAGATAAATTTTGAATTTATATAATCGCTGTAAAATGTTTAATATTAGCTATTCTTGTATTATAATTCAAATTCACGGCCACAAAATCCAGTTGTACACAATCTGGATCAATTTTTCGACGATAAATATAGCGATTTATTGCCCTTTTAAGCTTTTTTAGTTTAAAGCTGGTCATAGCGTCTTCTATTTCCTCAAAACTAGTATTAATCCGCGATTTTACTTCTATAAATACCAATTTTCCTTTAAAATTAGCCAAAATATCAATTTCCAAATGACTAATTTGCTTGTTTTGGCCAATAATACGGTAGCCTTTATTTTTTAAATACTTAAGGGCTAGGCCTTCGGCTAAACCACCAACATTTTTATTGTGTCTAGTCATATAATTTAATAAAAAATCCTCTAATTTTAGAGGAATTTTATAATATTTAATTCATGCTACTCAATAAAAGTAAGCGCAGATATATACCCGCTTAAGGAATATATTTTTGAAACTCTTCTTTTTCGGCTTTTTCTTGTTTAATATCAGGGATTTTTGACATTTTTTTAATAATAAACAGCATCCAAACAAACATCCCGACAAACCATAATAGAAACCAAGCTCGCATTGCCAAAAAAGGTAATTGCTCAAAAGCAAAAAACAATAAAAACAAACCAATAATTAAATTCCCCAAACAAAAAGTGCCTAAACTTACCCAAATTTTACGATATAAACCAGCGCTTTTTTGTTTTTTTAATAAATTAAAAACTAATATTCCGGCCAAAAGAAGAGACAAAAAAACAATTAAGCTCCGAAAAACAAAGGGGGACAAAACACCAGGACGTAATTCGAACCAAAAAGAAGGTGAAAGAAGAATATTCATATTTTTTTATTTATTTTATTTTAAATTTTTTCAAAAATTAAGCCATAATGATATTGCCCGGCCGAAAACTCTGACTTAAACTCCAAGCCCAAACGAGAAGCTCCGTCTTTTAATGCTTGCTTTAAAACTTTTTCCTTACTTGATGGGCCAAAAGGAGCGCTAATATTTCCCCAATCCACAATCATCATAAAAGCGCCTTTTTTAAGCATACGTACGGCTTCCTTGATAATCTCTACCCGCTTTTTCGACTGATATAAAGTGTTGATCAAAAAAACCGAATCCAAAGAGCTTGAATCGATTTTACACGCATTAAATATTTCCAGATTACTCCAAACAGTTTTAATGTTTTGCAAGCTCTCTTGCTTAAACCGATGTTTTATATTTTTTAGAGCGTCCGGCAAAATATCAACCGCGTAAACCTTGCCTTTTGCTCCAACGGCCTTGCTGAATGGAAAAACAAAATGTCCGCTTGCGCCACAACCCAAATCAGCCACTCTAGTTCCTTCATCCAGTCTAGCTTGATTAAAAATAATATCAAAATCCAACAGACTGTTAGCCGTTACTTGTTTTTTCATATAATCGATTTTTAATTACTTATTTTTCATTATACTTAATATTATTAAGATTAACAAGGCAAATATAAAAATTATTTTATTTTACCCTGGCAAAACTTTTACGATGTACCGGACAAGGACCGTAAGCCTTTAGCGCTTCGATATGAAAGGCAGTGCCGTAACCTTTGTGTCGAGCAAAATCGTATTTTGGATATTTCTTGTCATGCTCACGCATGATTCTGTCACGACTTACCTTGGCAACGATAGAAGCTGCCGCAATTGAAAAAACTTTTTGGTCCCCCTTTACAATCGCCTCCTGCTCACCGGTGTAATTTGGAAGAAGTAGTTTACCATCGATCAAAAGTTTGTCCGGCTTAGTTTTGAGCTGACTAAGAGCCATCTTCATTGCCAAAAAAGTGGCTTGTAATATATTGATTCGATCAATCGTTACCGATGAACAAACGCCCACGCCAAATATCTTAAGCTCTTTTTGAATAACTTCAAATAATTCCTCACGCTTCTTCTCGCTTAATTTTTTTGAATCTTTTACAGTTTCAAGTCCCTTATTAATCACAAAATTTGAATCAAGCACAACGCAAGCCGCTACCACCGGCCCAGCCAAAGGACCACGACCGGCCTCATCAATTCCGCCGATCAACTTTATGCCTTGTTCAAAATATTTTTGTTCTGTTGATAAATCCATTTGATACCGTTTTGTGTCCTTATTTTTTTACACTTCTGCCCACAATCACAGTCTTGGCTCCGGTACTCTTCTTCGCCGGTAGTCAAAACAAATAAATCATCTTTTTTTCAATATATTGTACTTTCACATTGACCATTTTTATCCCCAGATCTATCGCATAATGTTACCATTTAGCGATTAAATTATGACTCATTACAGTCCTAAATCCTGAATAATTTTCAACTTCACTTGCCAACACAACCTATCCACCAGTTTCTTTGCTTATAATTAAAACTTTTATTTCACGCCGTACAGCGTAAATACCAGCCGTAAATCTAGCCGGACCCGCCCCTATAATAATAACATCGTAAATATTATTTTTGACATCTTTTTTTAATTAAAAATTAAGAATTTATTTATTATTAAATAATATAGCAAATTTTTTTATAAACACTTCTACTAAAAGCACTATTTTGATAATACACTATTCTTAATTACTATTTCTTAATTATTAATTGGAAACTTATCCCCTACTTATTCACTATTCAAAAAATTGCTAAAATTAGCAACCTAACAATACTTTAGTCCACAACACTGTGGACTTATCTACAGTTAAGCTTAAAATATTTAAGTCCACAGTAGCCTGGACTTAAGTTTATTTTTATATTTTTGATGAGTTCTTTTTGTTTTTATGTGTTCTTAATAGAACGCTTAGATTAACCTTTTATTTTTATGTTTTAAAATTATATTATTCCCCCGCTTCGCCTATCGGTTACGCAGAGTGCTTCGCTTTAATATTCGCTATGCAAAACATATTGGTGCCTGCACCGCGTAGCTTCCAAAGTGGCAAAGCCACGGGAGCGAAGTGGTGGACCTGAGGGGACTTGAACCCCTAACCTCCTCCATGCCATGGAGGCGCGCTACCAATTGCGCCACAGGCCCATAACTGTTTTCTTTTAATAATTTATAAAATTCTATATTTTATTACTATGTTCTTCAAAAAACTAGATTATTCTATATAAATTTTTAATTCTTAATTAGAATGTGTCCCCGAGAGGAGTCGAACCTCTGTCTAGGGTTTAGGAAACCCTTGTTCTATCCACTGAACTACAGGGACCCTACTACGCTGAAGCTTGGTAATATAATATGCAAAAATAAAAAAATTTCAGTATACTCATTTAATAATAAGACAAAACAGGGGTTTATGCAAGAGTGTTGTTAAATAAAAGTTTATAATAAATCGTTAATATCGCTTAATTTATCTATAGCGACCTTAGTGTAAATTTGAGTAGTTTCTAATCTGGCATGCCCTAGCATCGACTGAATATACCGTAAATTAACCCCATTTTCTAACTGATGTGTAGCAAAGCTGTGGCGCAAAGTATGGGCACTAATATTCTTACTAATATTAGCCTTTTTTGCATAGTTATCCACAGCCTTCTGCAAACTTCTTACGCTCATTTTTTTACTTAGTTGAAAGCTTTCAAAAATATAGGTTATTGGCTGGTATTCTTGTAAATATTCTTTAATATTAGCTAAAACTACATTTGAAACTACTGTAATTCGATCTTTTTTACCTTTTCCGGCTCGAATTAAGATGTTTTTACGATCAAAATCAATATCATCAACCTGTAAATTTCTTAATTCAGAAACTCGTAATCCACTACAATACAAAATTTGAATAATTAATTTATGTTTTTTATTGTCGCAAACATTAATCATTCGAATAATCTCTTCTTTGGATAAAACAATCGGCAATTTATCTTCTTTTTTCGGCCGTTTTATCCCAGTTTTTTTATTAAAAAAAGTACGTCGTAAAATATTGTGATAATAAAATTTCAAAGCATTAATTATCAAATCTATCGTCGCGCGCGACTTGCCACTATTAATAACGTAATCCAAATAATCTTTAATCTGCCGGCTATTAACTTCGTCTGCGCAAACACTTGCAAATCTTAGGAATTCTTTGTTATAATAAAGATACAGCCTAATTGTTTTTGGACTAAAATTACGTAAACGCATTTCCTGCGCAAGATTAAATATTGGATCTCTTGCTTCAAGCGTACTTCTATTATTAGATGTTGGCATATTCCTCTCTGCTAACATATTTATATAAATATTTTAACTTACATTCAATAAAAAATCAACAAGTTCGTATATGACTTGTTATACGCAATAATACAAAGCCTCTTTTAATTAACTAATAATTTTGGCAATTTATTTTGTGTGTAGCTATTTAAACTTATGGAATATCAAAACTTAAATGATGTGCCTTGGTACAGAAAAAGTGGTACTAATAGCACATTTGTCATTCTGGGATTATTTATCCCACCATTTATTTGGGCAGTAGCTTATATTTTGGCGACTGGGGACGTTTACTACAAACATCACAATAAAGACGGTAACTTAAATAAATGGTCAAACGCCAACAAAATTGTGGCATGGGTAATTATCGCATTACAACTATATTTCTGGGTAATTAGAAGATTCATCTAATAAACACATAAATTGCCAAAATTATTAAAACAGTGGAGGAGGCTTTGTATTACAGCGTATAACACCTGCATATGCGGTTACAGAAATTTACAGAATCTAATTTTTTTCCGCTCCGCTACAAAATAATAATAATGAATATAAATTTCTTCCACCCAAATCCAAATCTCTTTTATATTAATTTAAAAAGGAATCGATTTGGACTTCGCATCATGCGGAAACGTTAGCTGAAATATATGTTTTTCTTTTAGGGCTAAACGCCCTAACTTTTAAAAAGAATTAAATTTTATTTTTTATTTTATTAAAAGGGGAAATAACGTGTTTTCTTCCACATTCGCTCCAGAAAACAATTTAATTAACTAAATATAAAATATGGAAGAGTTAAATAATAATAATGATAATAATCAAGGTTCTCTATCCCAACCAGAGGATAAATCATTTTTAAAAACACATCTGCTAAAAATTATCATTATCGGTTCAATATTGTTTTTATCTATTGCCATCTTATCTTTCTTTCTTTGGAGAAATCAAAGCTCAACAAATCAAAGCTCAACAAGTCAAAATACGAGCAAAAAATCAAATGATGGTTGGAGAATTGAAAATAATCAAGTTTATTATTATAAAACCATCACTAACTGTAGCGTATCGATGCATTGCGACAGTGAATTAAAAAAATCATTACTTGCAGATGCCGACGTAAACTCATTTGAAGTTTTAAACAACGTTTATGCTAAAGATAATAATAATGTATATGTAAGGACAGACAAAATAGACAATGTTGATCTAAGCACCTTTATTATCTTAGAAGGATACTATGCAAAAGACAAAAACAAAGTTTATCTGGCAAAGCCAGTCTTAACTGGCAATATGTCTGCCAATCTAGTTCCAGGAATCATAGATGGTGCAGATCCAAATACATTCCAAGTTCTACCATTTGATTATTCAAAAGATAAAAACAATGTTTATGTATTTGATCGTATAGTTGATGGAGCTGATGTGGAAACATTTGTTTCTTACAGCGGTGTAGCCAGAAAAGACCCTAAAATCAAAGAAGGAGAAGGTAGATACAATGCAGAAGATAAAAATTATAAGTATTTTCATGGCAATCGTGTTGGTGTAGCAAAATCTAATAACACTGAATTTATAAACGACTATTTTTCAAAAGATAGTAATAACGCTTTCTATAATCTAGAAAAAATTGAAGGAAGTGACAGTTCTTCTTTCGAAATAATTGAGGGAGGCAAATGGGTAAACGTATATGATAAGGGAAAATATGCCAAAGATAATAATAATTATTACTTTGAAAACAGAATCGTTAGTGGCGTTGACAGCGACACCTTTGAAATTTTAAGCACAAATTACGCAAAGGACAAAAACTATGTGTATTTTGGTGAAAAAATTCTTGAAAACGCAGACCCGCAAACATTTAGAGTTGAGTGCTTAATTCCAAGCACCACCAGAATAGACGGATGTGAATATGCACACGATGATAACAACCTTTATTACAAAGGCGAAGTAATTAGTGGCTCAAATCCTAAATCTTTTGAAATAAAAAGAGAAAATGCTAATGGAATAAATATTGATTCCAGGGATTTTATTAATCTTTACAATCAAGGAAAAATTGTAGAAAAAAGAAATCTTGAAGATACTAACGGATATTTAAATGTTTCGATCACACTAAAAGACAGCGCAATCACACAATCTACTAAATATGTTTACGAATATGATGAATATGGAAATTATAAAAAAGAAATCGAAGAAATCAGTGGTATTGGCACCCAATCTGCAATAACCGAAGGGATAAATGGGAATATTTATGGTGCAAATATTTATTCAAATATCCCAATTGACAAACTTTTAGATTTCACTAAAAAAGAATGGATAAAAGCAATTCGCGATACATCAGACTTTGACATGAGCAACAAGCTTAGACAGCACAAAAACGCAATAGAGGAATCAAGAAAAGCTTTACAAACTATTGGATATTTAATAGTTCCGGAAATAGGAATAAAAATTAATTTTCCAGAAGAATATACAATCACAAAAAACAATGAAGAAAATCGTAGAGGCTCTTTTGCTTCATATGACTTTAACTATAAACAGCTACCATCGCTTAATGAAATTCAATTTTTTTCAGAAGAATCAATCCAAAAATTTACTGCAGACTGCGGTATTGATACTCCTTGTTTTTTTAGTGACTATCCCGATTTAACAAGATATAACGGACAAAAAAATGCTTTTTTGAATAATCAAAACTTTTTGGATTATAAACTGGAAAAATTTAATGATAGAAATTTCTTTATATCAACCTTTAATTGCCACGGAGATAGTTGCCAGATAAAAGAATACACTACTTTTATTGATGACATTAAAATCGACTTTTGGATAACTATGGAAAATGAAAATCAGACTTCTCAAGCAGATGAATTATTTAAAAAATTAGAAATTAATTTATTATAAATAGGGGTTTTGGGACAAAGGGAATTCACCCCTTTAATTCCCCTCTTCCCCTTGCCCCAAAACGAAAAACAAAATTTAATTCTTTTTAAAAGTGATCCCGAGTCCTCGGGATCAAAGAAAAACATATACATCAGCTAACAGCGTATAACAGGCTACGGCTCCCCTATCGGTGAGCCTCCGCCCAAATTTTAAATTATTTTTTTGTTGTTGCTACGCAAAATTATAACAAAAAAATAATTTAAAACTTCTGTTATACGCATATGTTATATGAAATTGAAAAATTACTAGAATCTATGAAAAAAACATTTATACTACTTACTATGTTAATAATCTTAACAGGTTGTAATAAAAAAATAGAATCAACTAAAGTAAAACAGACGTCATGTATTTCCGACAATTGTGTAATTGAAAATTGTATAACTCAAAACATAGATTCATGCACAACCATAGGTGATGAATCAGGAAACACTAAAGATAAAGCAAACAGGTTAAATGGTAAATATCCTACATATAACTGTTCTTGGGCTTTAAACAATATGTCTAATGAAAGTGTGATTTTTTGCGATAAAAAGTAATTTTTTAACATCACATAACACCTGCATATGTGGTTCCAGAAATTTACATTTATTAAATTTTCTCTTTCGCTATCGCTCAAAGAGAAATAATAATAAGGAGTATAAATTTCTTCCACCCAAATTTTATTTATTCTTTCCTTAATAATGATAATAAGGCAGAATAAATGAAATTTCGCATCATGCGGAAACGTTATGTGAAATAGCCAGAAATTTATTTTCTTATATTTTTTTAAAAGCTTAAAAACAATTTAATTATTTAATTCAGCCTTATGAAAAAAAACCTTATCATCATTATTATTATTATTTTAATATTAGGTCTTATTGTTTATCAAAATATAAAAACAAATCAAAATGAAAATAATTTTTTAGAAAACAATAAATCTCTAGAAATCACTCACCGTTATGTCATTAAAAATAACGGCTACGGTTGTGATATTAAAAATTTTAATTTTTTCTCTCATGAATGGTTTAATAAAAATACCTTAAAAATTAAAAAAACGACCAGCATAGGTATAGGAGCAGATGGATTAAAAGAAGTAAGAAGCAATTTTGATCAAGAAGGAAATTTAAACATTTTTCTTATAAAAAAATATTGCCAAGGAGAATGCCCTGAAATAGATACGGCAGAATGTTCAGAATTTACCATTAACAACATCCCTCAAGGAGACTTTACATTAAAATTTTATTATCTTGATCCTAGTGGCAAAGAAATTGCACGTTATCATGGAGATAAACCAGAAATGTTTGAAATTAAAAACAAAAATAAATAAATGATAGAGAAATTAAAAAAATATAATAAAATAAATTTCTGGCTACATCACATAACAGCGTGTATCTGGCTACGTAAAATTGGCGTTAATTAAATCCATATGGAGCGCCAATTTTTCTCCGCCCAAATTTTTATCCCTTAGTTTTGATGAAGATTTGGGTGGAGTTTAAAATATTAAGCGTTGTCTGATAATCAAAATATCCAGTTAAAGTTGGGATGAAAACTTCAGATATACGCAAACGTTATACGCAATTAAATTTTCACTTATCTTCTTTTTGGAAAAAAGAAGCAAAAAGAGGGGGAGTCCAGGTGCTACGCACATATTGTATTTTGCTATCGCAAAAGTAAAAAATTATAAACTAGCAAGTTGATTTATATTATACAGATGAAAAAATCGATTAACAAAAAAGAGGCTGAAAAAATAATCTCAAAATCATTATCTGTTTTGGGTTTGTCTGAAGATATGAAAACTAATCCTTTGATAATGAAAGAAGTTATCAAGGAAATGAAATTAGATGATTTTGAAAGCACCGTTAATATATTTGACATACAAGAAATTCAAACAAAAGAGCAAGAATTCAAACCATTATTTGTTGATATAAAAACAGCACTAATAAACAATCATCCAGCAATTATTGAATTTCTCGAACTCGCCCTTAAAAAAGATTGGCTCAAAAAATCAGATAATATCATCAAATCGGCGCATATACTTTTCATTCTTGAATACTTAACTTCATCTATATGTAATAATGATGTATTTTTTGATGAAATCCATGCTCACATAAAAACAAAGGAAAAAGAATATGGACTTGATTTAAGCAATCCAACCAAAGCGCTATTTAATCTATATAATTTGAGTCATACATTTTTTGGATCTATTAAAGCATTGACCATTGATCCGATGATGATTCATATCAATCCTCGATTTAGAGATTTTAAGCTATCAGAAGAGGAATTAAAAACTTGCTATAAAAATCATAGACTAAATTATTTTGAATATAAATTACTAAAAAGAAAGAACAAAATAAAAAGCTTCCTTGAACTTGGAAAACTCAATATTTATGAAGCAGGAATTACTGATTATAACAAAGGATTCAAAGCAAATGCCTTATGTGCTGAAGCTTTATCAGAAGAATTGAATAATTTGAATATTAACATTAGATATAGAAAAATGTTGATAGCACCGGCTAACTCTAAAAATTATTTTTACAAACAGCTAAAAGAAAATTATTCTATTGATTTTCCAGTATCACAAGGATGGCAAAGTCTATATGTTAGCTGGAACTTAGCATTTGTTTTAGGACATTTAGATAATCTTGATATTCTTTTTCCAAAATTACTTATTCCATCTGTCTTAAGTGTGAAAAGTAATCAATTTATTGAGGCAAGAGTTGTTTCCTTATGGTTATCTATAATTTTTTATATATTCAGGTTAGAAGAAAATAATTCCTTATCTGGACCTCACAATAGACTTGAAATGGCTCAGGAATTTGGAAAAATAAACAAAAAATATGCAATCGAACTGGCAAAAAAAGATTTGCATGAAAGTGAGAAAGAATTTAGGCAATTGTATAATAGATATTTTTCACACAGGTATCGGAATTTTTTCAAAATAATGAAAAATTTCTTTTAAAAAAGAAACAAAAACTGGACTCCCCCTCGTCCTTCGGACAAATAGTCTCCCTTCGGTCGGATTAATATATAAGTGAAAATTTAACTCACTCCGCTATCGCTTCGTGCCACGCTGCGCTCTCCTCCTTACAGTCGTCAGGGCGTATAACAAGGGATAAAAGGAAAATTGCTCGGCTCGCAATTTTCCCAAATTTTTCTTCCAGAAAAACTTCTTTTATCCCTAACGTTATACGCAATTCAAAAAATATTTTTCTAAGATGAATAATGAAGATAGGCTTTCTAAAAAGAGGAATAAATTTGATTTTTTCTAAAACAAAGAAAGGGGATAATTTGTGTTTTCTTCTCTTCGTTACGAAAACGATTTAAACATAAGGGGAAAACTTATATAATGATAATAATTTTAACAATATAATGGTGATTAATATGAATATTTGAATAATCTATTTACAAAAAATTCTAGTGCCCAGAGCATAGAAGCTAGAAATAATTTATTTAAGTCTCCAACAGTAATGTTTCTTTTGAGTAGAGGAAAAAACGCAACAGATAAATGGAGTCTAGAAAATCCATTCGAAGAAAAACAAAATGATACAGCAGATATTTTAGTTGTCAATGATGGTAAATATGAGATTATTGACATAAAAACAAGAAATATGTCAAAATCTGCACAACCGCCAAACATAATATCTGCATACAAATTGGCTCAATTATGTGCAAAAATGATCGATAATAATGACTTTAACACTTTTATAATATACTACTTTGAAGTTGATTGGGCACTTAATGAAAATAAACTTGTTTGTAAAGATTGCCACTTTACAAATTTATTTAAATCAAATCCAGAAAGTTTGTATATAAACTGGGCGGCAGCGATGCAAGTTCAATTTCATGTTTGTGATCTTAATCAAAATTTTCAAGGAAATATGAAGCAATGGGCGAAAGCATACTTAAAACATTTTGTTACACAAGCGAGGAAAAGATCAAAAGATATGATTGAGAAATTCGTCAAACCATTTGAAAAGTATATAGATTAAATAATAAATTTTAAAAAATGAAATTCACCCCTAACCCCTCTTTCATTTTTTAAAAACGAAAAAATCAAATTTATAATAAACAAACGAAAGCCTATCTGATGAATAATAACGAAAAATATTTTTTGAACTTCTCCGCTTCGCTCCGACCCTTCGGGGCGTATAACAGCGAATATACGGTTTCGTTCGTTGCACTCACTCCACCCAAATCGGGCTACGCCCGACTTCGCATATTCGCATATGTTGTACGAAATAAATTTTTTATCTTTTAAGAACTTAACATTTTGATGCTTTGAACACGACGAAAATTTGATTTTTTTTATTTATTATAGAGGGGAAATAAGGTGTCCTTCGGACAATTAATTTAATATAATCAACATGCACACAAAAGAAGCTGAATTA
>JAYENK010000017.1:0-4175 GCA_034722035.1 Patescibacteria group bacterium | reverse complement strand
ATCTAAATATACTGAAGCAGTAATTTCCCCAAATTACTACGTATAAAATTTATTGTTAATAGGCGAAGACCAATCAACAATAAGTACTACCCGAAAGATATGAGAATTAAATTTAAAAGATATAAAGTATAAGATACAAACAAACAATTACTGCCATTCCGGCCAATCTTCCATTACTAATATTTTTGCTGAAGTTTGTTTGTGTTCGTCTGCTTGCAATCTTATATTTTATATCTTTATTTTTAGGGAAAAGGGAAATTATTTGGGTTTTAATAATTATATTAATATAGCATAAAATAAAAAATTCGTCAAGTGTTTGACGAAGTTTTTTGCTAGTATCGGCTATATAATTAAAATTTTAATTTATATATCCAGTCATGCGTTCCAGTTGTTAAAAATAAAACAGTGTTACCATCAATAAAGCGAAAAACGATTCTGTAAGTTTTATCAATCCGGATACTCCATAATTGCTTACCCTTGGGACTTAGTTTTTCTGTATTTAAAGAAGGGTGAAAAGGGTTATTTCGAAATAATTTCTCTTGTTTTAGCGCTTTTTTCTTGATTACACTTGGCAAAACCAAATAACATTTTTCAAATTCTTTTGTAACAATTATTTGCATTACTTTATAGAAGATAAAGAGCTAATTTTTTTAAAACGGCCGTTTTTATAATCACCCTCCGCCTCTTTCACGCTGCTTAGAAAATTTTCACCAAAAAAACCAAAATTAGCAGCCATTCTTTCTAAAATATCTGCATCCATTTCAACGCAAAGCCTTTTGCCTTGTTTCTTGTTTTTAATTTTTATATTCATTGAAGCCATATTATATATTTATATTCTTATGTTCCCAGTTTATATAAATACTATTTAAATGTCAATGTTTAAAATAAAAAATTCGTCAAGTGTTTGACGAAGTTTTTTGCTGATATTAGTAAATTTTAAATTTTTTATTATAACAAAAAACCGTTGGCAAGACCAACGATTTGATGTAGCAAATAGTATTGCCCGTAATGAATACGACCAACTTCCTTATTTGTATAGTAACACAATTAATCAAAAAGTCAAGTGTCTGTCTGTCAATGTTAAATGTTACTTATTTATTGTGTAAAAACATTATTTTCAGCATAAAATCCGTTTAATCAGCATAGCATCGCCATAAGAATAAAAACGATATTTTTGTTTGATTGCTTCTTGATAGGCCTGTTTAATGTTGTTTTTTCCGGCTAAAGCCGAGACTAGCATCAATAGCGTCGATTTGGGTAGATGAAAATTGGTTATCATTGCGTCAATTGCCTTGAATTTGTATCCGGGATAGATGAAAATGTCGACCCAGGCAAAGTAGCTGGTAGAGGTTTGTTTAAAAGCTGTAGGATTACTGAAAAATGATTCGAGTGATCTGGCTGAGGTGGTGCCAACGGCGATTATTTTTTTATTTTCTTTTTTAGCTTTTTTTATTTTATCTATTGTATTTTTTTTAATTTCAACAAATTCTGAATGCATTTTATGTTTTTTAATATCATTAACTTTTACCGGGGCAAAAGTTCCCAGTCCAACGTGAAGCGTTATGTGCTCTATTTTTACTTTTTTAGCTTTAATTTTTTTTAAAAGCTCAGGCGTAAAATGAAGACCGGCAGTTGGAGCTGCGACCGAGCCTGTTTTATTGTCATCTGCATAAATAGTTTGATAGCGTTTTTTGTCGCTTTCTTTTTGTTGTGGGCGCTTTATATATGGAGGCAAAGGCGTTTTACCGATTTTATTTACCACTCTCATCATTTCACTGTGCTTCAGATTAAACTTCACATCCCAAGTACCATCTTGATTATTTTTTTGTAAAACACAATTTAATTTATTGGAAAAATTAGTTTTTAGTCCCGGTTTAACATTTTTTCCGCCAATAATACACTGCCAAATTACATCATCAATCTGGCGATGCAAGAAAACTTCCATTTTTCCATTGGTTTTTTCTTTTTTTCCGATTAACCTCGCTGGAAACACTTTGGAATTATTTATTACAAGCACATCGCCTTTATTTAAATAATCAATAATATCATAAAAATATTTATGCTCAATTTTTGCTTTTACATCCGCTTTATTTATATGTCTCGCATTTGTAGTGGCTGATCGGCGAAGCCGAAGACATAAAAGCCGCGAATGATCTCGCGGTTCTTTTGGTTGTTGAGCAATTAGCTCTGGCGCTAAAGTATAATCAAAATCAGATAAATTCATAAAAAAACTAAAAATAATTGTTTAATACTTAATTAAACCAATTTTTTTTGACTACCATCTTTCTTTTTTTTCCCAAGATGTTTATAGCCGATGTCTGTCACAATTCTTCCTCTTGGACTGCGGTCGATAAAACCAAGTTGCATTAAATATGGCTCGTAGACATCTTCAATTGTTTGTTGGTCTTCGCCGGTGGCGGCTGCAATTGTGTTTACCCCGACCGGACCGCCTTTAAATTTATCAATAATGACTTCTAATATTTTCCTGTCAATCCAGTCTAAGCCGAGCTCGTCCACGTCTAGCATTGAGAAAGCGCCATAACAATGCCTGTCTTCAATGATGCCGTTGCCTTTTACTTCGCAATAATCTCGTACTCGTTTGAGTAGCCGGTTCGCAATACGTGGAGTCCGGCGGGCGCGGGTAGCAATTTTTTGCTTCGAGCTTGCGTCCATTTCCACGTTAAGGATTTTGGCGCTTCTTTTTATAATTTCTTCGATATGTTCATTTTTATAAAAGTCTAAATGGTAAATCATGCCAAAACGATCGCGCAGGGGAGCCGAGAGCTGGCTCGCTTTAGTGGTGGCGCCGATGATGGTAAAGCGGGGAAGATCGATGCGCAAAGTGCGCGCGCTTGGTCCTTTGCCGATGATGATATCCAATGCATAATCCTCCATCGCCGGATAAAGAATTTCTTCAATAGTTCGGTTAAGGCGATGAATTTCGTCAATAAATAAAATATCTCCTTCTTGTAAATTCGTCAAAATTGCAGCCAAATCGCCAGATTTTTCAATCGCCGGACCACTGGTTATGCGAATATTGGAATTAAGCTCGTTTGCCAAAATGTGAGCCAAGGTAGTTTTGCCCAGTCCGGGCGCGCCATAAAGCAGAACATGTTCAATCGCTTCGCCTCGTTTGTTGGCGGCCTGAATCGCTATTTCTACGTTTGCCTTTACTTTTTCTTGTCCAATATATTCGTTCAAGGTTTTTGGACGCAAAGTAATCTCCAATTGATTCTCGTCATTGGATTCTTCCGGTGAAACTACTCTGTTTTTTTCATTGTTATTCATATAATGTTATTGTAGCCAATTTGAAATATTAAAACAAATTAAAATTTTTTATTTTTCTCAATCGTTTTAGATACTACGTTTTTCACTTTATCGTTAAAATCAGCCTTTATGATCCACTCTAAAAATTTTGGATCTTTTTTGGCAATCTCTTTTAATGGTTTGTCGCGATATTTGGAAAAAGCAAAATAAGCTTCACCGCGCAGCCAATAAAATTTTCTCGTGCTATTGGTGTGTGCTTCATTGTCAGCATTGTGCATTTTATTTATAAATTCCCAATCGCGGCATTCTTCATATTTGTCCAATTGCTTGGCCAATATTTCGGCAGTTACTTCGGTGTCGATCAGAGCGGTATGCCACTGTGTAAAATCTTTTTTGATATAATATTCATAAGCCGCAGACAAAGTTTGTGGAACCATTGTGTAAAAAATTTTTTTGGTATCAATAATTTTTTTGTAGGAATATTCAAAATCAAGCCCGCAACGAATAAATTCACGGCGCAAAAGCGGTAAGTCAAAATTGTGAACATTGAATCCGGAATAATAGCAGTCATTAAACAATTCCCAAAGTTCCTGTGCTTTTTCACGGAATTTTGGTTTATTCGCAACAAAGCGATTGCGAATGCCATGAATAGAAGTTGCTTCCGCACTAATTGTCATTTCCGGATTAAGAATCATGTCATCTTTTTTGATTCGTCCTGTCGGTAGAATTTTAATATAAGCCAATTCAACAATTTTGTCAGAATGCAAATTTAGTCCTGTGGCTTCAATATCAAAAATTATTAAAGGTTTATCCAACTTTAGATGCTTTGTGATTTTTTTATAGATATTTGGTTTTAGCAGCATGTTATATGTTTTTATAAATACTTACGCTTAGGCTTCAACAGGCGG